>NZ_MWQL01000006.1:0-160557 GCF_002210325.1 Fibrobacter sp. UWB1
ATGAGAACTCCAAAAGGAAAAGCGAGTCGTTGTTCGTCCTTCGCTCCGACAATAGACTATCGGTCTGTTGCCTCCGCTCGGCATTCTGCATAAGAAATGTTTTATGTCGTAAAAATTGCTAATTTTTGATAAAAATAGAAAAATGTTTGAAATTTTGCTGAAAACATAAAATTTATGTCATAAAACTATTGATTTTTTAAAAATCTTTGTTTATATTTAGAATGAACTTAGCTTGGACCGGTGTTTCGGGGGTTAAGAGGAGGACAAATGAAAGATATACTTGAATATACGAGCTACCGTCAGTATATTGCGGATTACTACGCCGAACGAAAGGCGAAATCCGCGTTTAGCTGGCAGGAGTTCGCAACCTTGGCGGGGTTTTCCTCGTCGATTTTCCTTAAATATGTAAGTGAGGGACGCTATAATCTGGGCGAAGCAACGGCCGTGCGTGTGGCTACGGCTATGAAGCTTGCTGATTACGAGTGCGACTTCTTCGTGGAGCTGGTCAAGTTCGACCATGCAAAAACGGATGCCGAAAAGAAGGCCGCTTACGGCAAGATGATTTCGATTGCCGAGGCGCACAAGGCGAAGGTCCTGGAAGGGGATTCGTTCCGTTTTTTCAGTGACTGGAAAAATCCGGTCATCCGCGAACTCGCTCCTGCCATGCCGGGGGCAAAACCCTTGGCCCTTGCCCATGCCTGCCGTGAAAAGATAACGGCGGCCGAGGTGAGCGAAACCTTGAATTTCTTGGTCAAGGCGGGCCTGCTCCAAAAAGACGATGCCGGCAACTATACGCAAACCGAAAAGTCGGTGACGACTGGCCCTATGGAAGTAACGCCTGTCGCCGTTCGCGGGATGCACCGCCAAATGGGCGAGTTCGCCCTTGACGCAATCGAGGGAGTTCCGCAAGCGGAACGGCATTTTTCGGGTGTTACGCTGGGCGTTACGCACGAAGCTTATGACGAAATTGTGCAAGAAATTGCTGAATGCCGCAAGCGCATCATTGCTATTGCGACTAGGGATTCTGCTGTCGATGAAGTGTACCGCTTGAACATGCAGTTTTTCCCGATGACAAACATCAAGGGTTTAAAAAAATAAAACGAGGAGGACTCATGAACAACTTAAAAAGACAAATGGTCTGCAAAGCGGCGGTGCTATTCGCCTTGACTCTTGCGGCATGTTCCACGGATGACAGTAAACCCGACACCGTGATGGGCGGCTCTGCCGAAGAGACCGGCTTGACTCCGGTGCTTGCCGATATTTCGGTGGGTGGCAAAATGGCGAATATGCCTTCGCTTGTCACTCCGAACGGTAATGAATACGATGAGAACACATCAATTCAGCTTAATGTATCGCTGATGAAGGTGTTCGAATTGGATTCGTCGACTTTGGATACGACGGGAGTTGTTTATGAAGGCGCCTTTATAAATGGATCCGGAAAATTCGAAATCGACAGCGTTACTTTTAACAGTCCGTATGCGCAATTCGAAATTCACCCCAATCGAAATAGTGATGATTGGTACGACGGCATCTGGTACAAGGATTATGTCCCGTATCTGGCCATAGTGGATTTGCGCGAGACTAGGAATGTGAATGTCAATGTAATGACCTACTTGGAAGCTTACCGTTTGCGCTATCTGGTGAATTCGGGTAAAACCTTTGCCGAAGCAAAAGCGCAGGCTGACAGGGAAGTTCTCGCGGCGTTTGGAATCGAGGGTGTTCCATTCAATTTCGAAAAGAATGAACATGCTGCAGATTCTGATGTTGTCGATGTCCTGAACTTTGTGGGTTTGTACTTGGGCCCATCTTTGAGCAAATCCAGCGTTGAATCGTTGGCGCAAAAGTTTGGCGAAGACGGAACGTTTGACAATATTGACGAAGAGACGAAAAAACTTTTTACCGCATGGTCGTTTAGCAAACTGAATACTATTGTGAAAGAAGACGCCCAAGGCGTTTTGAAAATGTCCGAGCTGTCCAAAGAAATCAATACGAACTTTGCGATTCTTATGCAGGGCCTGGAAGAATGTACTGCGGAAAAAGAAGGTGCCGTTATTGAAAATTCGGGTGTCTTGTTCAACTTTGTCTGTACGTCGAAAAAGTGGACAACTTCGGTCAGGCAGGCTCCCTATGTTGCGGGCTCTATGACTGACGAACGCGACGGAAAGACATACAAGACGGTGACGTACACCTTGGAAAACGGAACGCAGACATGGTTTGGTGAAAACCTGATGTTCAACAGCCCCAATGGTTATTACTCGTTGTCCGAAGTGCTTGCGCTGGATACCTCGATTGTGATGGTGTCGCTTGATGAATGTCTGGCAGAAAGCGAGGTGCCGTCACTTTGCGATACGTTGCATGCCATGGGCAATAACATCAACTACGATAGAATGATGGCCGCAATCGATTCTGTTGAAAAGGCCACTGGAACTTATCAGGGTGTTTGCCCTGATGGCTGGCGTCTTCCGAATGGCAACGATTGGGAGAAAATGTTTGGCTTTGTCAAGGAATCGCTGGATCTTGAAGCTTATGCACTTGCGGACTACTTGTTTGCCGCTGGATTTGGAAACGTGACCTCGAAAGATGGCGGCAAGGAAGTTTGGACCTATTATGCGGTAAAGCCCGATAGCGCGTATTCGAACCCTCGGGCATCGATGATCATGTTCGAAAGCTATGGAAAATGGCTCGTACAGCAACGTGCGCTGTGGTCTGACCGAATTATCCAGTTGAATGTGCGCTGCATCAAGGACGAATAGCGAATTTGGGGTAGAGAACAACGAGAGAACGAGAAGGTGGGCTTCGGCCCGCCTTCTTTACTTTTTTTGTGGCATGGAGGAAACAAATAATGTATCTTTATGGTATCTTGCGGAGTAGACGCAAGAAAAGGAATTGTATGAAACCTGGGAAGACTGAACTTCGCCTGAACGCTGAAATCGAGAAACGCGGTGCGCTTTTTGCCGTGCTGCTCGACCCCGATACATCCGACGAGGCCGCGTTCGTGAAGGCGGGTGCGATGGCCGCCGAGAACGGCGCCGACCTGCTTCTGGTGGGCGGTTCTTATCTGGGTAACTTCACGCTCCCTAAGCAGGTGGCGGCCCTCAAGGCCAACGTGGACCTGCCCGTGGTTCTTTTCCCGGGTGGCGCTTCGCAGGTGGTTCCCGGTTTCGACGCGATGCTCTTCATGACCCTCGTGAGCGGCCGCAACCCGAACTACCTCATTGACGAGCAGGTGCGCGGTGGCGCGCTCGTGCGTGCGCTCAACATGGAAGCCATCCCGACGGCATACCAGCTGATTAACAGCGGCAAGCGCACGACGGTGGAATACATCAGCGGTACCATGCCCGTACCCGCGAACAAGCCCAAGCTCAGCATGGTGAACTCCATCGCGGCAGAACTCATGGGCATGCGTTACGTGTACCTGGAAGCGGGCAGCGGCGCCGAAGAGCCCGTACCCGTGGAACACATCGCCTATACCCGCAAGGCGACCGAGATGACCATCATTACCGGCGGTGGAATCAAGGACCCGCAGACTGCAGCAGTTCGCGTGGCTGCCGGCGCGAACATCATCGTGACCGGCACGCTTTGGGAAAAGGTCGAAGACCCGAAGTTGCTGGCAGAATTCGCCGCCGCAATCCACGTGAAGGGCTAAAAAACTTCGCTCTTTTTAAATGTCATGCCGGCCCCCGAGCCGGCATCTCCTATTTTATAGGCTTTTTTGGGGCGCGGCTTTTCCTTTACTCAAATATTTGTGTATTTTTCTTTATAAAGAAAGAGGCACCGAAAGGTGCTGTTTTGAGGTATCTATGAAAAAACTCGTGATTGTGACTTATGTGCTCCGTGCGCTGGGTTTTGTGTTAGTGCTTTTGATGCTTTTCGGACACAGCATTGTCCTGAATATCTTCCCCGGTCTCGAGGGCCAATCGATCAATCCGCTGTTCTATACCGGCGTGGCATGCTACGCCGTGGGTGCGATTATCCATTTCTTTATCAAGAAGCAAGAAAGGGAAGAACGCCGCAAAAGGGAAATTGAGGAAGCCTCGGAACGTGCCTTTGGTAAAAAGTCCGACGATTCGGACAAGTGATTGGGTTGTTTATGATTAAGATTGAACATTTGCATAAGACGTACCGCAGCGGTTTCTTGATGAAACCGAAGCTTGCGCTTAAGGATGTGAGTTTTAGCGTAGAACCGGGACAGGTGTATGGCTTTATCGGGCCGAACGGCGCGGGCAAGTCTACGACTATCAAGGTGCTGACGGGCCTTTTGAATTTTGATTCGGGCAAGGTGCTGGTGAACGGAATTTCTCCGCGCAATGTGAAGAGCCGCCAGTTTATCGGTTATTCGCCGGAACAGCCGTACTTCTACGATTATTTGACAGGCCGCGAACTGTTGCAGTTTTACGGCAAGCTTGTGGGGCTTTCTGGTGCCGAACTGGACAAGCGCATCGACTGGTCGCTGGACCTGCTGCATGCGAACAAGGACTGGATTGACCGTCGCCTGCGTTCATATTCCAAGGGCATGATGCAGCGCGTGGGCATTGCCCAGGCGATTCTTGGCAAGCCGAAACTTTTGATTTTGGACGAACCCATGAGTGGTCTTGACCCGATGGGCCGCCGCGACGTGCGCGAAGCCATTATGGAACTCAACCGCACGGGAGTGACGATTTTCTATTCGAGCCACTTGCTGAGCGACGTGGAAAGCATTAGCCATAAGGTCGCGATGATTGTCGATGGCAAGATCGTGCGCGAAGGAACCGTCGACGAGATTACGGAATCCTGCGGCGTGGAATACCACGTGCGTACCCGCGAAGCGATTCCGCAGGCTGAACTGCCCGAAGGTGTTAGTCCCGCTGGCCATCCGCAGGAATGCGTGTGCGCCGACGATGCCGCCCGCGACCGCCTGTTGCGTTACTGCCTGGAAAAAGGAATTGCTGTCGAGCGCATGGACCACAAGCGCCCGAGTCTCGAAGATATTTTAACAGAGGAGATTGCCCGTGCAGACGCTTAAGCATATCGGCATCATTGCCCTCAATACGTTCCGCGAATCCATTCGCGACAAGATTCTCTATAACATCGGCTTTTTGGCGATTGCGCTTACCTTGTTTAGCATTGTGCTTGGCGAATGGTCGGTGTTCGACCGCGCTTACGTGATCAAGTCGACGACGCTTTCGGTGATGAGCCTTTCGGGCCTGTTGATTTCGATTTTCGTGGGCATTAGCCTGGTGCAAAAGGAAATCCAGCGCCGTACGGTGCTTACGCTACTCTCGAAGCCCATTAGCCGCGCCTCGTTTATTGTGGGCAAGTACTTTGGCTTGCTTGCGGTGGTGGCGGTTCACCTGATGCTTTTGACGGCCATCTACTACGTGATGCTGTTCCTCACGGGTTCTGCTCCCACACTTAGCCTGCTTACGGCTATCTACCTGATTTTCTGCGAGATGGCGGTGGTGATTGCGGTGGCGCTTTTGTTCAGCAGCTTTAGCAGCACGGTGCTCAGTGCGCTGTTTACGCTGGGTGTTTACTTTGCGGGCCACTTGAGCGACCAACTTTTGGAACAGGTGCGCTTTGCGACCCGTATGGGCGAACTGAACGGAACATCGAGCATGCTGTTCCAGAAGGCCGCCGAAGTCATTCACGCAATCTTCCCGGGGCTTTACCGCTACAACGTGACGACTTACGTGGTGCACGGCGTGGCTCTCCCCGATATGTACGTATTCTGGAATAGCATTTATGCGCTAGGCTACATCGGCGTATTCCTTGCGATTGCAAGCTGGTGGTTTAGCCGGAGGGACTTCCTATGAGAAACCAGTACATGGCAAAAGTCCTTGTGCATAACAAGGTCGTTACTGAAGCTCAGGTTAAAGCCCACTGGGGTGAAATTACCGACAAGAAAGATATTGGCCAGGTGCTGGTGGATGCAGGAATCCTCCCGCCTCCGATGTACATCAAGGTGCTCGCCTTTGTCAAGAATTTAGAGGCCAAGGTCGCCGCCGAAGGCGGTACTGCTCCGGCTGCAGCACCTGCAAGTACGGCGCCCGCTAATGCCGCGCCTGCTGCTCCGCAAAAACAGTCGACCGCGCGCTTTGAAGCGCCTCCGGCATCGTCACCGTCTGTTGCGCCTGCTGCACCGCAGCCAGCGCAGTCCGAAGGCTTGCAGATCGAAGGCAACAGTAGCCTGTATGGCGAAGTCTCGACCTCCAATGTGGAAGTCGAAGCGGTCGCGGGCTTGGAATCGACTAGCATCAGCACGGTGCAAGTGCAGGCCGAGGCCGAAGAAGAAACTTCGGGCGAAGATTCCGAAAAATTGCCGAGCCGCTTTGCGATTTTGACAGGTGAGGGCGCTCCGGTAGAAGCTCCCGAAAAGATTCGCCCGATGACGAACCTGTCGCAGATTATCGCTTTTGCCCGCAAGTTCGGTGCGACGGATATCTACCTGTACGCAGACCGCCCGGTTGTCATGCGCCAGTCGGGCGCACTCTTTGTGGCCTCGGACGACGCCTTGGATTTGTCGCGCATTAACGAACGCCTAGACGAAGCTTCCAAGGGTTTTTCGGACGGCTACAAGATTGTAGTCGGCAAGAACTTTAGCAAGACAATCGGTCTTGCCGGTGTTGGCCGCGCCCGTATGACGGTCACGTGGAACGACACGAATCCAAGTGTGTCGATTCGCGTGATTCCCCAAGAATCGACTACGCTCGAAAACCTGTATTTGCCTGCGTTCTGCAATCAGTTTGTGGAACTCAATAGTGGCCTTGTGCTTGTGGCAGGCCCTGCCGCAAGCGGTCGCTCCACGACGATTTCGACTTTCGCCGAAACCATTGCCGCTAACCGCGACGTTTACATTCAGACGATTGAAAAACCGATAGAACGTGTGCTCCAGAATCCGCGCGGCGCGATTGCCCAGCGCGAAGTCGGTTTGCATGTGCGCTCGGGTATCGAAGGCGTGGAATTTGCGATGCAGAGCGGTGCCGACGTGATTCTGTTCGACTATCTCGAAACTCTGGATGAACTTTCGATGCTGTTGCGTGCTTCGAACGCGGGCGCCTTGGTGTTCGCGGTGACGACGGGCAACAACATTCACGCTCTGCTTTCTCGCTTGCTTTCGTCGGTGTCTGCCGAAAAACGCACGGCCTTTGCGAATTCCTTGGCCGAACAGCTCAAGGGAATCATTGTGCAGCACTTGATTCCGATTGTGCAGAATCAGGGCCAGGTGCTTGCTGTCGAAGCCGCCAAGATGAATTCAACGATGGCGAACATGCTTCGCCGCGGAGAAATCTCGCAGCTGTCCGCTTCGATCAGCAGCCAGAAAGATCAGGGCATTTCGCTTGACGATTCCTTGCAGAAGTGCGTGGAATCGGGCTACATTGAAGGTGCCGAGGCGTGGAAACGCGCCTGCGATAGTCGCCGTTTCGCCGCTTACAGGGTTCAGAACTAAGAGGATATTATGGCTACAGAAATTGAATCTTTGCTGGAATATACGCTGAATGTGGGCGCCTCCGAACTGGTGATTACCGAGGGTGCAGCCTCTGCAGTGCGCTTGGCGGGGAAGGTTTGTGCCATTCCCGATGCTCCTGCTGTCGAAACGGGCTCGCTTCGTAACTTCTTGAATTCCATGGAAGGCGAATCGGGTACGGTCATGGGTGGCCCTTGGTGTGGTTCCAAGTGGCGGGTGCGCTACAACCGTACTGCTTTGGGTAGCTCCGCAATTTTCCGCCCGGTGCTCGATGAATGCCCGGACTTTACGGCGCTTGGCGTGCCGGAATCCATGATGAACTTGCTCGGCATGCGTTCGGGATTGGTCGTGTTCAGTGGCCCTGCTTGCAGCGGAAAAACGACGACGGGTACGGCTTACGTGTCTGCACTTTGCCAGTCGGGTATTTTGCGCGTGAGCCTGTTGGACCAAGAAGCCGAAATGCCTGTGAAACAAGGCGACAGCCTGGTTCTTGAAAATTCGACGGGTACGATTCCTGAAAAGCTGGAACAGGCGCTTCGCAGCGGAATCGACCTGATTTGGCTTGGCAATTTCGAAGGCCTGTCCTTGATTCCAGTTTTGCGCGCTGCCGAAGCGGGCGCCCTCGTGGTGCTTACCGTGACGGCGGGTAACGCCGTGGGCGCGCTGGATGCGCTGCTTTCGTCGGAATCGCTCGAGAACCGTGACATGGCCTGCAACATGCTTGCCTCTGTTTTGAAGGCGGTGGTGGTGCAGCGCTTGCTGCCGGGTGCCCAGGGCGTTGTGCCTGCTTGGGAAATCCTTTACGGCACGCAGAACGTGGCATCCAAGATTCGTAGCGGCGAATACTATGCGCTGCCCTCGATTATTGCGGCCTCGGCATCCGAAGGCATGATGCTTATGGACGATTGCCTTGCAGAACTTGTAAAGGCTGGCTATGTTTCTCCGGACGACGCCGTTCGCGTTGTTTCAAATCCGGCTCGCTTAGGGTAATTTGTGCGGAATGGGTTAGGCAAATTTATAGTGATAATTGCGCTATGCGTAACAGGGGCTTTCTCTGCCGAGAAAGGCTCTGCTGGGAATGTACCGTCGCTTGATTTGCTGAAAGCCTCGGTAGATTCGATTGCGGCGGCAGATACGGTTGCAAGAGCGGTTGCGGCAAAGCCGGATTCTTCGCTCAAAACGGTCCTGTATCTGGGCGGTGGCGAACGGTCGCCATGGTTCCAGCTGGGCGTTTTCTATGCGATTGAAGAATACGGCATTCCGGTAGATTCCGTGGTCGCGACTTCTTGGGGCGCCTGGATGGCGGCTCTCTGGACTCGCGGCGTTCCGCTCGATGATATCCAGAAGATTATGCTGGACTCGGCAATTGCTCCTTTCGTGGGCCATGACCTTGCGGCCCCCGCAAACAAGGCGGGGTATCGCGAGGTGGATTCTTACGAGCTTCCGATTTCGGTTTCGGGAATTCCTTCGATGCGCAAGCGTTTTGCGCTGACCATGGATTCGGCGTTCTCGGTGCATAGCGATTCTAAATCGCTCACGCCAGATTCCATGCAGGTGGTGCGCTCTCTTGCAAAGCTCCGCTTTCAAGAAAGTCTTTACCGCCAGCGTTCCAGGATTCAGATTCCGTTTGCAGTACAGTCTTGCGAATCGGGCAAGGCTGTCGTTGTCGGAAATTCGACGCAAGAGGTAATTGCCTCGCTTCCGCTGTGGAAAAGTCCGAAAGATTCCTCGGAGAATGTATCGGGTGAACTTTGCCCGTATTACGCGATGCCGATTGAAGACAATGCGCAGGAACTTTCGATTATTGTTGTCGCAGACCCGCTGCGCGCCCCGATTGTGGGCGATGAACGAACCCGCTTGATTAAGCGGCACGCCTCTGAGATTTTGGCAAGCCAGCCGGGAATCATTGTGCGCGCACATACGATTCTCGATACCGCTCGCGCGGCGTGGATCCAGTCCGGATTCACTTCGTTCGAGAAACAGCTTGGCAGCTTCAAGGTGCTTAATGGACGTCGTCACGCCTATTCTGCGGACCAAAAAGGAGCGATGCCTTGGTTCAAATTTGAACCCTCGTATGACAGCCTTTCGTCTGAAGTGCAGAATGCGGTAAAGTCGTACTGGCTCGAGTCGGATACGGGAATGGTGGCGCCCGAAAATTTTGCGCTGAACCTGTTGCAGAATCCGGCGTACGATTCCTTGGATTTGAACATGCGCCCGAGCGGGCATGTTACGGTGGAATCTTCGGTGAAGCCGGTTGTCGATTTTGCCGTGGGCGGATTCGGTTCGAATGCGTTTGGTCCGAATCTGTACGGAGAGGCGTCTGTTCATTATGTGGATCATGTCGAAATTGAATTGGTGATGGCCGGGTTCTGGGGTGAACATTCTTACGGGTTCCGCCCGCGTTTGAATATTTCGAAATTGTGGAACCGCCATTGGGATTTGCAGTTCGGTTACGATTACTTGAAGCTTGTGCCGCTGAAGGGCTTTAACGGCAACACTCATCGCTGGCTACGCATTTTGTCGGAAGAACGTAGCGACTTGATGATGGACCTTTTGTATACGGTTGATAGCCGCCAGCGTGTTTCGGCGGAATTCAGGTTCGGTTCCAGGTATTATGATTTGGATTCTGCCTACTATGGTAACCGCGAAATGAAGGCGTATCCGGTTTCGCCGATGTTGCATTACCGCTACTTGAATGGCGAAGACGACAACTGGTTTGCGAATAACGGCTATGCCTTGAATGTCTGGGGCGGCTTTGAATCGATTGGCTATGACGACGGCATTATCGATGTGGTGCCCATTTACTGGAAGCTTTTGGCCGATGCGCGCTACACGATTTCGCCAGTGCGCTTTGTGACTTTGACGGCTGCGGCAGCGGGTGCCATCGAACGTTACCATGACGAAGGTCATGGCTATGTCTCGCCGAAATCCTTTGACAAACCCCCGCTGGATGTAGCGTACCGCCAGCATGCGGCGGCGACACCTTGGTCCACCGAATGGTACAATCCGGAACTTTCTTCGCATGAATATGCCATGGTGCGCTTGAATGGCGGGTTCCATGGCGATTATCTGGGTGCATGGATTTTTGGCGCTTACTACCACGACTTTGAAGATAGCCCATATGCGGATCTGGATGCGGACAAGTTCGTGCTTGAGCCGGCGCTGCGCTTTGCGTACAAGTCGGTTACCCTGTATGCGGGCTTAAGCCGCGTGGTGGGTTACGGGACATTTGGTGATTTGACTCACCTGAGCGGATACAATTACTTTGTCCGTGTTGGTGACTACAGTTTCTAATCTCGGAGTTTAAAATCCAAACTCCGAATTCTAAACTCTGAATTCCGAACTCCGAACTCCGAATTAAATAGCGAGCGGCATCCAGGGCTTGACTTCGTTGACCGAGGTCAGCTTGCCTTGCAGTTTGCGGCGGATAGCGGCTGCCGCAATCATGGCGCCGTTATCGGTACTCAGACTGCGTTCCGGAATGCAGAATAGGATTCCGTGCTTGTCGCAGTAATCTTGCAAGCGTGTGCGGAGCCAAGCGTTGGCGCTTACGCCGCCACCGACCACGAGTGTTTTCATCTTGGTCTTTTTGAGGGCGGTGATCGTCTTTGTGACGAGGCTATCGACAATGGCGTCTTCCAAGGAGGCACAGATGTCGCCGATGTTCTTCTGGATGAATTCCGGATCGTGCGTTTCGGTGTAGCGGAGTACGGCCGTCTTTAAGCCGCTAAAAGAGAATTCGCAGTTGTCGTGCACATGGAGCGCGCGCGGAAAATCTACAAACTTGCGGTTGCCATCTTTGCCGAGGCGGCTGATGGTTGCGCCTGCGGGGTACTTGAGGCCGAGCAGTTTTCCGCACTTGTCGAAGGCTTCGCCGGCGGCATCGTCGCGGGTGCGGCCGATGCTTGTGTACTTAAAGCCAGGCTCTTCGAGCACAAGTTCCGTGTGACCGCCCGAAACGGTAAGCGTCAAGAACGGCGGCTCGATTTCGGGGTGCGTGAGCCAGGCAGCGGCCAGGTGGCCTTCCAGGTGGTTCATGCCATAAGCCGGAATCTGCAAGTCGCGGGCGAGACCCTTGGCAAAGCTTGCGCCTACCAGGAGCGGTCCCATAAGGCCCGGGCCCGTGGTGTAGGCGATAGCGTCAATATCCTTGAGTTCGATGCCGGCTTCCTTGACGGCGGCTTCTGCTATCGGGGAAATCTTTTGTAGGTGTGCGCGTGCGGCAATTTCGGGAACGACACCGCCATAGAGGGCGTGTTCGTCAATTTGACTGTAGAGCGGATTCGAAAGGACTTTTACAGGATCGTCTTGCAGTACGGCACAGGCGGTTTCGTCACAGCTGGACTCAATTCCAAGCCAGATCATGGAGCAACCTCTTCAAGCGAGTCTGCGGGAGCGGCAGGCTTTGTTTCTTTTTTGCGGAGCGTTACCTTTTCGGGTTTCAACTGGATTGCCTTGATAGACATTTCGCGGTTGATTTGGGCCGGGAGCGAAAGCTTGACGGTCGGCGAAAGGCTGTCGGCGTCTTCGATGGCGAATCGGTTGAATTCCATCGCCAGTTCAATGTTGTGCGAGGTAATCGAATCAAGAACGGTTTCGCCGCCAGTAATTTCGACCGAAAGGGTCTTGGGTTCCAGAGAGTAAATGCTCCTGTCGAAAAATCCGATCAGGCTTACGGGTATGCTGTCGTATGTACGGGTGGCCATCTTCTGGATGTTCACCGTAATCTTGACCGAGGAATCGCTGGGCGAAACGAATGCCGGGAGCATGCTGAAATCCAGTGGAATCGTGAATTCCTGGCTTGCGCGCAGCGTGTCGTGGAAAGACGAATCGGTCGGAATATCGATAATGCGGGTGAGCGCGTTGCGGGCACCAGATACCAGCAGTTCTTCGGGTGTGATCGTGGGCTCGTCTGCAATCAGGTAGCCCTGCGCCGCCGTGAATGTCGCGATAGACTTGATAGGGACGTTTCTAGTGATGCGGGTATCGATATCAAGGTCGACAAACAGAAGCTGGTTTTCGGGTTCTACAAAGCGGATGTCGGGAAAGCCGGCGGCTACAAAGTTCTTGCTGTCCAGGTGAATGCGCTTTGCGCCCAGTTCGGCTTGCTGCAGGTCTACGACCATGGCGATGGAATTCTGCTTGGGGTCGCTTACCAGGTTGTTCAAACGGATCAAATCCCACGACTTGCCTTCGACCGTAATATGCAAACTATGCGGCGGTTTCGAGGCAATTGCCATGGTTTCGGGGAGTTTCACAAAGTTCAAAGGCACGTTCACCGAAAGCTGGAAATCCTTTTGCGAGATCACCAGGAACCAGAGGGCTATGCCAAATATCAGTGCGGTTATTTTTAGAACGATGTTTCCCATAGAACTCTCGAATGACTGCCTAAAATTTAGTTATAATTCACTCCGTGCTCGGACAACTTGGCTATTTAATATCGGAATCTTTTCGCGGAATGCGGCAGCACCGCACGGTGATTTTACCGTCGTTTGCCACCATATTCCTGTGTTCGCTGCTTTTGGCTGCTTCGTTTACCGCTTTCGGGGCGGTCATGCGCGTTCTTTCGATGGAAAAGAACCTGTATGCCATTGAAGCCTTTTTGCCGGAATCGGTCAGCGAAGATTCCCTGAAGGTGATTCAGAACCGCCTGGAACACACCAAGTTCGTGGATTCCGTGACCTTTGTGAGCGCCGATTCTGCCTTGGCCGATTTTCGCAGGCATTTTTCGGGCGAAATGCTCGACCTGGTCGAAGGGAACCCCATCCCGCCGTTTTTCAGGGTGACTCTTGACGAAGAGAACAAGAACCCCTCCACCCTTGTCGAGGTCAAGAACGCCCTTGCCCGCGAAGAAATCTTCGAAGAAATCCAGGCTCCGGTCGAATGGGTCGAAAAGATTGCTGCCTGGAAGTTTCGTATGATCTTCTGGCCTATTTGCATTAGCGTCTTGCTTCTGTTTACGTTGTCGCTTATTATATGCAACTCCGTCAGACTTTCGCTTTTGTCTCGCAGGCTTCTTGTCGAAAACATGAAGTACGCTGGCGGCAGCCACTTCTTTATCGAGTTCCCGTTTGTGTTGCAGGGAGCCTTCCAGGGGTTGGTCGGCAGTGGCATTGCCGTGATTCTTTTGGCCATCGTGTTGAACTCGGTGGCAGATGCTTTCCCGATTGTAGCTGCAAATTTGGCTGGACTTGGAACGGGGTTGTTCCTGGTGGTTGTCTTAGTCACTGCCCTTTCGGGATATTTTAGTTTCCGCACGGTGCGCGAATTCCTTTCGATTAAGCGCAATGAACAGGAATGATGATGCGTCTTGTCGTCTTGCTGTTTTGCTTGCTGCTTGGGCTTGGTGCTGAAAACGCCTATGCAAAGCCTGCCGCAAAAAACGCGAAGAGCGCGCCTGCTAAAACGGCGAACAAAAAAACGACGAAGGCTTCTGTAAAGGCTTCGTCGAAGAACGCCTCCAAGTCGGCGACCAAGAAGACGGATGCCCAGATTAGCGAACAGAAAAACGCCCTCAAGAAGTTGGAATCGGACCTTGCAAAAAAACGCCAGGAACTGGCCCTCCTCGAAACCGAAGAAAAAGGCGTGCTCAATACGATTTCGATTCTCGACCAGAACTTGAACCAGACCCGCACTTACCTCTCGGAACTTACCAAGAGCGAGGTCATGCTGGAACGGGCGCTTGTGCAACTGACGGCGGATATCGATTCCTTGGACCGTAAAATCGAGACTAGGCGCGAGGCCATGAAAAAGCGTATCCGCACGCTTTACGTTAGCGGCCGCAACAGTGAAGCCCGTGTACTTTATAGCCTGCTTACTCAACAAGGCAACCCTGACCGCCAGGTGTATTGGGTGCACCACATTCTGAACCAGGACCAGCAAGAAGTCGAAACCTTGCAACAGCTGGTGCAAGAACGTGACGAGAAAAAGCAAATGGAAAGCGACCACCTTTCTGACCTTAAGCAGATGCGTTCCAAGAAGGCTGCCGAAGAAAAGGGACTTGTCTCGCAGATGAGCGGACAAGAAAAAATGCTGCAAACCTTGAAGCATGACCAGAACATGCAGCGCCGTGCCCTCAAGGAATTCGAACAGAACCAGAAGACCATGCTTGCGCTTATCAAGAAGCTCGAAGAAAAACGCAAGAAAGAAATCGAGCAGGCGAAGAAGGACGAGGCCGCCCGCAAGGCAAAGGAAAAGGCCGACAAGGGCAAAAAGAAAGACACGAAGGCGCCGGCAAAGAAGGTGCAAAAACCGAAGGTCACGGTGGCCGAATCGGTAAAGGGTCCCAAGTGCACTCCGCTCAAGGGAAACATCATCAGCCAATACGGTTTGCAAGAACACCCGGTGCTTCACATTATGACTCGTAACCTGGGTGTCGAAATCCGCGGAAAACGGGGCGATGCAGTCCGTGCCGCGGCGGCAGGTTCTGTCGTCATGGTGGGCGAAATCGACGGTCGCGGTCCCTCGGTGATTATCGAACACGATGGCGGAACTTACTCCGTTTATGGCCACCTCAAGTCAATTCGCGTGCAAGAGGGCAAAGAAGTGCGAAATTGCGAAGAAATTGGCGAAGTGGGCGATGTTGCATCGCTAAATGGAATTAAATTGTACTTCCAAGTGAGCGAGGGTACACAGACCGTGGACCCCTTGCAGTGGTTAAAGCAGAAATGATCGAATATACGTTAAATGGTCCCGCCTCTCAAGAACGCGCCCGCATCCGCTTGATGTCGGCGCTCCGCGAGAACCGCTTTCCGCAGGCGATTTTGATTGATGGCCCTGCCGGAATCGGCAAGAAAAGGCTCGCGATGGAAATCGCAAAGGCGCTCCAGTGTACCGATCCGAACATGCGCCCCTGCGGACATTGCTTTGGCTGCCGTATGGCCGACGACAGCGGTGCCACCGATGGCTGGGTCGTGCCCATGGAATCGGCCGAGGCCCACGCCCGCAGTTCCGACGACGTGTCTGCCGGCAGCAAGGCGAAGACGGTGGAAGACTTCAAGAAAGCCTACATCGAAGAAATCCAGAAGAACCCCTATCGCGTCGACGTGTTTTCGACTGGCGCCTTTATTTCGGTGGACTTGATGCGCATGATGACATCGAGCTTCGCCATGAAGGGCGACCGCGTGCGCACGGTGATTATTGCCGAAGCGGACCGCATGAACGAATCGGCGGCGAACGCCTTCCTCAAAACGCTTGAAGAAGTCCCGCCGAACACGTATTTTATTTTGACCACGAATTCCCGCGAAAAGATGCTCCAGACGATTCGTTCCCGCTGCCTGGCGCTCCACTTGTTGCCGCTCTCCGACGACGAGGTTCGGTCGGAAGTCTTGCGGGTCGCGGGCGAAGATTTTGATGAAACCTCTTTGACGGACGACGTCATTGGACTTGCGGTGGGTTCGCCGGGCAAGGCGCTGTACTATGCCGAACATGCGAAGGTCTGGTGCAAACTGGCCGCTGATTTTGTGGTGCATTCCCTGCGGGGAAACTACACCGACTTGTTTATGGAATTGAGCGAGTCTTCGCTGAGCGATGCCTACGAAGCGAACCGATTCATGGAAGTGCTTTCGTTCTTGCTGGCCGACTTGTTGCGCGAGCAGGCGGGAGCGCACTTGCGTATGCCCGAAACCACGACCTCTGTCGGCCTCTCGAAATTTCCGCGGGTCGATGCGACGGCACTTGAACTTGCGCTTGTCGCTGTGCAAGAAACGATGTCTAGAATTGAGTCACGCCGTGTGACGGCGACCATGAGCTTGCAGAGCTTGTCGCTTAAACTGTTCGAGGGCTACAAGTAAATGGCTCTAGAAACGACAGACGTTGAACTGAACGAACGCTTGGCTTCGGCAATGTCGAAGAACTTGCGCATTCCCCATGTGGTGGCGCGCTTCTTAGTGTCTCGTGGCGTCTGTTCTGTGTCCGAGGCGCACCGCATGCTGTGTGGTAACGCGGGCGACGTGCTTGACCCGTTCTTGATGAAGGGAATGGAAGAGGCTGTTGCCTGGCTGCTGGACATTCGCGAAAAGCACGAAAAGGTTTTTGTTTTTGGCGACTACGATTTGGACGGCATGTCGGCCGTGACGCTCATGACGCGTGCCCTGGCCGAACTGGGCCTGGAATCGGATTGGAGACTGCCGAACCGCTTTGGCGATGGCTACGGGCTTTCGTCTTCGGCGGTCGAAGAAATGCGCGAGGCGGGCGCCCGCTACGTGATTACGGTAGACACCGGCATTACCGCGAACGCCGAGATTGCACTTGCCAAGAGCTATGGCATGTCGGTGCTGGTTATTGACCACCACCAGCCTTCGGGCGATGGACTCCCGGAATGCGATGTGCTTTTGGACCCGCACCAGGAAGGCGATACTTACCCGAATCCGGAACTTTGCGGCGTGGGCGTTTCGTACAAATTCGTATGCGCCCTGTATTCCAGACTTTCGATGCCCGAACCGACCAAGTTCCTGGACTTGGTGGCGCTCGGAACGCTTGCCGACTTGGTGTCTATGACGCCCGAGAACCGCGCCTTTACCAAGACTGGTCTCAGGTCTATTGAACGCAGCCATTGGCCTGGCTTGCAAGAAATGTACAGCAACCTGATGAAGGGCCACGGCAGCGTGGGCGGCATCGATGTCATGTACAAGTTTGCGCCTCTCCTGAATGCGCCTGGCCGTATGGAACGTCCGGATCCGGCACTCAAACTTTTGCTCAGCCCGAATATGGCGACCGCGAATGCCCTGATGGCGGAACTTCGCGAATGGAACAGCAAACGCAAACAGAAAGAAGCCGAAATTACTGAGATGGCGCAGGCCCAGATGGCGGCCATGTATGGCGGCAAGCTCCCGACGGTGATTGTAGTTGCCGGCAACGACTGGCATGTGGGCGTCATCGGAATTGTGGCCGCCAAGCTCGCGCAAGAATACCACCGCCCGACAGCAGTGCTTTCGATTCAAGACGGCATGGCGCATGCGAGTGCGCGCGCGGTGCCGGGCTTCAACTGGCATAAGGCCTTGTTCGAATCGCGTGAATTGTTTGATCGCTGGGGAGGACATGCCAATGCGGCTGGCTTCTCGCTTCCGGCCGACAAAATCGACGAACTCCGCAAACGCCTGGAAGTTTCTGCGGCAAACCAGAATTATACCGGCACCGAGGAATGCGAAGGCGAGACGGCTCCTTGTTCGTATGATATTTGCATCTCGCTCAATGAATTGATTGTCGAGGCTTCGCAGTACATGACGCCGAGCGATTACGGCTCCGGCAATGGGGCGAACAATGGCCAACTGATTTCGATCCTTGATTTTATCGACCTGCTTGAACCCTTCAGCGGGAATTTCCCGTACCCGACTTTCCGTGCCGACAACGTGAAAATCCATAGACTTCGTGAACTCAAGGGCGGACACTTGCAGATGGATATTTCGCAGGCGGGTAGCCGCGTGTATCCAGCCATCGGCTTTGGGCTTCGCAAGTTCAAGAGCTTGCTCAGCAAGCCCGTGTCGGTGATTTTCGAGCCCACTTGGAATTACTTTAACGACCGCAAGTCTTTGCAACTTTGCGTCAAGGCAATCGAGCCTTACATTGAACCCGACACCGTAAACGACTAGGATAACTTTAAATGCGCAACTTGCCGATTTATTTCATGGTTCTGGTTTTTGCGGGAATGCTGTTCGCGCTCTCGAAGGTGCATATCTACACGCCGGTGGTTCTTCCGGCAGAACCGGAGCCCGCTCCTGTGGAACAGGAAGGCTTTACGGGGCGCGTAATCATGCCTTCGCTAGACGATATCTATGTGCTGGAGAATACGGCTGGCCGAGATCTCGTGCAGTTTGCAAGGTTCCTGAAGGGCCGCGCCGCAGGCCTCCATTATGCCTCGGCCGCCTACTTTAAGGCAAACCAGAAGAACTTGAAAAAGGATTCGCCCCATGCGATTATGGGGATCAAGTTGACCCTTGATTCCTTGGGTGCTTCTTCGCCTGAAATCCTTTTTACCAATGTACACGACAACAACTTTAAAGGCCTGGTGCTTTCGCAAATCCAGACCTATTGGCGTTATCCGCGTAGTGAAAGCGGACGCTTTGTCGTTTGGTTCCCAATCGCTTGGGAAACCGAATATTGATTTAGAATTCCGAGCGCAGACTCAATTTATTTGCTCTTAAGTATTGCGAGCAGTTCGGCGGTGCGCTTCTCGATCAAGATGAAGGCTTCGAACATGCGAGCTTCGCGCCACTTCACCAAGTACTTGGCCTTCCATTCTTCGGCCACCTCTTCGGGGTCTTCGTGGTGCGATTCGTTTCTGTACCATTCTTCTTTCTTGATTTCGCGAATCATGTCGCCCATTTCGGCGGCAGGCTGCAAGGACCCCTTGCAGAGCAAGAGGGCGCGCAGGTTGTCAAGCAAAATTTCGTCGGACGGATTGTCGGAATCGTCGCGGGCGCAATCCCAAATTTCGCCGCGGTGGCGTTCCGTCCAGCCCATCAGGTGCTTTTCGGTTCTCTGGAGTTCACCCTTGGCGAGCTTTTCTTCGACGGCTTCGCGCGGGTAATAGATGCTGTTCGGGTAGAATTCGATCATAAGGAGCTCCCTGATTTAGCCTTTAATGCCCGGGGCGGGACTTGAACCCGCACGAGGTTGCCCTCAAGGGATTTTAAGTCCCCAGTGTCTACCATTCCACCACCCGGGCTCGGGCGTGCCACAAATATATAAAAAGTCGGCAGTCGATAGTAGGCAGTGGCTAGGATTTAGCTAAAAAAACGTCATTGCGAGGAGTCTGTAAGGCGACGAAGCAATCCAAATATGAATGTATTTTGTTGTTGTTTTCTACATTAATGGTATGAGATTTTTTGTAATTCTGGTTGCTATTTGTATTGTCCCTCTTTTTGCCTATGATGGCGACATGGACACTTATCATGAATTCAAGGAAGACCTTTCGCTTGCCCGTGACGGTTATATCGCATGCTTGAACATGGCCATGGAATCTGCCAACGAAAGCACCGAAGGTACGTTGGAAGGTTGGTTCAACTTGCGCGACAAGGGTGGCGCCCGCTCCTGGATGCAGCTGGATTTCGAAGCGCCTACGTTCAAGTTCCTCAAGATGGAAGAAGTTCCTTACGGCTTCAAGCTCAAGGGCTCACACGGCGCCTACAAAATCGATGTAGAAATCCGCGTCGTTACCCGCGACACCGACATCTTCTACGATGTCAAGTACAACAAGGCGAGCAACGCCGCCGGCAAGGAAATTTTCGGAGAGGTCTTCCGCAACGACCGCGTCGTCTTTTACGACGAAAGCACCCCCTGCAAGCGTAAGGCCGTCACCTGCATTAACGAGTACGCCCGCGGAACGATGGGCAAATAAAAAAAAGGAACCCGCAAGGGTTCCTTTGGAAATCTAGTCCGGTTTAGCGGAATTCTGTTTGGAAACTAAGTCCATCAACTCATCGGTTGTATACTCGTTCCCGTCATCACATTTTAGTTTGAATTCGTTGATCCAATGGTCGTACATCGCTCCGTAGGCTTTCACTGTGTCGAGCTTGGTTTTGTAAGCATCTTTACAGTTGAGGATTGTATTATCAGCCAACTTGTATTTATGGGGATATTCCGTGCTTGCTTCGGCTTCTTCTGCCTGCTTGGTGTAGTATTCTTTTGCGGGAGGACACGGATTGTTGGCATCACTTCCGGCGCACTGTTCGATGGTATCTCCGACTAAATCGAAAGATTTTGTTGTGGCTGCCGCCATCTTTTTGAAATAAACCATTCCGTTATCGCATTTGAATATGGAATCTTCTCGGGCGGGGATGGCGCACGTTTGGGGAGGAACTCCATAGAGAGCCTCGTTATCAGCGAGTTCAGACACGACGGTCTTTAAGCTTGGTCGGTAAGATTGACAAGGTGATGGAACATAGAATGTCGAGTCCTTGCAATGAACTGATGGGTGCAACCCTAACGTGTACGGGTAATCGGGGTTGAAATAAGAAGAACTGCTGGGTATTTCGCTGCTAGACGAAGCCGGTTCCTGAATGTCTGGGTTAGCCGGTTGTTCCTCGAAACTGCTAGAAGGAGTCTCTGTCTGCGATTCTGAACTACTTGAAACTTCGTTAGAAGCGTTCGTTTCCGGATCGGGAACAGGGGCTACGGAGCTGCTAGAGTCGTTGTCGCATGCCGCCCAAAAAAGGGATGCTATGCACAGGGCTAGTTTGCGTTTGCATTTTCGAATAGACATGATTGTTCTCCTTGTTTGTTTACTATGAATATATATATAAAAAGAAAGCCAGACTATTTAACTATGAAGCTATTATGGACAAATTGTAAAAAAAAGGACCCTCGCGGGTTCCTTTTTAATTCGGAATTTTGATTTCGGATTTCAGAATTTGAATAATCGCGGCGTAGCCGCCAAATTAAACAATTCTGAACTCCGAATTCCGAAATCGTAATTATGTTAATCGTTTATTTAACGATTAACATAGATTCGTCCCAAGCTTCTCGTGAGACTCCGCACCTATGGTGCGGGAGGAGGGCTTTATGCCCTCCGTTCGTCGAACGAAATCGTTGTTTTTAGAGATGCGCCAGCCTATGGCTGCCGCAGCTCTTAACAAGGATTTGGAGGCGTGGCAAAAATGGACCCCTTATGGGGCCCATTTTTAATTTTGTTTTATGTTAATCATCAATTATTTGATGATTAACATACTATCGTCCCACGCCTCGTGCTTTTCGAGACCGAGGAGGTTCGCGGTCGTTGCAGCGATGTTGGAGAGACCCCAGTCGCCTTCCTTGAGACCGAGCTTGCCACCCGTTACGTTATCGTAAAGGATGCACGGAACCTTGTTGAGGGTGTGGCTGGTCTTTGCCTTGAAGGTCCCGTCCTTGTTCACCTTCGGCATGCCGGTCTTCTTGTCGATTTCGTACATTTCGTCGGCGTTACCGTGGTCGGCCGTGATGATGGCGACACCGCCGAGGGCGTCAATCACCGGGAGCAGGCGTGCAAGGCCGATGTCCACGGCTTCGATAGCCATCGTTGCAGCGCGGAAGCTGCCGGTATGGCCCACCATGTCGCCGTTGGGGAAGTTGCAGCGGAGCGTCTGGTACTTGCCGCTCTTCAAGGCTTCGATCATGGCGTCGGTGATTTCGGCAGCCTTCATCCACGGGCGCTGTTCGAACGGAACAACGTCAGATTCGATTTCCAGGTAGGTTTCGCCGTCGAACTTGCTGGAACGGTTACCGTTCCAGAAGTAGGTCACGTGGCCGTATTTCTGCGTTTCGGAGCAGGCAAACTGCTTCACGCCGGTTTCGGAAAGCCATTCGCCGCTGGTTTCCTTGATGGCCGGAGGCGGAACGAGGAAGCGGTTCGGGAGCTTGAGGTCGCCGTCGTACTGGAGCATGCCGGCGTAGCACACATGCGGGAAGCGCACGCGGTCAAATTCGCTGAAGGATTCTTCTTCGAAGGCGCGGGTGATTTCGATGGCGCGGTCGCCACGGAAGTTGAAGAACACCACGGAGTCGCCATCGTTGATGGTACCGACCGGCTGGCCGTCCTTAGCAATCACGAACGGCGGGAGGTCCTGGTCAATAGCCTTGGTTTCGCCACGGAGAGTTTCGATAGCCTGCGTAGCGTTGTCGAAGTAGCGGCCTTCGCCGAGCACGTGAGTCTTCCAGCCGAGTTCCACCATCTTCCAGTTAGCGTTGTAACGGTCCATGGTGATTTGCATACGGCCACCGCCGCTAGCAATGCAAACGTCGAATTCCGGAGAGCGGAGTTCGTCGAGGAACTTTTCGAACGGGCCAACGTAATCGAGAGCGGAAGTTTCCGGCACGTCACGACCGTCGAGGAGGATGTGCACGCGGACCTTCTTGAGGCCTTCCTTCTTGGCCTGGGCAACCATGGCCTTCAGGTGAGAAATGTTGGAGTGAACGTTACCGTCGCTGAAGAGACCGATGAAGTGGAGGACGGTGTTCTTTTCGCGGGCGTTGCCGGCGATTTCCTTCCAAGCGTCGCGGCCGAAGATGTCGCCGGAGACGATGGCGTCCTGCACGAGGGCTGCACCCTGATTGTACACCTGGCCGGCACCGATAGCGTTGTGGCCCACTTCGGAGTTACCCATGTCTTCGTTGGTCGGCATACCCACAGCGCGGCCATGAGCCTTCAGGAGCACGTTCGGGTACATCTTGAAGAGGTTGTCGAGAGTCGGGGTGCGGGCTGCCTTGATGGCGTTGCCTTCGACTTTATCGGTGATACCAAAACCATCCATCACGATGGTTACGACCGGTCCCTTGATGCCGGGGAAGTTGGAAAGTTTCTTGAGCATATTTACTCCGTGTTTGAATTTACGGGCGTAAATTTAGAAAATCTACCGAGTAAATAAAAAAGCCCTCCCACGGGGGGAGGGCTTAAACTTGGTTTTAGACCAGATTACTGGACTCTGTAGACCTTTACCTTGAAGGTGTAGTCGCCGTTGTTGCCTTCGGTCGGTTCGGTAATAGCGAACGCGAAGAAGCCTGCGCCCGTTTCAGCATTGTAGGCTGCGGTCTTTGCGACGTAGATCTGGTTGGCGCTCTGGATCATGCCGGTCAGCTGAGTGCCTTCGATAGCCTTGAACTTGAAGTCGCTCACGTAGGCGGTTGCCGGAGAGCGGTCTGCGTTCATGTCTTCGGGCCACATATCCACTTCGTAGTCGTCGGTGTACGGCGGAAGGTCACCGTTGGTAATCGGGGTGACAAAGACGCCTGCGCCCGTGGTCGCAGCAAGTTCAGGTTCGTTTCTGGTGCCAGCCTTAGAGAAGGTGATATCAGCAGGAGAGCCGGCCGGAACTGCAGTGCAGGTGGAGAGGCTCAGACCCGGATTCACGTTCGTAGAAAGTTCCACCTGGCAAGAGGTCATGGGAATTTCGACCTTCACGGGCTGCTGGGAAGTCGTGTCTTCGGTGCGGCAGTATTCGGCTGCATCGCGTTCGAACGGAATGAGTTCGGTTCTCTGGTAATCCTTTTCACCGTCGTTAGCTGTCACGGTAACAATCAGGCTGTACGTGCCGCATTCGGTGAATGCCGGATCAGTCAGGTTGACGGACACGTAGGCGGAAGTCAAGGTATTCAGGTCGATGGCGTTCTGCGTCGGGAAAAGAATCTGGTTGGAGTTGACCGTCACGCCAACATTGACCATGTTGCTTGCGTCAGTGCCCTTGCCGACCTTATAGTCGATGCCGGTGAAGACGGTGTTGTAAACGTTGTCCTGGGCGTCAGGGTCGCCGACAAAATCCAGACCGAACTGGCCTTTGAATCTGATTTCGTCACCGGCGACTCGAGAAGAAAATTCCGTAACGGTGATGTTGGGGTCTTTCTTGTCCGGAACGACAATTTTATCGCCCTGCTGGTCCGGTCCGGCTTCGGTAGAAGACTTGCTATCGCTTCCGCAAGCAATGAGACCGAATGCGCCAATGGCGAAAACGGAACTCAGGATAAGTTTCTTTGCAAAAATCATGATTTTTCCTCATTAATTGTTTTTCTGCCCTTGAAAATAAACAAAAATGGGCTAAAATGCAATCAAAAAAGTGTAAATTTAAGCTAAAATGAAGCGAAAAACACGCTTTTTTGCGCAAAAAAGCGGATTTTCGTGATAAAAATCTATTCCATACCGCGGATAATGTCGCGAAGCCGCGCCGCTTCCTCGAAATCGAGGCGTGCGGCGGCCTCTTTCATTTGACGTTCCAGGTCTTCTAGCGAACTTGTCCCGGACTTGTCATGCCGCACTTGATGACAATAGCCACTTGCAGCTTTGCTGCTTAGTGGATATGATCCTCGGAACGGGGACGGCATCTCCGTTCCCTTACCGGAGTTTTTCTTCCGTTTGGTCTTACTGGAGGGCTGTAGCGGTTCCATGGGGCGGATGCCGTTGCCATTGTCTTCCCAGTCCTCGTCGACGGAATCGTCGCCGATATCGCCGAGCGGGTCGTTGATTCTCAGGTCGTCTTCCAGCTTGCGGGTCACGGACTTCGGGGTGATTCCATGTTCCTTGTTGAATTCTTCCTGAACGCTGCGACGGCGGGCGGTTTCGGTGATGGCCTTGTCGAGGCTGTCGGTCATGTTGTCCGCGAACAAAAGCACCGTGCCGTTCACGTTACGGCTCGCGCGGCCCATCGTCTGGATTAAGCTGCGGTAGTTGCGCAGAAATCCTTCCTTGTCGGCGTCGAGGATCGCGACCATGCTCACTTCGGGCAGGTCCAGACCTTCGCGCAGCAGGTTGATACCCACGAGTACGTCGAATTCACCGGTGCGGAGTCCGCGAATGAGTTCGTGGCGTTCCAGCGTCTTGATATCGCTGTGCAGGTAGCGCGCGCGGATACCCGCTTCCACGAAAAAGTCGGTGAGGTCCTGCGCCATCTTCTTGGTGAGGGTCGTGACGAGCACGCGGTCGCCGTTCTTGACGACTTCCTCGATGCGGTACAGGAGCACGTCCATCTGGCCCTTGATGGGGAACATCTCGATTTTCGGGTCCAGAAGCCCGGTGGGCCTGTTAATTTGTTCGGTAACCACGCCGCCCGTCTTGGTAAGTTCGTAATCGCCGGGGGTGGCACTCACGAAGAGCACCTGCTTCGGGTACATGTACTCGAATTCGGCAAAGTTCATCGGGCGGTTGTCCAAGGCACAGGGGAGGCGGAACCCGTACTGTACCAGCGTTGTCTTGCGGCTCTTATCGCCCTCGGCCATGCCGCCCACCTGCGGAATACTCACGTGGGATTCGTCAATCATCAAAAGCCAGTCATCGCCGAAGTAGTCGATGAGCGTAAACGGGCGCGTACCCGGGGCGCGGTTTTCGATAATGCGGGAGTAGTTTTCGATGCCGCTGCACATGCCGGTTTCGCGTATCATTTCCATGTCGTAGCGTGTGCGGCTGCTGAGGCGGGCCGATTCCAGCACCTTGCCTTCCTTGTCGAGTTCCGCGAGGCGCTCGGTCAATTCCATCTGCATGCGCTGCAAGATGCCTGCGCGGCCTTCTTCCTTTGTCACAAAGTGCTTCGCCGGTGCAATCGTCATCTCGTCTAGTTCTTGCGTCACTTCGCCGGTGACCATGTTGAAACGCACAAGTCGGTCGACTTCGTCGCCGAAAAGTTCGATACGCAGGCCTTCTTCGTCGTAACTCGGGTGAATTTCAATCACGTCGCCATGCACGCGGAAAGAGCCGCGTTCTAGGCTGAAATCGTTTCTCGTGTATTGAATGCGCACCAAATCGTGCAGAATCTTGTCGCGGTCGTACACGTCGCCTCGTCTGATGCGCACCATCAAGTCAAAATATTCGCTCGGGCTGCCCAAACCGTAGATGCAGCTGACGGAAGCGACGATAATCACGTCGCGGCGGGTCAAAAGGTTCGCGGTGGCGCGCAGGCGGAGCTTGTCGATTTCGTCGTTGATGCTGGCGTCTTTTTCAATAAAGGTATCCGTGTGCGGAATATAGGCTTCGGGCTGGAAGTAGTCGTAATAGCTCACGAAATATTCTACCGCGTTGTGCGGGAAGAAAGCCTTGAATTCCTGATAAAGCTGGGCCGCAAGCGTCTTGTTGTGGGTCAAAATCAGCGTTGGCTTGCCCACGTTCTTGATGACGTTCGCCATCGTGAATGTCTTGCCGGAACCCGTGACGCCAAGCAATGTCTGGAACTGTTCGCCGTGCTTGAATCCTTCCGTTAATTCTTCGATGGCCTTCGGCTGGTCGCCCGCTGCCCCGTAAGGGCTCACCAGTTCAAAGTTTGCGCGCGTCGGCGACTGGAACTGCTTGAGGTGACCCGGCAAACTCTTTTCGGGCGGTAGCGGTTTCGCTATCGGTTTCGCATACGGGTCGGGTGTAATTGTCTTGCGTGCGCGAGCCATGTGATATAAGAATAATTGATGAATAATGAACAGTGAAAAATTAACAATAAATAAAAGGTTTCATTTTAATTTTATATTTGGTTTGTAATGGAATTGTTGAAAAAAATAGGATTGCTCTTGTCTGTTTTCGTGACGCTTGTCGCCGCGGCAATGGAAGATGCGTCCGAAGACGATTTTCAACGCTATTCCGTGGTCCCGATTTTGGGCTATACCGAAGAGACGGAATTCCAGATTGGCGTGATGGCGCTGCTGTTTTTGCGCCCCGACGAACCGAAGGGCAATGTCCCCGAAATCGGCCTTACAGCGTATGGTTCGACGCGCGGTCAGTTGCAGTTGCAACTGGAACCGTACTACTACCTGTTCCACGATCAAATCAGTATTTGGGGGTTGCTCAAGTACCAAGATTGGGTGGCGGGTTACTATGGTCGCGGTAACGATCCGGATATCGATATTTTCACTAATTTTAACCGCAAAAAATTCCAGTACGGCACGCGAATCGAATCGAGAATCGGACTTCCGAAGGCGTTCAAGTACGGGGTCGAAGTCCATGCGGAATACACCGAAATCGATTTTGAAGTCGGTAAAATCAAGGATCTGCCCGACACCCATTCCGGCTGGCGTAATGGCGCGGGCTATTTGTTGGGGATTGACACCCGCGACAACATCAACTGGACGCGTCACGGCTTTTTGGCCCAGTGGCAGCAGATGTTCTATAGCGACCGCCTGGGCGACTACACGTTTGACGTGGAATCGCTTGATTTGCGCGGGTATTCCAGCGTATCAAAAACAACGACGATGGCGTTTGGCATGTTGTGGCAGCGCGCAGACGGCGATGTGCCTTTCGACATGCTGGCCGGCCCCGATGGCATTTGCCGATTCCGCGGTGTAGAAAGCCTGTATTTTGGTGACAACCAGGCGGTAATCATGCAGGCCGAAGTTCGTCAGTTTATTTGGTGGCGCCTGGGGAGTCATGTGTTTTTCGAAGGCGGAAAATCGGGTCGCTATTTCAGTGAGCTAGTCCGTAATGATTGGCACCGTTCCGTTGGCGCAGGTGCACTCCTCGGCTTGAATTTAAAGCAGAACTTGTTTGCGCGAGCCGATTTTTCTTGGGTCGATTTTGACCATTTAGGCCTGTCCTTCTACGTCCGTCAAGCATTTTAGCGCGAAAAAGCCAGAAAACGCCTAAATGTGTGCATTTCGTCCCTAATTTAGGGCTATATGTCGCTTTTGTAATAATTTTGACAACCCATTTGTTATTTTTTTCTATCTTTGTCTCAAAAAAGTTACGAGGTATAATATGAACGAAATGAAAGAAAAACTCAAGGCCTTCTTTATGTCTGATCTCGGCGTCGATGGCGACGTGCTCCAGTTCGATACTCCGCTTTTTGGCGAAGAAATTGGCCTTGATTCTGTGGATTCCCTTGAAATTATTTCCTTTGTGGACTCCAACTTTGGTGTTTCCATGACGGGCGTTGCCAAGGAAAACTTCCAGAGCATCGATACAATCGCCGCTTACATCGAAGCTCACAAGGCCTAAAGAATTTAGCCGGGGATCCGTTCTCGGCTTTTTTTTGTTTATCTTGCATCCTGGAGCTTGGCAATAGGATGCATCTATCTTTGGAATAATTATGACCCCTAATGACAAGCGTTGTGTAGTTACAGGTTTAGGCGTCATTTGTGCCGTCGGTAACAATGTCGAAGAAACTTGGAAGAGTGCCCTGGAATCGGTTTCCGGCATTCATAAGACCACTTCTGTTGATACAGTGAACTGCTATGCGGACTTGGCTGCCGAAGTCAAGTGCGATACCCTCGATGAAATTGACGCTCCCGAAGAAAAGGACCGCGTCTCGAAACTTTGCATCAAGGCTGCAAACGAAGCTTTGGCCGATGCAGGCCTCAAGAACTTTAACGACGACCAACGTGTGAGCGTGGTTATCGGAAGTTGCGTGGGTGGCGTTCTTTCGATTGAACAGTATCATCAACATGGTCGCAATGCTTCTGAAATCGCCAAGATGCCGATTGCATCTATTGCGTCTCAGGTGGCTGAAACTTGTGGTGCTGGGGGCATTGTCACGAATGTGGCGAATGCTTGTGCCGCGGGCACGATTTCGATTGCGGTGGCTTGCGACTTGATTCGCGCCGGCAAGGCCGATGTCGTAATCGCAGGCGGTGCTGATTCTTTTGCCTCGGTGCCTTATTCCGGATTCCTTTCTTTGCATGCCCTTGACGAAAACGGATGCTCTCCGTTTAATCGTTGCAATGGAATTACGCTTGGCGAAGGCGCCGGTATCGTCATTGTCGAATCTTACGAACATGCCCAAAAGCGTGCCGCCAAGCAGTACTGCGAAGTGCTCGGCTCTGGCGTTACAAGCGATGCGAACCATATTACCGCCCCGCGTGAAGACGGCCTTTGCCTTAAGGAAGCCATCAACCGCTCCGTCAAGAATTCCGGCATTGCAAAGACCGACATCGGCTATATCAATGCCCACGGTACGGGTACGGGCAAGAACGATAACGCCGAAATGACGGCCTTCAAGGCCTACTTTGGCGAAGAAAACCCGACGGTGAGTGTTAGTTCTACCAAGGTGCTTACAGGCCACTGCCTGGGTGCTGCCGGTGCGATCGAAGCCGTGTTCAGCATCAAGGCCCTGACCACCGATACAGTGCTTCCCACCTTCCCGTATAGCGAAGAACAGTCAGCCGCCCTCAAGGAAAAAGTGGGTGACATGGACTTTGTGCAGAACAAGGCCCGCCATAAGGACTTGAAGTGCGTGCTGAGCAATAACGTTGCCTTCGGCGGTACGAATGCCGCAATCGTCTTCTCGAAGGAAGCGGGTAACGTGTCTGCCCAGTCCGCTAAGGACTGTAAGATTGCTGTGACGGGTGTGGGAATTGTGTCGCCTCTCGGCAACAGCAAGACCGCTTACGTTGAAGCCGTAAAGGCTGGCAAGAAGCCCGAGTCCGCCTCGGTGCGTTCTACGATTGCCTTGGATGACTACAAGGAACTCGGCATCAAGATGGCCTTCTACCGCAAGCTCGACAATTTGGGCCAGCTCCAGACTGTTTCGGGCATGCGTGCGCTGCAAGATGCGAACTTCAAAGTGTCTGACGAAAATGCTATGGATATCGGCATTATCGTGGGTACCAGCGAAGGCGGTCTCGGCGCGACTTACGATTTTGAAGAACTGATTGCAGAACTCGGCAATGCCGGCGGTTCCGCCTTCAAGTTCCCGCACACCGTTTACAATGCGGCTGGCGGTTATCTCTCTATTTGTTCGGGCATCAAGGGTTACGGGGTAACCATTACCACCGGTCCGCTTTCGGGCCTCGATAGCATCGGCTACTCTATGAACGTGATTCACGACGGTCAGGAACAGGCCATGATGGCTACCGGTACCGACGAAAACCTGCCGATTATTACGGAATTTGTCCAGAAACTTGGCGTGGCCGCAAACGACGTGGTCGCTCCTTACGCAAATGCCGAAGGCTTTGTGGTGGGTGACGGTTCCGTGTCGATTCTGCTCGAAGAGGAAGAATATGCCAAGGCCCGCGGTGCCAAGGTTTACTGCTACGCTCTCGGATTCGGCCATGGCCGCAAGAATGTGAAGTTCGGTAAGCTCTCGGGTTCTGACGAAGCTTTGGACAAGGCCATTGCCGATGCCTTGGCCGATGCCGGCATTACGGCAGCCGACGTGGATGCGGTCTGCGGTTTTGCCAACGGCTGCAAGAAAATTGACGACATCGAAAAGGGCGCTCTCAAGCGCGTGTTTGGCGAAAAGCTTGCCGCGATGCCGCTCTTCGAAGTCAAGGAACGCACTGGCGAAGGCCGTGCGGGGTCTGCAGCCCTTGCCGCAGCTGAAGCCGCTCTCCTTTTGAGCGGTGAACTTGCAAACGACAACGCCTACTTTGTGGCGGCAGACGGTTCTGTCTCGGCAAAGACGGCTGAATCGGCAAATCTCAAGAAAATTTTGGTTATCTCTTATGCGACGGGCGGTTCTTACAGCGCCGTCGTGTTCGGAAAATAGTGTTTAGGTAGAAGGAGCTTGAATATGAAAGTAGCTTTGGTAACAGGTGCTTCTAAGGGAATTGGCAAGGCTTGTGCCTTGCGCCTTGCTCGCGATGGCTATACTGTCGTGGTGAACTACTCCAGTTCCGACGAGGCTGCCCAGCAGACTTTGGACCAGATTAAGGCCGAAGGTGGCGACGGCATGATTTACAAGGCGAATGTCGCCGACCTTTCTCAGGTGAAAGTCATGATTCGCGAAGTCTTCAAGGCTTACGGTCGCATTGACGTGCTCGTGAACAACGCAGGCATCGTGCGCGACGAATACTTGATGATGATGAATCCCGAAACCTTGGACAAGTGCTTCGACCTGAACGTGAAGGGTTATTTCTACTGCGCACAGCAGGTGGCCGTGAAAATGTACAAGCAGAAGTCCGGCGTGATCATTAACATGAGCTCCGTTTCTTCGAAGTTCGCTCTTGCAGGTCAGGCTGTTTACAGCGCCACGAAGGGTGCCGTGAATTCCTTGACCCAGACGCTTGCCAAGGAACTGGGCGGTTTCGGTATTCGCGTGAATGCCGTGGCTCCGGGCTTTATCGCTACCGAAATGATCGAAGCGATTCCCGAAGAAACCCGTAAGGGCTATCTCGAAAAGATTCCTCTGAAGCGCTTTGGCTCTGCCGATGAAGTCGCAAATATTGTATCTGCGCTCGCTTCTGATCAGTTCGCCTACGTGACCGGCCAGGTGTTTGTGCTTGACGGAGGTCTTTCTCTATGATGAACATTTACGAAATCAGCGAAAAGATTGCTCAGCGCCCGCCGTTCCAGATGATCGAGAAGGTCACGGAACTTACGCCGAACGAATCTGCCGTGGGCATCAAGAACGTGAGCGTGAATGAGCCTTACTTTACGGGACATTTTCCTGGAACTCCGATTATGCCGGGCGTGCTCATTGTGGAAAGCTGCGCTCAGCTCTGCTCGCTCGTGATCGAAAAGCCTGCCGAAGATTTGGAAAAGAATCTTTATGTGCTTTTGAAGATTGACGGATTCAAGTTCGTGAAACCGGTGATTCCGGGCGACCAGCTTGAAATTTCCGTGAAGAAGACAAAAGAAGGTGGCGTGTTGGTCGGTTTTGACTGCATCGTGAAAGTGAACGGCAACGTTCATGCCAAGGGCGCTCTGACCTTCACCAGCATCCCGAAGGAAAGTTTAGGAAAGTAATGGCTAGTGTGTAATGTGTGATGACTAATGATAATTTCACATCTCACATTCCACATTTCACATCTCCTCTGCCTCTGAATTTTATATATCGTGAACGATAAAAAGAAAAAAAATTTTTTGTTCGAAATTTTCATGCAACTCGTCATGGTGATTGTCATCTACACCGTGCGAGTCTATTTGCTTGTTTGGTACCGCCCGAAGGTGACTTTTGTCGGTAACACGGTAAAGTCTCCGCGCCTGAAGACACCGTCGGTGATTATTGCGAACCATACGAGTATGTGGGACCCCCTCATGATGCTCGCTATCTTTTTCCATCACAAAAGCATCGTGGTGGCTAAAGACCAGATTGAAGACCCGCATTTTAGTTGGGCGCTGACCCGCGTGAAGTGCGTGATTCCTTGCGACCGCTTTAACATGGACACTGAATGGGCCTTGCTTGCCAAACGTGAACTGGAAAAGGGAAATAACGTCATTATTTTCCCCGAAGGCAAGTGCCGCTATGACGGCTTGTTGAACGAATTCAAGACGGGTTTTGCGTTCCTTGCCCGCAGTACCGGTGCTCCAGTGCTTGCTGTGGGAATCGACGGTATTTATAAACGTGGTCACCGCACACAGATTGTCGTGAGCGAGCCCGAAAAGATTGAACGCGTGAAGGGAATCCCTTCTTCGAAGCACTTGGCTGAACGCAGCGAATACTTCCGACAGAAAGTCTGGGGGCTCAAGCAGCAGGCGCTGGGTAAGTCTGAAGTGGCTCCGCTCCCGGTCGCATCTGAAACTCCTGAAGAGGTTCAGGCATGAAGACTGGACTTGTGTTAGAAGGCGGTTCTCGTCAGACCATGTTCAGCGCAGGCGTGATTGACACCTGGCTTGACGAAGGGATTGATTTTAACTACGTGGCAGGAGTGTCTGCCGGAGCCCATGCTGCGGTGAACTTCATTACGCGTCAGCAAGGGCGCCTGCGTTTCATTGTGCTCCCGACGCGTTTGCAAAAAGGCAAAAAATGGGCCAGCAAGTTCATCGGAATCCAGAAAGAATTCCATGCTTTGAACTACCTGGCTGCCGATGGCGAGATGCCGCTTGACTTTGAAGCTTACCGCAGTTCAAAGATTGAATGCGAAATCGGACTTACTTGTTGCGAAACGGGCCGCGCCGAATTCAAGAGCGAAAAGAACGACAAGAAACGCTTGCTGGACTTGATCAGTGCCAGCTGCGCCCTGCCTATGATTTTCCCGATGGCAGAACTCGACGGCAAGCATTATGCCGATGGATGCATTACCGCCGCAATACCGTTCGAGCGTGCGTTTGAAAAGGGCTGCGACAAGGTGGTAGCCATTTCGACCCATTATCCAGGCGAAGCGGTGACGGACTTCCGCAAGTACCGTGCGATTCTGAACCCCATGTACAAGCGCAAGTACCCGGACCTGTTCCGTGCGCTCATGGTTCGCCTGAAGCGCTACGAAAAAATGTTCGTACGCATGGAAAAACTGGAAAAAGAGGGGAAACTCTTTTTGATTCGTCCTGTTATTGATTTGTGCGACCAGTTCGATACCAATATGGAAAAGATGAATGAGTCCTATGAACACGGCGTAGAGATGGCAAAACGCCGCATGGACGATCTCAAGGCGTTTTTAGAAATTTAAATTTACATAGTAGAATTTACGGGGTAGATATTCTTCATAGGAGGAGACTGTGAACTCTGCTGTCAAGTTTATTTTTTGTTGTGCACTGTCTAGCTTTTGTTTGACAGCGTGCGGTGGTGATTCCAGTGGCTCTACGAAGGCTGTTGATGACGAAACGGAATCTAGCGAATCTGGCTCTCTGGCTAGGGACCGCTCTTCCAGTTCGTGGGCGATGTCGAGTGCGACGACGGTCGTCGATGCTGACGCCAAGGATGTCCGTAACACGGAACACAGTCATGATTCCGAAGTTGACTCTGCGACGGGAACCACTTTTGCGACGCACAGCGTTGGTATTTACACTTGGACCGAGCAGAACATCAATGTGAAATCTTCTGTGGCGAGAAACACCTGTTACGCCTACGATGATTCCAATTGCAACCCGTACGGAAGACTGTACCTCTCGAACAATGCCGAAAAGGTTTGCCCCACGGGTTACACCTTGCCGACTGTTTCAGACTGGAAAAACTTGCTGCAGGCGGAACTGACGAAGACGGACTACGCGGGCATTTGTACCAAACGCGATACCTTGGAATGTACAGGTATCGGTGATTCCGTGCGTTACCTTGCCAGCGATGGCTATGCCGTGTTGATGGACCGTTCCGGCTTATTTGAACGTCAGATGGCTCGCGACAATGAATTCTATTCGCTACGCTGCATTCGCTACAGGAGCATTGTAGAACGCATGGCGGACTTGCCCGACTGCGAAGAGGACGGTGACAACAACTATGCCAACATTTATGTGGTTGATCGTGATTCGAATTATTACTGTAGCAGTGGCAAGTGGTATTCTTCTAGCATCAAGAGAGCCTGCAGGGAACAGGAGACGGGGGACAAGTACTTAATCAAGGGCTACGTGTACATTTGCAAGAATGGTAGCTGGCAATTCACGACCATTGACGATGTGGATATCAGGTGTAACGATGACAACCGCTACGAGGAATACGTGGTAAACGATGTACGCTACGCCTGTGGCGACAACGGCATGGTTAAACTGACGTATCCGGCGACAGAGCTTGGCTTTTGTAGCCCGAAGGTCGCAGGCAAACTTGCCGAAATAGATTCGGCAAACGCTTACGTTTGCGAAGACTTTTTGTGGAGAAAGGCGGAGCTGGAAGACTATTACGGAAAGTGCGATTCGGCTAAGACAAACCAAATTATATCTTACAAGAACTTAGGTTACATCTGTTACAATAAATCGTGGAGAAGAACGACCGCGATTGAAGACGAATTCGGCGCTTGTACACCGAAGTTGCAGGATTCGCTACGTGAGACCAAGGACCATTATTATTATGAATGCTATTATGAAAATTGGCATAAGGCGGATAACAGCCTGGTCCTTGGAAATTGTACTAGTGAAAAGGAAGGCTTGAAAATCCTCATTGGAACGAACGAGTATGAGTGTGTCAACAATACGTGGAAACAACATGACAAAATGAGTAGGGAAATCGGTTTCTGCACCACGCAAAATGTGGGCGCAAAAGGGGTGTACCTCGATACGATTTACTATTGCGAAGCTGACCGCGGCTATGGTTGGCAAAAGGCGACGGAATTGGAAAAAACACTGGGATACTGCCGCAGAGATACCACGGTTGTTGTAGAAAATTCCGGAAAATTCTATAAATGTTCTGGCTCTTGGAAAGAGGCGGCACAGAGTGATGTCCTTGGGTCTTGTAATTCCGCTAAAGGCGAAAAAAAGATTTTTAATGGCAGGGAGTTCGTTTGCGATACGACGGCCCTGAAGAGTAATGGAGCCTGGTATGCCATGACGGCTCTTGATTCTGCCTTGGGAGGATACTGCAAAACATCCCTTTTAAACACGGGAGTAATCTACGATAAGACCGTTTATATGTGCCGAAAGAATTCCAGCAATGAAAAAAGCTGGCAAGTCGGCAACATGCTCGATTATATGGGAAAGTGCGACAAATACGTAACGTATAAGCGTGCGTTCAATGGCGTGGATTCAAGCTGGTGTATGTGTGCTTCTGCCGACAATTGTTACTGGGATGCGATTCTTTTGGATAGCCTGATTGATGAACGAGTCAATGATTATTATAGCCGATACGCAATTGTCACCTTGGGTAACCAAAAATGGTTAAATCGAGAGCTGCATTATGCGTCGGAGCAAGCAGTCAATTGCAATGGATTTCGGATAAAAAGCTATAGCGGTGGAGTTCAAAATACTGAATTTTATTATAACTGGAATGAAGTCTTTGAAAACCTGACGACGATTTGCCCCGCAGGTTCGCATGTGGCTACTAAAGCGGAATGGCAAGCTCTGTTTGACTTTGCTGAGAATTTGACTCCAGGCTATGGCGTCCGTGCCTTGCTTGAACGCTCTAACGATCCTCCCCATAGTGGCTATAATTTATACGGAGTGAGACTTAATCGTTCCGGTTATGTAGATGTTGACACTCTTACTGATATTTCGTATGGCCATGGTACACATAAATTGCTTCAGAATTCGTATTTCTGGCTTCCTGAAAGTACTTCTGATAGCACGGCAAGCTATGTGTTAATAGATTCCCTGTTTAAGGTGCAGTACAAAACCGATGGCTTGAAAAAGGATGCCTACCAAGTCCGTTGCGTAGTGGATTAGTTGCGGATGTCCAAGCTTTCCCGTACGCTTGCAGGCTGCTTGCCGAGCAACTTGTAGAGTTTGCAACGGAAAAGCGGAATGGCGGCGATGACTCCTGCCGTTACGATGGCGATGGATAAGTAGGCGATTCCGGGCTGGTTGATTTCGGCGCGGAATAAAAGCCGCATCACAAGCAGAATGTACCAGTGAACCGCGAGAATCACGAGTGCGTTGCGTGAAATGTTACGCAGGATTCCCTTGATGATGCGGATGGGGGCGATATCCGGGAGTTTGTCGGCGAGAATGAAGGCGGCTACAAGGCCCGCGATGCCGAAGAAGGAACTGGCGATGAATATCGGGAGTGATTTTCCGAGGGTGTTGTTCATGATGCTGAAATCAGGATTTGGAATTTCGAATGCGGCATAGAGAATGAATGTTGTGATGGAAGTGGCGACCACAAGACTCCAAGGAAAGCCTTTTTTCCCTTTCCCGCATAGAGTGTTGCGAATAGGTTCCTTGCTCAGCCAGCCGCAAGCAAAGAAGAATAGTACTGTCAGATCGCGTTCGATTCCTAACGGCAGGCGAACGTGATTCTTGTACAGGAGCCAACCACCTGCGAGGCTTATGATTGCGAAGACTGCGATAAACAATTTGCTTACGCTCTCTGTCTTCTCGGCCTTCTTATTGTCATACCGCACTTGATGCGGCATCTCCGTTCTCGTTTGCGAAAAAAAGTGAATTGCAACCCATTGCACACTATAAAACATGAGGCTCACTGAATACAGCGTAAACACGAACCACAGCGGCCCCGACCCGATGGAAGATTTCCCTACTACGAAAATTTTTGCGAGGTTCCAGTAGATATAATCCCATACGCCTGCAATTTCGGGCTTGATGTTCATGACCGTCATGCGGGGTGCTTTCGGGAATAAATCAAAATTGTACAGCACCGGATCTAGGGCCAAGAACAGCAGCGAAAGCAGAATGTAGGGAATGAGCAAGACGCGGGTTTTGTGAACAAGGTAACTTTTGAAATCGGGGAAGCGTCGCGTGCTGAATAGCATTCCCGAAATGAAGAAGAAGGCCGACATACGGAGCGCGTTCAGGTGCAACATCCCCATTTGCGCCTGCGGAAAGGCCTGCTCCACGTGATAAAGGCACACAAGCAACAACACGAATCCCTTGAACTCGTCAATCCACCCAATTCTTGCCATCGCCTTGCTGCTCATTCTGCTGCTCTTGTTCGATTGTCACTCTGGAGACACGACGTGTCGATAGAGCCCATCGAGGAATCAGTACCACCTTCTCTCGTCTGCAATGGTCGTCATGGGCCCGTGTCCGGGGAACACGACGGTTTCTTTGGGGAGCGTGAGGAGTTTGCTTTTGATTCCGCTTACAAGTGCATCGTCATCCCCGCCGAAGAGGTCGCTGCGCCCGCGGCTGCCTGCAAACATGATATCGCCGGGGAATAGCAGCGGCGGCACGTTTTTCTGGCCGTTCACTTCGCCCGGGTTTTCGCAGTAAAACGCGATGCCGCCGGGAGAGTGCCCGGCCACGTGAATCACCTGCAAGCGAATGCCGGGCACCTCGACGGCATCGCCCTCGGCAAGGTAGTTGCCGAGTCCGGGCGATGGTTCGCGCAGCGGGAGTCCGAACATCTTGCTCTGTTCTTCTTGCAAGTCCAGCATGAAAGCGTCTTCTTCGTGGGCTTCGGGCTGCACGCCGTACTTGCGGGCTACAAACGCGTTGCCCAGCACATGGTCCAGGTGCAGGTGCGTGTTCAGCAGGTGTCGCACGGTCAGGTTATTTGTGGCAATATAGTTCGCCAACGCCGCTTCTTCGCGCTCGTTGCTGACGCTCGGGTCGATGAGAATCGCATCGCCGGCCTCGTTGCTTAAAACGAAACCGTTCACGCCGAAGGGGTTGAATGTAAAAGCCTTTAGTATCATTTCTCTTTAATATAAAAAAGAAGGCCCGACACTTTTCGCTCGGGACCTTCGCCTTTGAACATGAACTATACAATGTGTGATGTGGAATGTCTCATCTCACACTACACACTACACATTTCTAACCTTTCAATTCCCAGGTCGTGCCTTCCTTGCTGTCCTTGATGACCACGTTCATGGCGGCAAGTTCGTCGCGGATGCGGTCACTTTCGGCCCAGTTCTTGGCGGCGCGCGCTTCCTTACGGGCGGCAAGCAGTGCTTCAATCTTTGCGACATCCACGCCGTCGTTCGCGCCCTTCTTGGCGTATTCTTCACGAGGCTGGTCGAGCTTCAAACCGAAAATCTGGTCGAAGTCGGCCACGAGCGCAGCCTTCTCGCCGTCATCGATATCGCTCTTGAGCATCGTGTTCATGATACCGAGGGCGCGCGGCATGTTCAGGTCGTCGCCGATAGCGTCCTTGAATTCCTGCTGGAAAGCCTTGGCGGCATCGCTTTCAATCGCGGTAGCCTTGCCAATCAGCGGGTCCGTCTTCTTGTGCAAGCTCTTGAGGCCTTCCTTCGCGCCTTCCAGGGCTTCCCACGTGAAGTTCAGGTAGTTGCGGTAGTGGCTGCCAATCGCGAAGAAGCGGTAATCCAGCGGGTTGAAGCCGCGGTCCATCAACAGGGAAACTGTCAGGAACTCGCCGCTGGACTTGCTCATCTTGCCGAACTTAGTCTCGGTGGTGCCGTCTTCCAACTTTTCTTCGCTAGCGGTGCGGAGGAATTCGCCGTGCATCCAGAAACGTGCAAACGGCACGCCGTTGGCGCATTCGCTCTGGGCGATTTCGTTGGTGTGGTGCACGCGGATGTGGTCCGTACCACCGCAGTGGATGTCGAGCGTCGGGCCGTTGTACTTCATGGCCATGGCGGAGCATTCGATGTGCCAGCCGGGGAATCCCACACCCCACGGGCTGTCCCATTCCATGGCGCGCTTTTTGTCCTTCGGGCTGAACTTCCACAGCGCGAAGTCGGTGGCGTTATGCTTTTCGCCCATGTCGATGCGGCTACCCTTGCGCAGGTTTTCCACGTCAAGGCGCGCGAAGTCGGCATAGCGCGGGAACTTGAGGCTGTCGAAGTAGATGCCGTCGCTCGTGCGGTAGGTGTAGCCCTTTTCTTCCAAGGTTTTCACCAGTTCAATCTGTTCCTGGATGTGCTGTGTCGCCGGCGTCCAGCGGGTCGGTTCCTGGATGTTTAAGCGGTGCCAGTCGGCCATGAACGCGTCGGTGTAGAACTTCGCGATATCCCACACGGACTTGCCTTCGCGGGCGGCGCCCTTTTCCATCTTGTCGTCGCCGGAGTCGGCGTCGCTGGTCAAATGGCCCACGTCGGTGATGTTCACGATGTGATTCACCTTGTAGCCGTAGTACTTGAGCGTGCGGACCAAAAAGTCTTCAAAAATGTAGGTGCGGAGGTTGCCGATGTGGGCGAAATGGTACACCGTCGGGCCACAACAGTACATGCGCACGGCGGGAACGCCTTCAGGAAGTGTGAAAATCTCTTTCTTACGCGATGCAGTGTTGTAGAATTGAAGTGCCATTTTAAGCCTCCGGTTAGTGAATGCGGCGCAACTTGCGTCAACGCGGCCAAAGATAGTAAAAGCTGAATGCCGCGGCAAAACAATTTTTGTTTTGACATGGCTGAGGCGCCTATCTTGCACTCCGAAGGAGTGCCATTATAGAATTATTTTACAGGATTTTCTTCAGACCGTCGATGTCGCGGAGCCGGATTCTGCCCCTCTTGATTTCGACTAGGCCCTTGGCGGCGAATTCCTGGAGCATGCGGGCCACCACTTCGCGGGCAGAATTCACGTCGCGGGCGATTTCTTCCTGCGTTTTCTTGACTTCGTCTTTGCCGGTGCTTTCAAAAGTCGAAATCAGGTAAGAAGCCAGACGCTGGTCGAACCGTTTAAACAGCATGAGCTGAATCGCCCAAATGGTCTGCGAATAACGCTCGGTCTCTTTTTCAAAAATGAAAGCCCGCACATGAATATTCGTATCCATCAGCTTGGCGCACAGAGCCGCCGGAATCACCAATGCGGTCGTGTCTTCCTCGGCGGTGACTTGGGTCTCGAAGGTTAGCTGGTGAATCACGCAAGAGGCCGTCGAAACGCAAAACTCGTTTGCGTGTGCGCGGTACAGGGTGATTTCGCGACCTTCGTCAGAGATGAGTCCCACGCGAATCCCTCCGCTCAGAATGAAGATAATCCCGAGGCAAGAGGTCTTGCTGTTGTGAATCATCTGGTTCTTGCCGAAGCGCTTTGTAACGCAACGGTCCGAAACCATCGCCTTTTCTTCGGGCGAAAGTTTCTGCCAAAACGGCAGATTCGGAAGGAAGTGACTGAATGGACCTAAGCTCATAAAAGATGCACCTTCCCTGTAATATACAAAAAAGGTGCATCGCCTCAAGGAGTATAGTTAAGTGGAATGTGCGTTTAGCTGAACATGCTTACGACCTGGTCTTTCGGACGAACTCCGGTCACGGAATTCACGACTTTTCCTTCCTTGATGACGACGAGCGTGGGAATGCTCATGACGCCGAAGGTGGATGCCAGTTCGCCTTGTTCGTCGACGTTTACCTTGCAGACCTTTACCTTGTCTCCGTACTCTTCGGCGATTTCGGAGATGGTGGGCGAAAGCATGCGGCAGGGCCCGCACCAGGGTGCCCAAAAGTCAATCAGAACGGGCCTGTCGGAGTTCATGACTTCAGCTTCAAAGTTTTCCTTGGTGATGTTCATTTCGGTCATTTTTACCTCTCTTATTTTTATTCTTGTTTACACCTATATTTTACCTAATGTGCGCCCGCTTATCTGTGACTAGGTCACATTATCCGAAAATTTTTTCTAAATTCGGCGCCATGATTTTCTCCGAAATCATCAACGAAAACTACGAACCGCGTGAATATCCGGCCCTGGCCCTGCTTTCGGACCAGTGGGCGCAAATACGACCGTTCTGGGGCTGTAAGGTCCTGGTGGCAACGCCCATTTTCCGGAACACGCTGGTGGAATACCGCGCCCTTTTGGCGGGTGGGGCAAGCCTTTATGTGGGGTATGCTGTCGGTAATTCTGGGGCGACCATGCCCTGCGACAAAAAGATCGTTGAAATGCTCCAGGAAGAAGATGTCCCGGTCGTTACGGATGCCGACATCAAGAGCGGAAAAGTCGCCGATGACTTTGACCTGATTCTGGATTGCGCCGGGCAGTTTGCCTTTTGCCACCCGCGTAAGGGCTTTGTAGAACTCACCCGTAGCGGCGTGCAATTTTTTGAAAAGTCGGAACACCCGGTGTATGTGGCTGACAGCGGAATCGTAAAGCGGATCGAAACTGTGCTCGGTACAGGTGACGGTTACTTCCGCGCGCTGGAATCGCTGGGTTTTGGTGACTTTGAAGGTAAATCGCTGGTGGTGTTCGGTAGTGGCAAGGTCGGCTGCGGCATTGCCTTGCACGGTGTGCGTCGCGGCATGAATGTCTGCACCATCACCAACACCCGTAATGAAGATTCTAACTCGAATTTCAGCAAAGTCCTGTTGAACAATGAAGTGCAAATCGAGGATTACCTGGACGACGATAGGGTGGCTGATGTGATTGCCCACGCTGATTTTGTGGTGACAGCGACGGGACGCAAAAATGCGTTGACCTTGTCTGCCGTGTCGGCGATTCTTTCAAACGTCAAGGCGGTGGTCGCGAATATGGGTGTCGAAGACGAATTCGGTGAACTTGTTCCCGATACAAGAGTTCTGAACAGAAAGTCTCCCCTGAATTTTGTGCTGGATGAACCCACGCACCTCAAGTATATCGATACGAGTCTCGCGCTGCATGCGGCCTTGGGAGAACGCCTGCTGCAAGAATGCGCCGAAGAGGCTTGCCCCTTCAAGGGCGTGCAGGATCCGCCTAGCGAAATCGAACAACGTTTGTTGGTAACGACTATCCAGAACGGGGCGATTGGCCCTGAAATCTGCGACATGATGCGCTAATTGAAGTGCAGAAGCGGGTTGTATGCTTGCATTCTATGTAAAAAGTTCAACCTTTGTAAATAAATTCTTGCTTTTTTGGTTTTTTTAAAGTATAATTGCAAAAGAAAGTAAACAAACGAGGTTGTATGAATCTGAAGAAAACTTTTGCAATGGCTCTCGTGTCGGCTGCTTTCGCCATGGCACAAGAAGCTGCCCCTGCTCAAAAGGCTGCTCCTGCTGAAGCTGCACAACCTGCCCCTGCCGCAGATGCACCGGCTGCAGAAACACCTGCCGCTAAAACCCCTGCCGCAGAAGCTCAGCCTGCCGCAGCGGCCCAGGCTCCAGCCGAAGTCGCACAGCCTGTTGCCCAAGAGGCCGCTCCTGCAGCTGCCCCTGCAGAAAATCCTGAAGCCCCGGCTGCAGAAGCACCTGCAGCAGCCCAGGCTCCTGCTGAAGTTGTTCAACCCGCTCAAGAGGCCGCCCCTGCAGAAACTGCAAAGCCTGCAGAACCTAAACAGGTTGCTGCCCCCTCTGCCGACCCTCAGGGTCCGCGGGGTGCTCCCGAAGGCGTGCGCATGGGGCCGCCTAAAACGCCCTTTACTGTCGTTCACGGAAGCGCTTACAATACTGTCAAGAACGAAGCTGCAGGCGACAACGTCGACCTTCTCTTGGACCGACGCTTGACCAAGCTTTACGGCCAGAAGTTCTTCTACATTGAACCCGCCGGCGAACGCGGTGTCGTTTCGCTCGGTAACTTCTTTGGCGCCATGGATATCTCGGGCGATGTCGGTCGAGCTCTCCTCGGTTACACCAACGGAAGCTTCGGTGCCGAAATCCGTGCCGGTGTCGGCAAGCGTCGTTTTGAAAACGACAACGTCGAACAGAAGGTTTCGTACAACGGAAATGACTTTGGTCTTACTTTGTCTAAAATGCTCGGTGGCTATGTAGTCACCTTGGGCGGAGACTGGATTACCGTTGCCCAAGAAACCGATACGGATCCTAAGGCAAAGCGCGCGCCGACCACTGAAGAACGCTACCGCGACCTTACCGCGACCCTCGTGCTTACCGATGGCCCGTCTGCCCGTAAGCATTTCTGGTCTGCCGGTGTGAACTTTACCCGTCACGTCAACGAGATGGAAGTGGCCGGTTCCCTCAAGAACGAAAATCCCGACTCCTATATCAGTGTCGTTCCGTTCTTCAACTACGGTACTCCCGCACTCCAGTCGGAACATGCAAGACTCATGCTCGGCTTGAACACGGCGGTTCCTACCGTTATTCAGGATGAATACATTGTCCGCGACACCACCAGCGGGGCATCCGCCAAGAAGAACATGACCCACGTAGGCCTTTCGCTTACGCCGAACGTGATTGGCGAAGTCCTTCTGGGTGAATCGGTCATGCTCTTCGGTGAAGCTGCCTACCAGTGGGAGGCCGTGTCCTACACCAAGGGCGAAAACATCGAAGCCGGTGACTACAAGGTGCTCGAAAGCGTGGCCGACAAAGTCCAGGCGACTGTTGGTTTCCGTTACCAGTACAAGGATTGGGCCGCTTGCGAATTTGCCTTTGGTGACAAAATCTTCACCGATACCAAGTCTATTTTTAACGGTGAAGGCGTGTTCGTAAGCTTCGGTGGCTTTATCTACTTCTAGTGACAAGCAGTCCTTTTTCGGGCCTAACCGGTCCAAATGGAGTATGTTTTTATGAAAAAGGTAACCTCGTTTGGGGTGCCTTTTTTCTATTTTTCAGCCCACTATGGCAAAAATTCTCTTTAAAAAACAGTTATCTCCTGCGGTATTCCAATTCCGCGTCGAGGCCCCGCTGATCGCCCAAGAGCGTAAGGCCGGCCAGTTCATCATCCTCCAGACGAACAAGGACAACGGCGAACGCGTGCCCCTCACCATCGCCGATGCCGACACGACTGAAGGCTCCATCACCCTGATTTTCCAGACCGTCGGTAAGACCACCACCGAACTTTCCAAGTTCGAAGTCGGTGACGATATCCCGGTGCTCGTGGGCCCGCTGGGTTCCCCGACCCACATCGAGAATTTTGGCCACGTGGTCTGCGTGTGCGGTGGCGTGGGCATTGCCCCGATGCACCCGATTGTCCAGGCCATGAAGAAGGCCGGCAACAAGGTCACTATCATCATGGGTGCCCGTAACGAGAGCCTCTTCCTCATGAAGGAAGAAATGACCGCCCTCGCCGACGAAATCATTTTCATGACCGACGACGGCTCCTACGGCCGCAAGGGTCTCGTGACCGAACCTCTGAAGGAACTCTGCGAAGACACGAAGGGCAAGCCCGACATGGTGCTCGCCATCGGTCCTCCGATCATGATGAAGTTTTGCGCCCTCACCACCAAGCCCTACGGCGTGAAGACCGTCGTGAGCCTCAACAGCATCATGGTGGACGGGACCGGCATGTGCGGTGGCTGCCGCGTGACTATCGGCGGCAAGACGAAGTTCGTCTGCGTCGATGGCCCGGAATTCGACGGCCACGAAGTCGACTGGAACAACATGCTCCAGCGTATGGGCGCCTTCAAGCCCCAGGAACAGGAAGCCTTGCACCGCTTCGGTGCCAACGACGGCCACAAGTGCAACATTGATAAGATGGCTGACGCAAAGGCCAAGGAGAGCAAGTAATGTCTGAACATTTGACTCGTGAACAGTTGGACGCCGCCGCCAAGGTGGAACTTGAAAAGATTAACGCCCTCCCGAAGCCGCTCAAGCCGAAGGACAAGACTGCTATTCCGGCTCAGCCCATGCCGCAGCTGGAACCCAGCTACCGTGCCCGCGTGATGGAAGAAGTGGCCCAGGGTTACACCGAAGCTCAGGCTATCGTGGAAGCTAACCGCTGCCTCGCTTGTAAGAACCAGCCTTGCGTCGAAAGCTGCCCGGTGCACATCGACATTCCGGCCTTCATCGCAAAGATTGCCGAAGGTGACTTCAAGGCCGCTATCGCCAAGATTAAAGAAACCAGCTTGCTCCCGGCAATCTGCGGCCGTGTTTGCCCGCAGGAACGCCAGTGCCAGATGAACTGCACCATGGGCAAGATGCACAAGGACGTGAACCAGGCTGTGGCTATCGGCCGCCTGGAACGCTTTGCTGCCGACTACGAACGCAACAACGGTGGCGCCTCTGTGCCGGCCGTGAAGCCCGCTACCGGCAAGAAGGTGGCTGTGATCGGTTCCGGTCCTGCCGGCCTGGTGGTTGCCGCCGACGTGCGCCGTGAAGGCCACGACGTGACCATCTTCGAAGCCTTCCACAAGCTGGGTGGCGTGGTCCGCTACGGTATTCCTGAATTCCGTCTGCCCAAGAAGATTGTGGACAACGAAATCGAATCTCTCGCTGCCATGGGCGTGAAGTTCGAGACAAATTTTGTCATCGGTCGTACCCGTAAGCTCAAGGACCTGATTGAAAAGGACGGCTTCGACGCCGTGTTCGTCGGTACCGGTGCAGGCCTCCCGCTCTTCATGAACATCGAAGGTGAAAACCTGGTGGGTGTGTTCGCCGCTAACGAATACCTCACCCGCGCGAACCTCATGCGCGCCTACGACAAGGAACATGCCGATACTCCGATGTGGCCCGGCAAGAACGTGGTCGTTCTCGGTGGTGGTAACGTCGCTATGGACGCTGCCCGTATGGCTCTCCGTCTCGGTGCCGAAAAGGTTCGCATCGTTTACCGCCGCAGCATGAACGAACTTCCGGCCCGTAAGGAAGAAGTTCTCCATGCCCAGGAAGAGGGTGTCGAATTCTGCGTCTTGCAGAACCCGGCCAAGATTCTTGGCGACGAAGCCGGCCACGTGCGCGGCATGCTCGTCGACAAGTACGAGCTGGGCGAACCCGATGAAAAGGGCCGTCCGCGTCCGGTCAAGGTCGAAGGCGCAAGCTTCGAAATCGAATGCGACACCGTGCTCGTTGCTATCGGTAACGGTTCCAACCCGCTTATCAGCAACACCACGCCGGAACTCTCCGTCGACAAGAAGGGCCACATCCTTCTCGAAGATGCAACCGCCAACAAGACCTTTATGGAGAAGGTCTACGCCGGTGGTGACATCGTGCTCGGCGCCGCAACCGTGATCCTCGCCATGGGCGAAGGTCGTCGCGCTGCAGCCGGTATCAACGAGTTCTTGAAGAAGTAATTCAACTGTCATCCTGAGCGGAGGCGTGAAACGCCGAAGCCTCTTTGATCACTTAGCGCTTCAGCGCTTATGTGAGCATGATCCCCCTTGCGGGGAGAAGGATCTAAAACAACCCCGACTCGCAAGAGCCGGGGTGTTTTTTTGTCTTAAACCGCGCTCCCAAGTTTAAAACTCCAAATGGACAGATTTTCAACACTTTTCTGTGTACAACCTTGTTTGTTTAGCCCATATATATGTAAATTGTTGAATAGAATTTAAATTGGGTAATTATGCATTTTAAATCGTTCATTATCTTTGGCGGTTGCGGTTTTATAGGGACTCACACGGCGCATTTGCTCCGCGAAAAATATCCTGATGCAAAGATTTATATTGTTGATCTTCTTGCTGATGGGTCTGAATATTCTCAAAGAGTCGATGTTCGTAATCCCATTGAAATGCAGGGCGAGTTTGGCAAGGATACCCTCATTTTTAATTTTGCAGCAATTCACCGTACTCCCGGGCATCCGGATCATGCCTATTTTGAAACGAATATACGCGGTGCCGAAAATGTCTGCGATTTTGCTCGCAAACATGGTGTCGAAAACATTGTGTTTACCAGCAGCATTGCCCCTTACGGTGCTGCGGAAGAGTTGAAAACGGAAGAAACTCTGCCGACTCCGAATACACCGTATGGCATTAGTAAACTTGTGGCTGAGAAAATTCATCGCGAATGGGCTGCCGAAGAAAAGACCCGTAGGCTTTCTATCGTTCGTCCAGGAATTGTTTTTGGTACAGGTGAAAATGGAAATATGACCCGCCTGTACAAAGGTCTTAAAAGTCACAAGTTTGCCTATGCAGGCCGTAAAGACACCATAAAGGCTTGTATCTATGTCAAGGATCTTGCCCGAGTGATGCTAGCTATGGCCGAAAACGATAATGCCGATCGTATTCAGTTGCATAACTGCTGCTATTATCCCTCGTTTACCATTGAACAGATTGCTAATACAATGCTCAAGGCGACCAGAATGAAACGCTGGATACCTTTTATTCCTCATAAACCGATGATGGCTGCAGCCACTATTTGTGGCGGACTTGGCGGACTTGGCCTTGGTATTTGCCCGGCCCGTGTGAAAAAGTTGATGGTTAGCACGAATATCGATGGTCAGAAACTTGCAAAGAATTATCCGCTTTCTTATACACTAGAAGATGCGTTTAAGGATTGGTATAAGGATTGCGAAGAAAAGGAATTGGTGTAAATATTATGGATGCAAAAATAATAGTTGCAACTCATAAGGCTTATCAAATGCCTTCTGATTCTATCTATGTGCCTATCCAGGTTGGTGCGGAAGGAAAAGAGGCTTTAGGATACCTTCGTGATAATGAAGGCGATAATATCAGTTTAAAAAATAAACATTATTGTGAATTAACGGGATTGTATTGGGCGTGGAAACATTTGGATGCTGATTATCTGGGATTGGTTCATTATCGTCGTCATTTTGCCATAAAGAAACAGCGTGATAAGTGGAACTCAATTCTGACGTCAAATCAATTGGAAAATCTTTGTTCTGAATATGACGTTGTTTTGCCGAAACCAAGAAATTATTTTATAGAGACGAACTATTCTCAGTATGCTCATGCGCACCATGCGGCAGATTTGGATATTACTCGTGAGATTATTGCTGAGAAATATCCGGACTATATCCCTGCTTATGATGCATATATGAAAAGAACAATTGGACATCGATTTAACATGTTCATAATGAAGCGAGACCTGTTTAAGTCCTATTGTGACTGGATGTTTTCCATTTTGTTCGAACTGGAATCTAAATTAGACATTTCTTCTTATAATGCTTATGACGCCCGTGTTTTTGGCTTTGTAAGCGAACGCTTGCTTGATGTGTGGATTGAAACAAATAAGGTGAAGTATAAAGAACTTCCATGCATGTTTATGGAAAAGCAAAATTGGATTGTTAAGGGCTTTAACTTTTTGAAGAGAAAATTTGAAAACGTAAAAAAATAAGATGGGCTCGTCAATCTCGGTAAACAACAAGCGCATTGCTAAGAATACCCTATACATGTTTTTTCGTATGGGGATTATCATGCTTGTTCAGTTGTATACGTCTCGCGTGGTTCTTAATGCTCTTGGTGTAGAAGATTACGGTATTTTCAATGTTGTTTGTTCTTTTATAGTAGCCTTTACTTTTTTTAGCGGTCCATTGGATGCAGCGACGCAACGCTTTTTAAGTTTTGAACTTGGTAAAGGCGAACAAAATCGTTTAAAAGCCGTTTTTAATATGAGCTTTTATATTTACTTCGTTTTTGCGGTTGTTCTTGTTGCAGTTGTAGAAATTGTTGGATTGTGGTATTTGCAGAATAAAATGGAACTGCCTGCTGCTCGAATAAATTCCGCAGAATGGGCGTTTCATTTTTCGTTATTATCTTTAGTCTTTGGTTTGTTGAAAGCACCTTTTGACGCCTTAGTTGTTGCTCATGAAAAAATGTCGTTCTATGCATATGCAAGTATTGCGGATGTAATGCTTAAGTTGGGCAACGCTTTTTCTTTGCAGTTTATTGCTTGTGACAAATTGAAAATATATGCAGTAAACCAATTGGTTATTTCTTTGGTTGTTTTTGTAATTGTTGCTGTATATTGCCGAAAAAAGTTTGTGGCTGTAAACATAACTTGGATAAAGCGTGTTTGGGATATTTCTGTGTTTAAAAAATTACTGGGTTTTTCTGGATGGAGTTTGTTTGGATCTATAGTGACGATTTCCGCAAATCAGGGGCTGAATATTTTGTTGAATTCATTTTTTGGTGTTTTTGTAAATGCTGCAATGGGCGTGGCAACGCAGGTGAGTGTTGCAGTTAATCAATTTTCGAACAATTTTCAGATGGCTTACAGGCCTCAGTTGGTGAAATATTATGCTGCTGAGAATTTAGACGCGTTGAGAAAATTGATTTTAAATACTTCAAAATATTCATATTTATTGCTTTTTGCTGTCGTTTGTCCGATTGTGTTCAATATTGATTTTTTGCTGAAGATTTGGTTGAAAAATGTGCCTGAAGGTGCCGCTGTTTTCTGTGTTTATCTCTTAGTTTGGCAGTTGATAGAGAGTTTAATGGCTCCTATGTGGACCGCGGTAAATGCTACTGGTCGCATAAAAAAATATCATCTTGTTACAGATCCGATTATCTTTTCAGTTATCATACTTTCGTATGTTTCTTTAAAATTTGGGTTCCCTGCATATAGTGTCGTTTTGATAAAATGCATTGTTGATATAGTATTGCTGGTTGTAAGGTTGGCTTTTGTGAAAAAAATGGTTGGATTTGAAATAAAAAAATATTTGAGAGACACGTTGCTCCCAATATCTATGATTTCAATGGTGTGTATTTCATTCCTTCTTTTTCTGAATACTTATCTGAAAGGAGAGGTTCAACGCTTGCTGGTTGATACTATATCGTTTATTCTAGTTTATGCTGTGGTTGTATATTGGGGTGGTTTGAAAAGAGAAGAACGCCAAAAAATAACACATTTTGTTAAAAGTAAATTTTTGGGATGATTTTTATATTAATAACGATTACTTGTTAGATTGCTGAGAAATAAAATGAAAAATATTGCATTGATCTTCGCTGGTGGCTCAGGAAGCCGAATGAATACTGTTTCCCGACCAAAACAATTCCTGGAATTGAACGGAAAACCCGTTATCATATATACACTGGAACTGTTTGACAATCATCCACAAATAGATGCGATTTGCGTTGTTTGCATTAAGTCGTGGATTCCGTTCTTGGAGAAACAGCTAAGAAAGTTTGAGATCAATAAGGTCGTTGAGATTGTCCCTGGTGGTGAAACCGGACAAGATAGCATTTATAACGGCTTGTGTGCGGCTGAACGGTGGACGAAACAGAATAATAGAGATGCAAATGTTTTGATTCATGATGGTGTTCGTCCGTTAATTACTGAAAAAACAATCACGGATAACATTGTTGCTTGCTCAGAAAAAGGAAATTGTATTACTTGCATTCCTGCGACAGAAACATTTGTCGTTCATGAACCTGATGGTTCCCTTAAGATTCCAGAAAGAAAGGATTCGCTAATAGCAAGGGCTCCGCAAACGTTTAGATTGGCTGATATTCTTGAAGCTCATAGAACAGCCATTTCTGAAAATCGTCACGATTTTATTGATTCCTGTACGATGATGTCTCACTATGGGCATGTAATGAATACTATTATCGGCCCTATGGAAAATATAAAGATTACCACGCCGACAGATTTCTTTATTTTTAGGGCAATGGTCCAAGTCCATGAAAATCAGCAGATTTTTGGATTTTAGAGGTTGCGATGAATAAAGTCTTGCAAGAGGACGTTGCCGAATTCGCCAAAGACTTTCCTTTGGTGGAAGATTGCCGCAATGCGTTTTTCCTGATAACGGGTGCGACAGGTCTTATAGGTTCATCGTTAATTCATTGTCTTTTAGCTTTGCGGGTTGGAGTTCGGATTATTGCTCCGGTCCGTAATATTGAAAAAGCCAAGCAGAAATTTGATCCGTGGGAATTGGAATACATTAGCTTGGTTGAATGTGATTTGGTAAAATTTGATTATGATTCGCTTGAAACTGTGGATTACATTATTCATTGTGCCGCACCGACTTCAAGCAAATTCTTTGTCGAACACCCTGTTGAAACGTTCTCTTCAATTTATGATGTGACAAAGGTTCTTCTGGATTTTGCGAACCGTAAACAAGTAAAGGGGTTTGTTTATTTATCGTCTCTTGAAGTGTACGGAGAGATAAATGACGATTCTCGTTTAGTGACTGAGGATGTGCAAGGATACTTGGATCCGCTTTCGGTACGTAGCAGCTATCCAATGGCGAAACGAGCTGCAGAAAATCTTTGTTGCTTATATGCCTCGCAATATGCTGTCCCCGTTAAAATCACGCGGTTGACGCAAACCACAGGGGCAGGTATTGCAAAAGACGACAATCGAGTAATTGCACAATTTGCTCGGTTAGCAGCAATGGGACGAGATATTGTTTTACATACGACAGGTGAATCCGCTAGACCATACTGCTATACAATGGACAGCGTGTCGGGAATTCTGTTTGTGTTGCTGCGGGGAAAGACCGGAGAAGCATACAATGTAGCCAATGAAGAAACTTATATATCAGCCCGTGATATGGCGGTGTATGTACGTGATAACATAAACAATTCAATAGATGTCTTGATAGACCTAAATGATAATATGGGATATGCTCCGGTTTCAAAATTGAAACTGTCTTCGGTAAAATTACAGGGCCTTGGATGGTGTGCAAAATATGGGTTAAAGGAAATATTCGGGAGATTACATTTTTATTTTAATTCCTAATTTGGAGACGTGTTATGAAAAAATATGTCACATTGAATGAAATGCGCACAATTCAATTGGATATTTTGAATAAAGTAGATGAGTTTTGTAGGCAAAATGAAATACGGTATTCTTTAGGTGGAGGGACTCTTCTTGGCGCGATTCGTCATAAGGGGTATATTCCTTGGGATGATGACGTTGACATTATGATGCCTAGGCCTGATTATGAAAAATTTCTAAATCTTTTTGATGATGTTGGATATATAAAAACGCAGCATTATAAGAATTGCAAACACTGCTTGAAGCCATTTGCTAAGGTTTATGACGACAGAACGATTTTAAAAGAAAAATTTCAGGAATGTGGAGTGTATATTGATGTCTTCCCGATAGATGGTTTGCCAGAGGAAACATCTTTGATTCCTTTTATCGAAGAGTATCAATATCAACTGACAAGGCTCTTTCGATCTACAAGTACTTTTAGGCTTAACCATAATTTATGGATTGGCTTGAAAGAGATTTGTAAAAGGGTTATAGACCCTCCAAGAAAGGTTGTTGTTGAAAAATTTGAAAAGTTCCTCACTCAATATCCTTTTGAAAAATCGGTGTATGCTGGCGCAATTACAGGACGCTATGCTGAAAAAGAACATATGCCAGCAGAAGTTTTTAAAACGTATGTTGAAGTCTCTTTTGAGGGAAAAAACTATAAAGCGATTGCTGATTATGATGCGTATTTGAAAAAACATTATGGCGATTATATGAAGTTGCCTCCGAAGGAAAAACAAGTTTCAAATCATGATTATAAGGCTTGGTGGAAATAACTCTAGATTGAAAATTTATATGCATTATTTATCTATGGTTAAACGGTTTTGTTTTACCTCCTGCTTTGATGATTTTTTTTAACAATCAAAATCAGATGAATTGTTGAATGGCTTTGGTAACTTTGCTTTATCTTAAGGAATGGTGATTGTATGATTTATTTAATTTCTCAAGATTGGTCGAATACGAGTAATAATCATGCGGGTATGAAATATCTCTGCAACAAACTTCAAGAGATGTACCCGAAATATTATCGAGCTTATTCTGTTCCTTGTTTTGCCTGTGATGAAATTTTATCAAAAAATAGAATCGTGAGAAAAGTTCAATTGTGGTATGCACGATATCAAGCAAAAAGATACAGTGATAAAATTGTAAAAGAATTGCTGACTACGCTAAAAACAGATGACGTTGTCTTTCTTACAGAATATCTTGAAAGATTGTCTCCAATGAAATACATTGTTGACAAAATAAGATTGTTTAAACCAGATACTATTTTTTGGGCGATTGTTCATTTGGTGCCTGCAAAATTGGAAAAAAGTTTTTCTAAAGACAGCGAGATTAGTCGTTGGATGGAAAATATCACACGTGTGTTTACCTTTGGTCGTTCTCTGTCTGATTATCTGTGTTCAAGGGGCCTTCCACAAAACAAGGTTGTGACATCTTTTCATTATGTTGATGACTATTATTTAAACAAAACTGGTGCTCGCAATAATGCCTTGGTAGAGGTAATTGCTATGGGAAATCAAATGCGAAATCAGAACCTCCTTTGTGAAATTGTGCGGGCTAATCCTAATGTGCACTTTACAATTTGCCAGGGAGTTGAAAATATGGAATCTATTTTTAAGGGCTTTGACAATGTGACTCTGATCCCCTTTGTTCCTGAGCCAGAACTTAGGCTGTATATGGAACATTCGGACATTTCGCTAAATGTTATGCAAGACACCATTGGAAGCAATGTGATTGTAACTTCTCTTGCGATGGGTTTAGCAATGGTTTGTAGTGATGTTGGATCTATTAGAGATTATTGCGATGAAGAAAATGCTATATTTTGTGAAAATTCTTCTGTAGAATCGTTCTCTAAAGCGATAAATCTTTTGTCATCAAACAGGCAACTTTTGATGAATATGAAGACATCTGCTCAGAAGCGAAGTTTGTCGTTTTCTATAGAAAAATTTCATTTGGCGCTAATGAACTTGAAATGCTGATGATGCTTCTAATAAAAGAATTTTGAGTTCCCTAGAGAGATTTAATAGTTATAAAACAGAACATATTGCATTGGAGCGTAAATGTATACATTTGACATAGACTACATTTTGATAAACATGCTGATGTTTTTGTTTTTTGTTTATGCCGGTAGAAATATTGACAAGTCAAAGCATCCGTGGCAATATATTTGGTTGTGCTCTATTGTTTTTACAATTGTACTTGGTTGTAGATATATGCGAGGGAACGATTATTTGCGTTTCCAGATGACTTTTATGTACGATCAGGACAAAACTGAAGTCCTCTTTACGTTTATTAACCGTTTTCTTAGATGGGTGGGAGTGACTAAATATACCTTTTTGTGTGCTTATTCACTTCCGTTTATTTTATGTGGGCTTTATTTTTGTAAACGCTATGTTTCTTTGTCTAAGTTTTTATATCCCGCTTTTTTACTTGCTTTTATTTTCTTTGATGAATATTGCATTCGTCAGGCGTTGGGGTTTTCCTTTATATTTATATATATGGTTGTCCTTTTTAATATGGATGAAGAAGAATGTAAACTACGTGCTAAAATTCGTAACTTTCTTTTATTGATTGTTTGCGCACTTGCCGCGGTGTCTATACACTCTGTTAACGCATTAAATGTTGTATTTATTACAGCTATATTTATTGTGTTAAGGGGGAAATGTATACCATGGTTTATATCAATACCCTCTTTTTTAGTGAGTTCATTTGTCTTATCTAATTCTATAGATTGGTCGCTCTTTCAAAATAGCCTCTCTTATCTTGGGAACTTTAGCGAGAAATTTTATATTTACACAACTCGGGCCAATAGTTTCTTTTCGTCTGATGCGTTTCAAAATGATTATACGAGAAGCGTTGGTGGAAAAATTCTTGAGTGCTTTGGTCATTGCAGTTTGTTTTATTTGGGGTGTAAGACAATAAAAAAAATTCCTTCTCCAAAATCAATTGTGGCTTTGTATAATATTTATGTTATTGGATCCATAATAGATATGTGTTTTTGGAATTATGAATTACTTAGACGAGTATTTGATCCAATGTTGGCTTTTTGGTGTTTCTCGATTGCATTCGTTTTGGAAAATGCTAGTAAGCTCAAATACACAACGCAGGAAAAATTTATGTTTTTAGGCCTGCTGTATTTCCCTTACGAAATGGGGTTTAAATATTTAGTAGAACGTGGACAGATGACTTTGTTCTTGTGGGATATGTAAAAAAGGTGTTATATGTCAAAGTATAAGGTATCCATTGTTGTCCCGGTTTATAATGTTGAAAAGTACTTGTCTAGGTGCGTTGAATCATTATTGAACCAAACTTTAGATGGTGTCGAAATTATTTTAGTTGATGATGAATCTCCGGATAATTGTCCTAAATTGTGCGATGAATTGTCTTTAAAGCATCCCAATGTAAAGACTGTTCACAAAAAAAATGGAGGTTTGGGGCTTGCTCGAAATAGCGGTATGGAGGTTGCAGAAGGTGAATATGTTGCCTTTGTTGATTCTGACGATTATGTAGAATTAAATATGATGGAAATTCTATATAATGAATGTAAATTGAATAATTTGGATGCCGTTTATTCGGAATTTAATACGGATGAATATCCCGGTTATCGTGTTATTCCGCATATAGAGCGATTATATCAAAATGAAGAAATTGAATCGTTAAAATTAGATTTTATTGGTGCTGAACCGGAGTATACTTCAAGTGTGAAATATGAACCTTCTGCATGTAAAGGTTTGTATTCTTTGGATATGATAAGAAGTAATAGTATAAAATTCTTGTCAGAACGAGAATATATATCAGAAGATGTTTTGTTTAATTTAGAACTTTTAGATGCTTCAAAACGTGTAAAATTAGTCCCATTTCAATTGTATCATTATTGCCTAAATGGAGGGAGCTTGACTCATACCTATCGAGCCGATCGATGGGAAAAACTTTGCAAAATGATGACTGCATTAGAACGGTATAAATCAAGATTTTCTAATCCGAGGGCTTTTGAACTCCGTGTTGCTAGAACTGCTATGGCTTATTTCAGAATGGCATCAACCATAGAATTGCACCGTAATAATATATCATGCTTTGAAAAATATAAGTCAGTAAACAAAATGCTGAAAGAATCGGTTTTACAGAGCCGCCTGGAATCATATCCAATCTCTCGGTTGCCCAAAGCATGGCGAGTGTTCGCTTTTTTGATGAAAAAGAGACTTAGCTTTGCCGTATGTGTGTTGATTCTAATAAAGGGATAATGTATGATTTTTAAAGACGAATATGAAAATTTTGGGTATGAAATTTTCGGTCCATTTCTGAAGACCTTTACTGAATGGTTGTGCGCAAAAATTATTGAACAAAATGCAGAGAAGGTTTTCTTTTTTTCAAGAGATGGATTCATGATGCAAAAAGCTTGCTGCTTGCATCAAGGTTTTCTTGAAAGAGAAATTAAGCATGAATATGTTTATTTTTCTAGAAATAGCTTAAGGAGGGCGCTTCTTTGGGATTGCGGAACCTATGAAGAATCGCTGAAGTATTTGTCAAATCAGCGTTTTATTTCTTTTTCTGAATTAGCGTCTTATTATGGAATACAGGAAAATGAAAAAGATATTATAGAAAAATCGTTTGATATTTTGTGGACACATAATTTTTTACAGTCTGCTTTACCGCAAAACGAAAAAGTGAAACGATTTTATAGCGCTTATAAGGCTAAAATTAATGCAGAATCTAAAAGACAGTATCATGATATCGTCTTGTATTTAAAACAGATTGGCATGCAAGGAAATGTCGCTATTGTTGATATTGGGTGGCATGGTGCTATGCAGTATTATTTGGAGTTGCTGCTGGAAAAATCTGGAATAGATGCTTGTATTACTGGTTATTATATTGGTATTAACGTTATTTATTCAATAAAGGGAAATACTTACGGATTTCTCTTTAGTAAAGAAAATCTGGAAAAAAGGAAAAAAGTGTTGTGTGCGTTAGGTCTTCTTGAAAAGCTGTTTCAGAGTTTGGAAGGATCAACGGATGATTACGTAAATAAGCAGGGAATCGTAGTGCCGGTGTTAAAAGGTTATGAATATCAAGATGATTTGCAGATACAAGGATATATTAAATCATTGCAAAATGGGGCACTGCGTTATTTGAAGAATCCTCCTGATAAAAAGACATCATGGAAGCCTTTAGTTGCATTTGGTATGAATCCGACATCCAAACGGTTAAAATTGTTTTCTTTCTTTTACAATGTTGACGGAGAAAAACTTTATTTCCTTCCGCAAAAAAGTATATTCCAGTATCGTCTGAAAGAATTTTTAGTAGCGTTTAGTAATAGTTGTTGGAAAACGGGTTTTATGAAGGCTGCGTTTAAGCTACCTTTCCCGTATTTTTGGATATATAATGTGTTAAGAAAATGAATATTTCTAGAGAATTGAAAAAAATTGAACATTTTGATTTGGTGTCGTTTGATATATTTGACACCCTGGTTTTCCGTACGGTTCCAACGCCCAAGGGGGTTTTCTTTTTGGCTGGACAGCAAGTGTTAGATTCGTCTGTAGAATCAGCGAAATTCCAGTCAGCGAGAATTTTGGCAGAAAATATTGCACGTAAGAAATCGCAGACTGGAGAAGTGAATTTGGATGATATTTATAATTCCTTAGTTGAGTATTCTGCAGATATTCGCGAAAAATTGAAGCAGGCTGAATTGAGGGCCGAATTAGAAGTATGTCGACCTCGTGAGGAAATTGTTGCCTTGTATAATGGTATAAAAGAATTTGGAAAAGAGATTGTTCTTATATCAGATATGTACCTCCCCGGGTCTTTTATAGAACAAATACTTGCAAATTGTGGTGTTGATGGAATGAAAGGGATCTTTATATCAAATGAATTGGGTTGTGACAAAAGAAGTGGCAAACTGTTTTCTGAAGTGCAAAAGAGAATAATTTGTTTTAATGGAAGGCACATTCATTATGGTGATTCTTTTAAAGCTGATTTTTTAGGTGCATTAAAGGCCGGTGTAAAACCGAGATTTGTTCTTAAGCGTCATTTTTTTCGTAAGTTATGGGGAAAAATAATATGAAAGTTTTAGAGATAAATGTAGATGATATTGGTATGGGAGGGGTTTTTTCTTTAGTAAGGAATGTGATTGCGCATAGGCCTTCTGATATGCAAATTGACATTGCAGCAATAGAATTATTTGAAAAAGAAGAAAACCTAAAGGCACTAGAAAAATTAGGATGCCATGTTCATTATATTGGTTTTGCAAAAAGCAAATTGATGAAACAATTTATTGTGTTTTTTAGGTTGATTTGCCTTATAAAAAAGGAAAAATACTCGTGTGTGCATATACATGCTGATGTTGCAAATAAGTTATTTGTGTCTGCTTTGGCAAGTAGAATTGCTGGAATAAGAAAAATTATTTTGCATTCCCATGCAGCGGGTGTGGATGGCCGGAATCGCTTTCTTAAACGTATATACCATAAGTCATGTCGATATTTCCTAAAATTTTTGGCGGATGAGTGTTTGGCTTGTTCTGATCTTGCGGCTGAATGGATGTTTCCTAATGTGAAAAAATCAAAAATAAGAATGGTTAATAACGGGATTGATCTAGACCGATTTCGGTTTAATCATCAAATTAGAGATAATGTGCGAAAAAAAATGGGCTTGGAAAAAGCTTTTGTTGTGGGCCATGTGGGACGTTTTGCATATCAAAAGAATCATGATTACTTAGTTGATGTTTTTGCACGATTGAAAATGAGTGTGCCGCAAGCGCGCTTGTTGCTTATTGGAGAAGGTGAGTTGAAAGAAACTGTTGAAAGGAAAGTTTCTCAAAAGGGACTTTCCGACAGTGTTGTGCTATATGGTGTTAGCAACGATATTCCATCTTTGATGATGGCTATGGATGTTTTTGTTTTGCCGTCTCACTTTGAAGGTTTGCCTATAGTAGGCGTTGAAGCCCAGGCAACTGGTTTGCCTGTGATTTTCTCTGACTGTATCACAAAATCTGCGAAACTCTCTTCAAATGTATATTACTTGCCTATAAATAAAGATTCCATTCAAAATTGGGTTGATATGATAATAAAGAGCTTAAAGACTGATCGAAATGCTGCGTATGAAGAGCTGTTCAATAGGGGATTTGATATAAGGCATACAACTCAATCGTTGGTAAAAATATACGAGGGTTGAAAATGATGAAAAAGAAATATGACTATCTTATCGTAGGTTCTGGCTTGTTTGGGGCGACTTTTGCATATTGCGCTGCTAAAGAAGGAAAAAAATGTCTTGTAATAGATAAGCGTCCCCAATTGGGTGGAAACGTTTATTGCGAAAATGTCGAGGGCATTAATGTCCATAAGTACGGCGCCCATATTTTTCATACCAACAATAAGCAGGTATGGGACTTTGTGAATTCCATTGTGGAATTCAACCGATATACGAATAGTCCTGTTGCAAATTATAAGGGTAAGCTTTATAACTTGCCATTCAATATGAATACGTTCTACCAAATGTGGGGCGTAACTACACCGGCAGATGCCCAGAAAAAAATTGAGGAACAAAAGGCTGAAGCTGTCGCTGCGTTGAATGGTCGCGAACCCGCCAATCTTGAGGAACAGGCACTGACGCTTGTCGGTAAGGACATTTTTGAAAAGCTCATCAAGGAATACAGCGAAAAACAATGGGGCCGAAATTGCAAGGAATTGCCAGCGTTCATTATCAAGCGGCTCCCGGTGCGCATGGTCTTTGACAATAATTATTTCAATGACCGCTACCAAGGAATCCCTATCGGAGGGTACAACAAGCTAATAGATGGATTACTAGAAGGTGTTGAAACCCGTACAGGTGTAGATTTCTTTGCCGAATACAAGGACGATTGGCGTGAAATTGCAGACAAACTTGTTTACACCGGTGCTATCGATGAGTATTTCGGTTACAGGTTAGGAAAACTTGACTGGCGCACGGTGAGTTTCAAGACTCGCATCGAAAACACCCCGAATTATCAGGGTAATGCTGTCGTGAATTATACGTCGCATGATCAGCCTTACACCCGTATTATTGAACACAAGCATTTCGAAATGTTTGGACAGACTGTTTACGATTGCCCAAAGACGGTCGTTTCGGAAGAATATTCAACAGAATACAAGGAGGGAATGGAACCCTATTATCCAGTAAATGACGACCGCAATAATGCATTGGCTGAAGAATATCGTAGGTTGGCTGCAGCGGAAACGGATGTCATTTTTGGAGGTCGACTGGCACAGTACAAGTATTATGACATGGCGCCGATTATTGAGCAGGTTTTGAATCTGACTGTAACATAAAAGATGAATGAGACTTTTTCGCAGCCTTTTTTATAAGTTTACAAATTAAAAAATATTAGTTTACTAAGTGTGTGTTGATCCATATATATCTTTGATTTATCCAATCTTTCAAATGAATGATTGCTTCTTCATAGGATGAGTATGCGTAAAAATGCCAATGATTCTCTGTGCTTGACAGAATGGGCCATTTCCTAAAATTATTTGCGGCAGCTTTTTCTATTTTTTTGTAGATTGAATCTATTGTGTTGATTGTTTTAAAAAAAGTACTTTTATTTTCAATCCAAAAAGATTCTCTTTTGTTAACCATTAAAGTATCTTGAAATACAAATTTATTCCAGTGACTTGTTTTGATGTGCCAATCGCTTGGAGTGTTAAAACTTGCATAGTCGAATTCTCCGAATGCTAAATCAAAATCCCATACAGGTCCCATTTTAATAGGATTATTTTTTTCCCAAGAAAAGAATACGCTTGTAAAAAAGTTCGCGTCGGGATTTTTGGCGAATTCCTCTACCCAATAATATTTTATGTATTCTTCAACGTCTAGCCATTGAGCGATATTGTTATCGCGTTGTTCATGAATGTTTGTTAGATATGTTTCAAAATCCGTAATATGCTTTTCAATTGTATTTAATGCCTTTGTAGAAACTTTTTGGGGCTTATGTACGCGGAAACTTAGCCCTGTGGAATCGTTAATTACATAGGAATAAAAAATGGTTTCTGAATATTTGTATTTTTTATCAACTTCCACAATGTAAGAATTGTCGGTTTCAGGTATATTTATTCGATGTTTTGAGATTTTAATTGTTTCTGTCAATAAATAAACTCCCAAATATTCTTTATTAAGATATAATTCAATAAATTCACATCGTGGTGCGTAGTAAGCGCCTAGTTCTGCTGAAAGATGATACATTAAATAATTCTTCATTAATGTCTTATCAGCGTAATTTGCGATAAGGGCCCAGTCTCTGTCTTTGGGCATTCCAAGAATGTTTTGTTTGTTTACAAATTCTATTTTATATGAATTTTTAGGCATGTCAGTCCACGAGGTATTCCCTCTTCCTCTTATAGTCAGCTCCATCACTTCGCTTTCGGGGGCGTCCGCGCCCCATACTTGCAGCTTGGCGGGGATCTCTGTTTCGCGGTCCTTGATTTCTCGATGGTTCTCCGTTTCTATCACAATTCTCGGGATGCCCGCATAGGGGTATTCCGAGTCGTCAATGGGGAGGTAGTTTAGTTCTGTGGAGAGAGGGGTGGCGTCTTCTTCTATATCCCAGAAGGCGACGACTTCGTTATCTATTCTTTCGCTATTACTGCATCCAAGCCCCAAGCAGCAGATAACGATGCCTAGGAGCAGGGGGAGTGGTCTTACCGCACGATAACGCATGTTTACAAATATAGATTATTTGTAAATTGCTGTTAGCGTCAGGGCGTTCTTGGGAAATATTGTACGCGTGCTGTTGGTGTCGCCGTCGCTCCAGCCGCCCCATTTGTGGCCTTTTTGCGGCTTTGCGGTGAGTGTGACGGGGTAATTCTTGAAAAAGTCAACTGTGATTTCGCTTTCGTTCAGGGGGAGCCCGTGCACCAAAATGGTGCCGGGGCCGCTAGTGACGAGCGTAATGGGTATGGTGTTTCCGAGATCAAAGAAGTCGCGGAGTTGCATGGTGACTGTGTCTGCTCGTGTCTTGGCAAACGTTTTGATGATTTCCAGGTGTTCGTCCATGAGGGCTTTGTCATGCGACCAGCGTTCTTGATCGCGCGGAATTTCTTGCTCGATTTCGGACATCATTTTGTCTATGCGCGCAAGGATTTTACTTTGTTCAAAATTTGTCTGCAGGAGTACGGCCAGGCGGTTGATGAATGCGGCTTCGAAGTCTTTGTTCTTGAGCAAGCACCGGATTAAGAAGGTGGCGATAGGCGGGTTCTTATTGTAAGCGAATGTCACTTGCGAGGTGATGTATTCAAAGATGTTGGTGTCGTCGTAGGGGATCGTGCCAAAGCCCGCGTCCAGGTCGTACAGAATCCACTTCCATTTGCTTTGCGGGTTTATAATATTCCATCTTTTGAGGTTGTTGGCGGGCCAATCCATGTTGTATGCAAATATTTCTGTGTGCAAGTAGTTCAAAAGATTATCGATGTCGATGAGCGAATCGATGTGGGCGTAATTGCTGTCAATGTCTAGGCTATGGCTTTTGAGCCATTGGAAGATGGCGTTGTAACTGGCGGCAGAGCCTGCTGTGGGGTTGAATCCCATTTTTATCAGGTTGATGTTGTTCTTGCCGATTCCGTAATGTGTCTCGATGTATGATTCGTTGGCTCGTTCGCGTAAGTCGTGTATGCCGAAATATTCCCCGTTGTAGTATACGATTACAAATCGCCCGCGTTGGTAATCGACGCCGAGCCCCTCGCTGAGTGAACTGGCGAGGCGGTCGCGAATGTAGTCCTTAGCAAAATTGTTGCCATTGTTGCGCAGGACAAAGCTCTTGAATACGGTGAGCTCGGGGTATTCCGGAAATAGCGGGTAAAGGAGTCTTCGGTCTCCGTATTTTTTGTCGAAGTTGATGGAGACGGATTTTTTGGGATTCGTGCGGCTGAATTTTCCGAAAATTTTTAGGCCGGCATGCTTTGCGAAGGCGGGGGCGTTCTCGTCGCTTTCGACGAGTTCTACGTATACGGGAATTTCCTTGTCGAGCCAGAAGTTGGCGCCTTCGTGCGGGATTTCTTCTTGGGCGTCGGGGCCGGGCATGTAGATTCCGCTGTCAGGGTCAAAGAGTGAATTCGGATTTGCGGTGAGGAATACGGCCGCAATGGTCGGCTTTTCTTCGAAGATGTAGGTGCGAATGATTTCGGCTTTTGTGGAGTCGGAAAAATCGATGCAGCGAATGGTTGTCGTGCTATCGATTTCAAAAGTTGATGCGCGCGGGCTTTGGACGTTTGGAATTTTACCGTCGGTTTCGCAACTCAGCGAATCATTTTCGGAAAACTTGACTGCAAACGCATCATTGAAAAAGCCGGATTCCGGAAAGTCGCTAAAGACTTGTCTGGCGACCGGACATTCTGCATAATTATGCCTTGTATTGTTGGCATAGTCGCTGTTGCTACAGGCCCCCAAAATGAGTTCTGCGAGCATGCAGAATAGGTATAAGGCGACTATGCGAGGCATATAGTGTAAAAATAGCAAAGTATTAAAATAATATGCTTTTTTTTGGTGATTTTCCGCCTTTTTTGTTAAGATTCATTTATATTACGCTATGGAGTTTTAGTGTAAGAGGATCCCATGAAGTTGAACGTTTGGGTATGTGGGTCGGTTGGATTTTTATGGGTTGTAGCGATGATTCTGTTGCTTTCGGCGACAGGGGTCTTTGCTGAAGACATGATTGCCACGGCTTCGAACGGTTCAACGGTGATTCTGCATGACAACGGCCGTTGGGAATACCACCAGAACAATTCAAAAATTCGCGATGTGCGTCCGAGTGCCATTCCCGAAGACGCCAAGTTCCAGATAACGGTCCAGTATGAAAGTGCAAACAAAATCAAGAAAGATATTCGCATGATGATGGATGGCGAGTTTGCCACCGAAGAAGAAATCCGTGACAGTTTGCGCAAGGTGCCGAAGGGCGGCATGGTGTATTTTCAGGTGCCCACCAAGCAGATTAAGCCGGGCTACACTCGTGAACTGACGTATTACATTTACGACAAGGGCAAGAAGCCGATTTTTTCGCAGACGGCTCGCGATAGCGAGGCTAAACCCACAGTCGAAAGCAGCAAGGTCTCGAATTTGATGGTCGTGCCGCTTTATGCAAAGCCCAAGTCCAAGGTGCTCAAGGCGAAGGTGGTGAGCGAATCTGCTCGTCAGACTCTGGAGTTTGATATCCCGATAAAGTGATTTATATGCCATTGCGTGCGTTCTCACGTCATTGCGAGCAACGCGAAGCGATCCAGTTTGATTCAGTACGATGAAGTTTGCAGTTGTAGATCTAGAAACGACGGGGGGAACGGCTGAGGTTGGCCGCATTACCGAGATCGGTATTGTTCTTTTAGATGATTGTGAAGTGGTCAAGACTTATTCGGCGCTGGTAGACCCGGGCATGCCGATTCAGCCGTTTGTGCAGAACCTGACGGGCATTACGGACGAAATGGTTCGCGGCAAGCCGCAGTTCGCGTCTATTGCCGAAGAGGTGGCCGAACTTTTGCAAGACCGCATTTTTGTGGCGCACAATGTGCAGTTCGACAGCAAGTTCATACGTACGGAACTCAAGCGCTGTTGCATCAAGATCGATCCGCCGAGGCTTTGTACCGTCAAGATAGCGCGCCGGTTTTTCCCGGGGCTTCCGAGCTACAGCTTGCATAAGTTGACGCAGGCGCTGGAACTGCCTGAATTCAATCATCACCGCGCTTTGGACGACGCTTTGGCTGCGGCTGAGATTTTGAAGCTGGCCTACAACAAGGTCGGGCCGGAACGCCTTTTGAAAGAAGTGAAGAATTTGTCTACGCCGAAAAAAGCGAAGGTAGTTTGACTTGTCTTCCCGCACGTAGATGACAATAGCCACTTGCAGCTTTGCTGCTTAGTGGATATGATCCTCGGAACGGGGACGGGATCTCCTTTGTATTAGTTTGAAAAACGCTTGCAATAATAATTGCAAGTTCTTTGGAAAGCCGTAAATGGAGTTCCCGGCTCAAGGCCGGGAAGACAGAGGGCTTTATAACAATCCCGCTTTGTATTTCATCTTCAGAATTCTTGCGGCGGATTCTTCGATGCGCTGCCTGTAATATTTACTTTGTTTAGAAAGTGCGGCGAGGTAATTTACCATTTCAACCGCTTTTTGCGGATATGTAATCATGAACATGTCGTTGCCGGCCATCAAGGCGGTACGCACGAGTTTCCTAAAATCCTTGGCGGGATAGTTCTTGCTGCGCACGCGTTCGTTGCCGCTCACCCAGGCGCGCAGGCTGACGCCCCACAGGTCGTCGGTCAATATGACTGTTTCGGGGGACATGTCGCGGGCCATTTTCACGATTTTCGGTTCGAATACGGCAGGGCGGCTTGATATGCGCACAAAGCTCACGCTGCTCATCATGGTTACGGGAATGTCGCTGGAGAGTGTCTTGAAAAATTCCACGTTCTTCGCCACTTTAGCCTTGGGTGTTGAACTCACGGCAATTTGGTGGTCGCTGTTGGTCCAAGAATCGTATCCCGGGAAATGTTTTGAAACGCAGGCAACGTTGCTTTCGCGCATGCCTTGCACGAAAGCGCGGACCTTGGTCGCATTCGTGGTGTCTTCGCCCCAAGAACGCTTGGATTCTTCCATAAAGGAATGCTTGCCGCGGCTGTCTTTGGCGGGGTCGAGCACGGGCGCCAAATTCAGGTTGATTCCTACGCTGTCGAGTACAGCGCCGATTTCTTTTGCCAGAGTGCGGATGGAATCTTCGCTCATGTTGCGCATTTGCTTGGCGCTGGGGGTATGCTCCCAACGCGGGGCCACGACCGAGATTCGGTTTACGAGGCCGCCTTCTTGGTCAGCAGCCACGAGCGGCTTGATTCGCATGGAATCGTTCACGGTGCGGATGTTCTCGGTGAACTTGTCCAGATTCTTCAGGTGATTTTTCATCACCAGGTATCCGCCGAATTCGTGCTCGAGCATGAACGATGCGGGCGTCATGTAAACCATGACCATCTGCGCTGCTTTCTGCTTAATGGTCAGCGAATCCCACAGTGGCATGAGTTCGCGGGGGAGGCCATAAGGCGTTTTTATGGAATCTTCTTGCGGTAAGGCTTCGGCTGTATACGACGCGCTTGTTGCTGAATTGCTCGCAGGTTCCGCGGCTTGATTCCCCGCAGCTTCTGTAAGCGAATTCAGCGGAACAAATTTCACGTCAGGCAGAGAATCCTCCGCCTGCACAAGAATAGACATTGCCAGAAAAACGATTACTGGTACTATATTAAATTTCATTCTGAATTCCGAAATCCGAATTCCCGAATTTACTCAGCTTTCTTCTTTCCAAAGCGTCTCGGTTTGAATTCTCGCGGCGGGAAGTCGAACTTGAGCTTGCCGCCTTTATCTAGATACAAGTAAGCGTCAAAGGTGCGGTGGGTCTTGTTGCTGCGGAAGCCTTTCAGGAGCGTCGTCTTTTCGCCGGCGAGCATCTTCTTGATTTCTTCGAGCGGGATTTCTTTGCCCAAGAGAATCTTCGGGAGCGTGATGCCGCTGGGTTCCTTTTTCAGGTAGGAATCGCTCACGTAACCGGTCATGGTTTCGTACACGGCGGCGCCATCGACCGGAGACTTGCCGACCTCGGCTCCGACTTCGACTTCTTCGGGCTTTTCGTCGAATACAAATTCAATCTTGTTTTCGTCGTTGATAATCACCACGGCCGAGAATTCGGCACCGCGCTTGCTGCGGAAGCCGGTGAGCGGACCAATCTTTCTGTTGGTCAAGAGCTCGGTGATTTCTTCCGGTGTGAGCCTCTTGCCGCCAATCATCTTGCGGATGACGATGCCGTCTTCGGTGGTGTAGCGGCTCACGGTTTCAAAAACCTTCTTGCCGTTCACGGGGCTAAACGGGGCTTCGCCGGTGGTGCTTTCTTCCTTGAAACTCTTGATGTTTTTCACCATGGTCTTCGTCATCTCAACGATGCCTTCCATGAACTTTTCGCGGGTTTCCTTGCCCTTCTCGATCTGCTCCATTTTATATTCCCAGTTGCCGGTAAGTTCCGGGCTGGTGAGCGCTTCGATATCCATGGCCTTCAGCACCTTGATCAGGTCGAATGCCTTCGCGGTCGGGATCATGTCCTTGCCGTCGCGGACCACGTACTTGTCGCTGACGAGCTTTTCGATAATGGCGGCACGCGTTGCCGGCGTTCCAAGGCCGCGTTCCTTCATGGCGTCGCGGAGTTCTTCGTCTTCCACCAACTTACCGGCGCTTTCCATCATCGAAAGGAGCGTGCTTTCGGTGTAGTGTGCAGGCGGCTTGGTAAAGTCTTCCTTTTCTTCGAGGGCGACCGTTTTGGCGGACTTGCCCTTGAGTGCCGGGATGTTCGATTCTTCGTCGCTGTCCTTGCCGTACACGGCCTTGAAGCCCGGATCAATCAGCACCTTGCCTTCGGTAATAAAGGTTTCGCCTTCCACGGTTGTTACGCGGGTGGTGTTTTCGTACTTGGCGGGCGGGAAGAACACAGCGATGAATCGCTGGCAAATCATCGTGAAAATCTTCTGTTCGGCTTCGGTGAGTCCCGAGGGCATCACGCCGGTGGGGATGATGGCGAAGTGGTCCGAAATCTTGGAGTTGTCGAACACCTTGGGGGTTTTCACGACCCAGTTGTTCTTGAGGGCGGTTTCTGCAAACTTGGCGAGCGGGCCTTCGATTTTGCCGAGGGTCGCCTTCACCGGAGCCACGTAGTCCTCGGGCAGGCAGCGGCTGTCGGTACGCGGGTAGGTGGTTGCCTTGTGGCGTTCGTACAGAGCCTGCGCAATCGAGAGGGTGGTCTTCGCGCTAAAGCCAAAACGGTTGTTCGCTTCGCGCTGCAGTGTCGTCAAGTCGTACAGCGGGCCGCACTTCTGGAGCGAGGGCGCGGACGTTTCTTCGACGGTGCCGGCCTTGCCCTTGCATTTGGCGAGAATTTCTTTTACGCGGTTTTCGTCAAAAATCTGCTTGATTTTGTCCTTGCCGTCTTCCTTGTTGGCGGTGAACCACTTGCCTTGGTAGTGGTTGCCGTCGTTGTCGAATTCGGCTTCCACGGTCCAGAACTTTTGTGGCACGAACTGCATGCGTTCTTCTTCGCGGTTCACGATAATGGCAAGCGTCGGCGTCTGTACGCGTCCGCACGGGGTCACCTGGAATCCGCCCATGCTGCTGTTGTAGGCGGTAAGGCCGCGGCTTCCGTTCATGCCAATGAGCCAGTCGGCTTCGCTACGGCAAAGGGCGGCGGCCTTCAGGTTTTCCATTTCGGAGCCGTCGCGCATGTTTTCGAAAGCTTCCTTGATGGCGGCCGGGGTCATGCTCTGCATCCACAGGCGCTTGATGGTCTTGCCCGTGAATTTGCCCTTGAGCACATACTGTAATATATAGAAGAAAATCAGTTCACCTTCGCGGCCCGCATCGCATGCGTTCACGATGGTCGTCACGTCCTTACGCTTGATGAGCTTAGAGAGTGCCGAAAGCTGCCCCTTGGTCGCAGGCGTTGCGACCAGCGGGAATTCCTTGGGGAGCATGGGGAGCGTGCTCATTTCCCACTTCTTGTACTTTTCGTCGATTTCTTTCGGGTCGGCGATTTCAACCAGGTGGCCGATGGCATGGCTCACGATGGTGGTGTCGCTTTCGTAGTGGGTCTTTTCGTTCTTGAAGTTCTTTTGGCCGAGTACGCGGACCAGGTCCAGGGCCACACTCGGTTTTTCGGCGATAATCAGGGTCTTTCCCTCGATCGGGGCCTTTGCCGCCTTCGTTGCAGTTTTCTTTGCAGCGGTAGTCTTTGTCGCTGCGGTCTTTGTTGCAGTTTTCTTTGTTGTTGCCATCACTACTTCCATTTAAATCGTCCGAACAGGCCAAAAAGCACGGCCAGCACGGTAAAGGGGGCGTGGATAAATTCTACAGGAATGCACCACTTGATCAGGTGCTCCTGCCTGAATATCCTGAGCCCGCGAAGTATTAAAACCAAATCACCAATGCATTTGGCGACAAACGCGATAAGTGTCGCGATAAAAATCTCGAAACTGAACGGCGAAAGTACCGCCGCTATACACTGCATGGTCAGGAACAGGAATACCATGCTGAGTACAAATACGATTTTCGGTGTATAATAGATAGTCTTCGACGCCCAGCGCTTACGTTGCTCCCAGAGCTCCTTCAAGGTTTCTTTGCCGTTGGTGGTCACGAAGGTGCTTTCGGCAATGCAGTAGCGCATGGCCCAGGGGCGGTCGGCAGCGAGTTTTTGCATCAAGAGGTCGTCGTCGCCGCTCTGGATCTTGATGACGTTGTCGAACCCGTGCACGCTCTTGAAGAAGCTCTTGCGGTAGGCGAGGTTGTTGCCGGTGCTCGTGAGGGGGAGTCTCATGGCGAGTCCAGCGGTACCCGCGACGCGGTAGATTAGCGTCTCGATGGCCTGCATGCAAATGAGCACACTCGACTTACCGGGGATTGTGGGAATGTAGGAATGCCCAGCCACCAGCTCAATGCCCGGCTCGAATTCGGCCACAATGCCCGTGACCCAGGTGGGCTTTACCAGGCAGTCGGCGTCGGTCAGGCACAAAATTTCGCCCTCGCACGCCTCAATCAACAGCGAAAGCGCATGCTTTTTGGGGCTTACCCCTTCCGGAATCTCCTTGATCGTCAAAACATGCAACCTCGGGTTCTTGGCTGCGTATTCTGCCAAAATTTCCGGCGTATCGTCGTCACTTCGGTCATCGGCCACCCACACGTCCCACTGTCCGCGGTAGTCCTGGGCAAGCACGGAGTCCAAAGTCTCGCGTATGCCGGCCGCCTCATTGCGCGCGGCAATCAAGATACTCACCTTGGGGGCGGGCTCCACGTCGGAGTTCCCCACGCGCACTTTACCGAGCGCACGGAAGAACCGCACCTCCAAGACTATATAGAATAGTCCGAACACAGCCAAAAGGCCGATGACCAGGTATGTGAGCACCGTAAAAAACATTTTCCGCGCAAAATTTAGTTCATCGGGGCGACTTTGGAAAAAGACGCCCGCCAAAATGGCCTTGATTTTTTGCGCACCTTTCGTTTTTGTCCCAAAATCGGCAAAATTATATTTATATTACACACTGAAAAGTGGAGGCACGCTATGAAAGTAAGCGCAGTAATCAATAAATATAATAGTGCAAACTTGGTGCTCCGTATCGCAATTTCGATTGTGGTGGGTGCGCTCTTGGGCGTGTTTCTGCCGTCGCAAAAATGGATTTCCGAATTCGGCGTGCTCTTTGTAGGCGCGCTTAAGGCCGTGGCGCCGGTACTGGTGTTCATTTTGATTGTCTGTTCCCTTGCCAATGGCAAGTCCCGCTTGGACCGTCGTTTTGTCCGCGTGGTTGCCCTATACCTGGTGGGTACGCTGCTAGCGTCCTTTGCCGCCGTGGGGTCGAGCATCATGTTCCCGCAGAATCTAGAGTTGAATGTGTCGGCAGACGTTTCGACCGTGCCGACCGATATTTACGAAATCCTGCATAATTTGTTGGTGAATGCGGTGTCGAATCCGTTTGCGTCTATTTCCGATGCGAACTATATCGGTATTCTGGTTTGGGCAGCCTTTATGGGCTTTGCTATCAAGAAGATTGCAAGTCCGGTGACGTTTACCGTGCTGCAGGATGTGTCGAATGCGGTTTCGATGGTGGTTCGCTGGATTATCAATTTGGCCCCGCTCGGTATCATGGGTATTATGTATACCTCGGTTTCTACGAACGGAATCGGAATTTTCAAGACTTACGGTTCGCTCATTCTGGTTCTTGTGGGAACCATGCTTTTCGTGATGCTTGTTGTGGTGCCGGCTCTTGTAGGACTTGTGTTGCGGCATGACCCGTATCCGCTGGTGCTCAAGTGCCTCAAGAGTAGTGCCGTTACGGCCTTCTTTACCCGCAGCTCCGCGGCGAACATTCCGGTAAACATGGCACTTTGTAAAAGGCTCGGGCTCGACCGCGAATTTTATTCTGTGTCTATTCCGCTGGGCGCGACTATCAATATGAGTGGGGCCGCCATTACCATTACGGTCATGACTCTTGCGACGGTGCATACGCTTGGTATTCCGGTGACGCTTACTTCGGCATTAATCGTGTGCGTGCTTGCAACGATTGGCGCCTGCGGTACCAGCGGTGTTGCGGGCGGTTCGCTTCTCTTGATTCCTCTGGCATGCGCCCCCTTCGGCATTTCTACCGACATTGCCATGCAGGTGGTGGCCGTGGGCTTTATCATCGGAGTGATTCAGGACAGTATGGAAACGGCCTTGAATTCTTCGACCGACGCCATCTTTACGGCGACCGCCGAATACCGTGCCTGGCAAAAACAGGGAAAACCCTTGCCCGAGGAATTATTCCGCGAACACGGAACCGAAGAACATGAAGCATAAAAAATGAGGAATTTTCATCCTCATTTTATTCTAAACTCTAATCTCCGAAATCTGAATTCCGAAATCCGAATTCTGAAATCTGAACTCCGAATTAGTCCTTCAGCAGTTCCGGGTGCTTTTCGGAGATTCGTCGTGCGAGGTACACGAACGGGGTATCCATCAGCGATGTCACGATAAAGATTCCGTAGCCGAAGACCAGGATTTCGCCAATCGTATTCCATGGGAAAACTCCGGCGAAGGCAAGCAGGTTGAACACGACCACGTTGATCAACTGGCTTACCAGCGTAGAGCCGTTATTGCGCAACCACAAGAAGCTTTTCTTACTGCCGAACTTGCTTTCGGTCCATTTCCACCAGGCATGGTAGGCCCATACGTCGAACATTTCGCAAATAGCGTAGGCAAACAGGCTTGCAAGCATCACGCGCGGGGTGTTGGCGAACACGGTACGAATCGGTTCTGCCATGGTGTCGCCCTCGGCCGGAATATACAGGAACCAGCTCTGCGAAATCAGAATGAAGGTCACGTTAGCAAGAATGCCGATTTTAACGCAGCGGCTTGCTTCTTTCTTGCCGTAAATTTCACTCATGATATCGGTGGCGAGGAATGTCGAGGCGAAAATCACGTTGCCGAGCGTGGTGTCGAGCCCGAAGGCGTGCACCAGAATCAGAACTTCGATGTTTGCGGCGATGGTGCAAATCACCGTCCAGGCGAAAATGCCCTGCTTACCGAAAAAGCGGAAAAAGCCGACGAGCCCGCCGAAGAACACGAAGATGGAAGCGATAAGGATGATTTCGTTTTGTAGAGGCATGGGGTGTGAGGTCGGGGCTAAAGCCCCTTTGAGGTTGTGAGGTTTTGGGGGTTAGCGGCGGCGATCAATTGCTGCAAACAGGCGGGTCTTGGCAAGCGTTTCGAATTCGGTGCCCGGCTTACCGTAGTTGGCAAACGGGTAGAGCGAAATGCCGCCGCGGGGCATAAAGAGGCCTTCGACTTCGATGTACTTCGGGTCCAGGAGCTTGACCAAGTCCTTCATGATGATGTTCACGCAGTCTTCGTGAAAGTCGCCGTGGTTACGGAAACTGAACATGTAAAGCTTGAGGGACTTGGATTCCACCAGGTACTGGTCCGGAATGTAGTTGATCTTGATTTCGGCAAAATCCGGCTGGCCGGTTTTCGGGCACAGGCTCGTGAATTCCGGGCAGTTGAAGGTGACCATGTAGTCGTTGCCCGGATGCTTGTTCGGGAACTTTTCAAGGACTTCGGGACTGTAGGTGGTCTTGTACTGGGTCTTGTTGTTGCCAAGCAACGTGACGCCTTCGAGTTCAGCTTCTGAACGCATAAAGTCTCCTAGTTTTGTTTAAGGTCAGGATGGGTTTCGAACTGACCGACCCAAAGATAGAAAATTATCTATATTCCCTTTACCTCGGGAAAATTGCCGGGGTACCTCGCACTGCGGTGCTGGGTTGAACTTAGGGCTTTAAGACCCTCAAACCGAAATATAAAACGGAAACTAAATATTATGGATTTTTCTGCAATTATTGCCGAAGAGCTTAACCTTGAAGTATGGCGCGTCGCCAAGGCGCTCGAACTGATGGACCAGGGTGGTACCATCCCCTTTATCGCCCGTTACCGTAAAGACCAAACGGGCACGCTGAACGAAATCGAGCTGCGCGACATCAGTCACCGTCGCGACTACCTGCAAGAACTGGTAGACCGCAAAGAAACGATTCTCAAGAGCATCGAAGAACAGGGCAAGCTCACGCCCGAACTCAAGGCACAGATCGAAGCCTGTAAGGACAAAACCCTCCTCGAAGATATTTATGCCCCGTACAAGCCCAAGAAGCGCACCCGCGCCACGGCCGCCAAGGAACTGGGTCTGGAACCCTTGGCCCGCCTCATGTGGGCGCAAGAAGAAACCGGCAACACGGCAGAACAGATTGCGTTAATTTATTTGTCCGAAGAAAAGGGCCTTGCCGACCCGAAGGCCGCCCTCAAGGGTGCCGCCGACATTTTGGCCGAAGAAGTCGCCGACAACACCGAATTCCGTCAGTACCTGCGTAACAAGATGGAAAAGACTGGTGTCATGATTTCCAAGGTCAAGAAGGATTTCGAAGGCCAGGAAACCAAGTTCAAGGATTACTACGACTACAGCGAACAGGTGTCCAAGATTCCGAGCCACCGTATGCTGGCGCTGCGTCGCGGCGAAAAGGAAAAGGTGCTCCGCCTTTCGATCGAAGTGCCGAACGAAGAAATGGTCGGCTACCTCAAGCAGCAGGTGATCAAGGGCAACACCACTTGGACTCCTTACTTGGAAGCCATGTGCCAGGATGCTTGGGAACGCCTGCTCCAGCCGAGCATGGAAAGTGAAGTACGCCTGATGCTCAAGGACGCCGCCGAAGAAGAAGCCTTCAAGGTGTTCAGCAAGAACCTGCAAGACGTCTTGCTCGCCGCACCTGCCGGCCACAAGGCTGTGCTCGCTCTCGACCCGGGTTTCCGTACGGGTTGCAAGGTGGCCGTGCTCGACGAAAACGGCAAGTTCATGGACCATGGCATCATTAAGCCGCATGAACCGTGGAACGACAAGGCCGGTGCCGCCGTGTACCTGATGGGCCTTATCGACAAGTACAAGATTGACTTGATTGCAATCGGTAACGGTACCGCAAGCCGCGAGACCGATGCCTTCTGCGCCGAAATGTCCGCGAAGTTCAAGGGCAAAGTTCCGCCGCGCGTGATCGTTTCTGAAGCAGGTGCATCTGTGTACAGCGCAAGCATGATTGCTATCCAGGAATTCCCGAAGGAAGACGTGACCACTCGTGGCGCCATTTCGATTGGCCGCCGCTTGCAGGACCCGCTGGCCGAACTCGTGAAGGTGGACCCGCAGTCTATTGGCGTGGGCCAGTACCAGCACGACGTGAACCAGCGCGAACTCAAGAAGCGCCTGGACGAAGTGGTGGAAAGCTGCGTGAACATGGTCGGTGTCGACGTGAACAGCGCCTCTGCTCCGCTGCTTTCTCATGTGGCGGGCCTCAGCAATACTTTGTCCGAAGCGATTGTGAAGTACCGCGAAGAAAACGGTGCTTACGCTAGCCGCGAAGCCCTTAAGAATGTGAAGGGCTTTGGTCCGAAGGCCTTTGAACAGGCTGCAGGCTTCATGCGCATTCCGGGTGCAGAAAACCCGCTGGACGATTCTGCGGTTCACCCTGAAAACTACGCCCTTGTCGAAAAGATGGCCGAAAAGGCTGGCGTTTCTGTGAAGGACATGGTGGGTAACGCCGAAGCCGTGAAGGCGATCAACCTCGAAGAATTCCTCTCCGACGAAGTGGGTAAGGCTACTTTGGACGACATCATGAAGGAACTTCAGAAACCGAGCCGTGACCCGCGTAAGGAATTCCGCTATGCCAAATTCGACGACAAGATTCGCACGATTCAGGACCTGATTACGGGCAGCTGGATGGAAGGTGTCGTGACGAACGTGGCAAACTTCGGAGCCTTCGTGGACATTGGCGTTCACCAGGACGGCCTCGTGCACGTTTCTGAAATCAGCGACAAGTTCGTGGAAGATGCCAAGACGGTTTTGACCGTGGGCGATATCGTGAAGGTGCGCGTGGTCGCAGTCGATGTGGGCCAGAAGCGCATTAGCCTTTCGATGAAGCAGGAATCTACCGACGGCGTTGCAGGTGCCGGCGCTAATGGCCCGCGTGGCCAGCGCGCAGGCGGTAACCGCGGCGGATTCGGTGGCCACGGCCGCGATGGTCGCGGCAATGCCCGCCCGCAGGGCGGCATCCAGGGCCATGCAACCCTCGCAGACCTTAAGGCAAAAATCGCCGGCAAGGACCGCCCGGGTGCAGCTCCGAAAAAAGCCGCTGCCATGCCCGGCAAGATGAGCGCCCTTCTTAAGAACTTTAAGAAAGGAATGTAAGGCGAGAGTCGCGGCAGCCATGCTTGCATGAGCTGCCATGACCGAGCCGTAATCTTTGCACTGCATCGCAGTGCAAAGGAATGTAATGCTCTAACTGTCATGCCGCACATAGATGCGGCATCTCCTCTTACGGCTTTCCAAAACGCTTGCAATTCTTATTGCAGGCGTTTTCTATTGTCTGACGGGTTGGTGGGCGCTTGCCTTTTTCCTTGTCTTCCCGGCCTCGGCGGGTTAGTGGGCACTTGCAATTTATTGCTTATGTGCCCACAATCCTCGGAACGGGGAAGCCGCCATCTCCTCTTACGGCTTTCCAAAACGCTTGCAATTCTTATTGCAGGCGTTTTTTTGAAGAAAGTCTTTGCTGAATCTAGGATTTTGGCCGTAACACCAAGAGATTCTGTAAGATCATCCCAGTTGGCATTATTTTTTTCGATTAAATTCATTTTCCATAAACGTCGCCATTTCTTTAGCTGTTTCTCTCTAGCAATGGCATCTTTTATGTTGAAGAATAGTTCGTAATGAACTAGTCTGTTGACGTTATAATCGTTTGTAAAACCTTCGTTTATCTTTATTTTGTGCTCTATGATTCTGCGAAATAAATTGTTTGTTACACCTGTATAAAATACAGTTCGGTGTTTGTTGGTGAGAATGTAAACATAGAAGTTGTAATTCATTTTTCCTCGGTTAGAAAAGGAGATCCCGCACCACGTGCGGGAAGACATCGGGAGAAGAATCACCTTTTATATACACGCTTTTTTTTATTAAGTTGAGAGCGTTTTCTAGGTAAAAAAAGGTTTGCTGTGCAAAGAAGATGGGCATGGCCAATTTTATTGTGTAAACTTTTCTTATGATTTTCTTTGCGGCACGATTCGTCTCGGTTGTGTGACGAACATCAAAACAAGCCCCTAAAGGGGCTTTTCGGGTGTGTAAAAATTTTCTCGGGCTATTGCCTGGTGTGTAAAAATTATTTATTTTAGGGTTATGTGTATTGCGCTAGAACATCTGTTTGATTACGACGACTTCCGCAAGTTCCTGCAAGACTACTTTGAGGAACAGAAAAAAATGCGGGCCGTCTTTTCGCACCGATTCTTCGCGGCGAAGGCGGGTTTCAGCAGTTCGTCTTACTGCCTGAACGTCATCCGCGGGCGCTTTAACCTCACGCCAAAGTCTATCGATAAAATTGCGAAGGCGATGGATTTCGAGCCGTTGCAGAAGGCGTATTTCGAGGCCCTGGTGCAGTACAACCAGGCGCAACAGGTGAACGAGCGCGAAAACGCCTGGGAACAGATTGTCCAAATCCGCAAACAAATCGAATTTACACACGTGACTACTCGTGAACAGGCCTACTTTAGCAAGTGGTACTATCCGGTGGTTCGCGAAATGGCGGTGAATGCCGACTGGCACGACGACTACATGGTGTTGGCCCGCATGCTTACGCCGCAAATCACGACCGAAGAGGCCCGCGACGCTGTCAAGAAACTTCTGGAATGGAATTTGATCAAGAAGGTGGGCGACCATTACGAAGAGACTTCGCAAATGCTCGATGCCGCCGAAATTCCGCCGATTTCTTTGCGCCAGATTCGCCGCGAATACATTCAGCACGCTATCGGTGCTGTAGAATCCATGCCCAAGAACGAACGTTTTGCTGCGTTCACCACCTTGGCCATGAGTGAAAGTTCTTATAATTACGCTGTAGAAGTTCTTGAAGACGCCCGCAAGAAGATAATTGCGAAGGCGGCAAACGACCCTAATGTGGAGCGTGTTTACGAGATGATGCTTGTGGCGTTCCCGATGAGTAAGAAGATTGAAAAGGAGGCAAAATAATGGATACTTTGTTCAAATATGCCTCTGGTATGGCTTTAGCTCTTTTTGCGGCTGGTTTGACTTCTTGTTCCAAGAGCGACGAAACCGCTGGTGGCGTGACCGATATCGGTAACTCCGTTGCACAGGGCATTGTGGTGACCGAGGCGAACCAGCCTGTGGCCCGCGCCCGCGTGGTGGCTTATTACGACAACTGGGATAAGACCTCTATCGAAGATTCCGTGGTGGTGGAAGCCGACAACAACGGCATTTTCAGCTTGAAGTTTGACAGCACGCGCTCTGTGGTGATTTATGCCGAAAACGGTTCTGAATCCGGCCTTTCCCGCATTCAGAAAGGTGGCGACGCCCTTGTGATGGTGGGTCACCCGCGCAGACTTGAAAGTCGTGTTGCCGAGGCCAAGTCCGGCTACATGCGCATTGTGGGCCGTAGCGATGTCGCAACCGTCAAGTCCGATGGTTCGTTTGCATTCGATGCGATGCCCGTGGGCGAAATCTCGCTGGTGTATGTGGAAAGCGATCAGTCGCAGGCCCGTTTAAACTTCATGACGGCTGTCGCGGGCGACACGCTCAAGATTCCGTCTCTCGAAAACAAGAACGAGGGCTGGCTCACGATTTCGGATTACCACTACTATAGTGGCGCCGCTTACGGTGGCATTATGGTGAATGTGCCCGATGGTATTTCTGTTCCGCAGGATACCGCTACGCCGGAACCGGTGGTGCCTGACACCACTGCAAAAGATACTACCGCTGTCGATACTACGGAAGAACTTGCGATATCCTTGAACCTCCACATGGATGGCTCCGATAGCGTAGCTAAGGTCTATAACAATGACGGCTCGGTCGCCGATTCCGTGAACTACGTGGAAGGTGTGTCGGGCAAGGGCATTCTGCTCAAGGTCGGTCAGTTCGTCGAAGTGGGTGATATTGACCCCTGTGCAGGTGACTTTACCATGAGCGCATGGACCAAGTGGAGCGGTTACCGTGGCGATGGCATTTACCAGCTCCTCTTTGCAGAACGTGAAGACTGGATGACCGGATTGTCCAGGTTCCAGCTGCAGTATGAATTTATGACGAGTTCCTTTGTTGCCGTGGGCGATGGCATGGACTTGTCGGGCTATGGCTATGCATGGCTTGCCAAGGGCAATGTCGAACGTGGTGGCACGCTGCCTATGAATGAATGGTCGCTGCTGGTGCTCGTTAACGAAGGTGGCAAACTGTACTTCTATATCAACGGGGTGCTCGTGAGCAACAAGGCCGGTGTTCCGTTTGCACCCAAGGAAGTTGCAGCCCCGCTGCCGTTCCGTATTGGTGGTTCCGAAGTGCCGAACGACACTTGGAATGGCGCCATCGACGAAGTCAAGATTGAATCGGTCGCCCGCTCCGCTGAATGGGTCAAAGCCGAATACGAAGCCCTAGCGAAGTAATCTGAAAGTGTCATCCTGAGCGGAGCGCTGTGGCGCGAAGTCGAAGGATCTAATAACAAAAGAGCCTTGTCCGAAGACAAGGCTTTAAAAGTTTTTAAGTAACTTAGGCGATACTCACCTCGGCACTACGGACGCCTCGTTTCACTACGGCGTCTATGCTTCGGCTCGGTCATAGAAAAATGCTTGCATTTTTCTGCGACGCTCGCCTTACGCATTACTCGTACTTAATCACGCCGGCCGGGCAGCTGTCAGCAGCGTCCTTGATTTCGCTTTCGTAAGCGGAATAGTCGACGCCTTCCTTGACCTTCATCTTTTCAGGAACTTCGAACACTGCGTCGCAAGTAGCTTCGCAAGCGCCGCAAGATACGCATTCGTCACTGGATTCGTCCAGCCAAACTTTCGTGATTGCCATAATATACCTCTTTGTGTCTTAGGTTGAATTTATATATGCAATATAACAAAATCTTGTTCTGAACAGACGGGAAAATAAGAAATAAATGAAAAAACTGAACAGAAGAGGAAGAATAAAGCGTCGGCCAACGGAGGGGAGGGGGCAGGGAGGGGGCCGTGCGGCCTTCGCAAAAGTGTGCAAGTGAGTGTCGCACAGGCAAGTTTACTTGCCTGTATGACTGAACGTAGCCACGGACGCATAGCGTCCACTCCGAGCTGGGGCCCCTCCCGCATGTTTATTAATCTTTTAAATTGAATACATGCATTTGAGCGGAGTTGTATTTTTCTAAATTTACCGCAAAAATTCATTTTTCACCTTCCGACAGGAATTCATCGAAACATGAAAAAAGTGGTTGTAAAAATTGGTGGCAGCCTGGCAATCGACGAAGCCAAGCTGGCTGATTTTGTGTCGGCAGTCTCTACCCTCCCCGGTAGCGGCTGTCAGGTGGCCGTGGTTCACGGCGGTGGCAAGGACATCAACGAAAACATCGCCTTGCTCAAGGAACAACCGACATTCATCGACGGCCTCCGAGTCACGACCCCCGGCATCATGAAGATGGTCGAGATGACCCTCTCTGGCCACGTGAACAAGAAGCTTGTGCGCATGCTCCTGAACAACGGCTGTGGTGCCGTCGGTATTTCGGGCGTAGACGCGAACTTGTTCCAGGTGGTCAAGAAGCAGGGCAAGGTAGACCTTGGCCTGGTAGGCGAAATCAAGAAGGTGAACCCGGGCATTGTGACCGCGCTCTGGGGTGCGGGGTTTGTTCCCGTGGTAAGCCCGATTTCTATCGGTCCAGATGCTAACGGTAACGGCGTGAGCTGGAACGTGAACGCAGACACCGCTGCATCTGAACTGGCTGTGGCGCTTGAGGCCGACCAGTTCGTGCTGGTGAGCGACGTGCCGGGCGTGATGGACGAAAACAAGAATGTAATTCCCGAACTGAGCGAAGCGGACGCCGAAAAGCTGATCGAGGCTGGCGTCATCTCCGGCGGTATGATTCCCAAAGTCCGCGAGAGTTTCAAGTCGATCCGACGAGGACTCAAGAGCATCCACATCGTGGGTTGGAAGGACGCGGAACACTTTGGCAAACAAATTAATGGAGATTTAAACTATGGCACAATCTTGCGCTAACCTGCTCGAACAGGACAAACAAATTATCGCGCCGCTTTACGGCAAGGCAGACATCAACTTCGTGAAGGGCGAGGGCTCTTACCTCTATGATGACCAGGGCAACAAGTACCTGGACTTCGTGGCAGGTATCGCCGTGAACGCGCTCGGTCACCAGAACCAGGCTATCAAGGATGCGGTGGTGGATCAGATGAACCACTTCAACCACATCAGCAACCTTTACCCGAACTACCCGCAGATTAATCTCGGCAAGGCTCTGTTGGAAATCACCAAGTTCGACAAGGCCTTCTTCTGCAACTCGGGTACCGAGGCCAACGAAGGCGCTATCAAGTTTGCTCGTAAGTATTTCGACAGGAAGGGCGAAAAGAACCGGCAGAAGATTATCACGTTCGTGAACAGTTTCCACGGAAGGACGTATGCCGCACTTTCTGCGACGGGCCAGCCGGCCATCCGTGAAGGCTTCGGCTCCATGCCGGGTGACTTCGTTCATGTGACTTGGAATGACTGCGCTGCCCTTAAGGCCGAAGTCAACAAGGACACTTGCGCTATCATGCTCGAAAGCCTCGCGGCCGAAGGCGGCGTGATGACGCTCTCTGCCGAAATGGTGCAGACTATCAATAGCTTGCAGAAGGAATTCGGCTGCCTTGTCATCGTCGATGAAGTGCAGGCGGGTGTGGGCCGTCTCGGAACCTTCTGCGGTTTCGAAAAGTACGGCCTGAACCCTGACCTCGTTTCTTTGGCCAAGGGAATCGGTGGCGGTCTCCCGCTGGGTGCGGTGCTCCTGCGCCAGAAGATTGCCGACCAGCTCAAGGCCGGCGACCACGGTACCACATTCGGCGGTAACCCGATTGCATGCGCTGCAGGTCTCGCTGTCGTGAAGCAGATTCCGGGCCTGTTGAAGAATGTGGAAGAACGTTCCGCCCAGCTGAAGGCCGGTTTGGCTGCCCTTGTGGAAAAGTACAGCTTCGCCAAGGAAATCCGCGGTGAAGGCCTGATTCTCGGTGTGGCTCTCGACGAATCGATGCCGGTGGGTAACATCATCGCTGCCGCCCGCAACGAAAAACTCATGGTGCTTAGCGCCAAGGGCAACGTGCTGCGTATGCTCCCGCCGCTGAACGTGAGCGCCGCGGAATGCGAAGAGGCGCTCGCGAAACTCGGCAAGGCATTCGTCGCCGCTGCGAAGTAATCATTGAGATGTCTTCCCGGGCAACGTCCCGGGCGGACAGCACTTAGCACTTTTATACGATACTTGGCAACTTGTTGCCATAGTAGAGTTATCCTCTTTGGGGAAGTGCTTAGTGCGCATGGCCACCAAGGTGGGATCTCCTTTGTATTAGTCTGCAGAAATGCTTGTTTCTGCAGATTCTTTTTTCAGTCTGCAAGAGGGGATCCCGGCCTTCGCCGGGAAGACAGAAGACGAGGCCGTGCGGAAAGACAAGAAGGCGAAAAGCCGTTTTTTGCGTTACCCGCCCACCCGCCCCTGCCTTTGGCGTATTGGGGAATGAACCTCCGGATTGTCTTCCCGGCCTTGAGCGGGTTAGTGGGCACTTGCAATTTATTGCTTATGTGCCCACAATCCTCGGAACGGGGAGATCTCCTTTGTATTAGCCTGAAGGAGCGCTTGTTTCTTTTCTGTCAGCAAGAGGAGATTCCGTCCCCGTTCCGAGGACCATATCCTCTGTGTGGCTCGGCACTTTAGTGCCGCTACCAATTTATTATGACAACACAGCCACCGATGTAACTTGGCTTCATAATACTCCGAACTTTGTTCGGTTAGTATTATGCCAAGGTACTCTAAGCAGCAAAGCTGCAAGTGGCTATTGTCATCTTCGTGCGGAAAGACAGATGACGAAAAAGCCGCTTTTTTATGATGTCCGCCTACCCGTCCTTGTCTTTAGAATATTGGGGAATGAACCTCCAGATTGTCTTCCCGGGCAACGTCCCGGGATCTCCTTTGTATTAGCCTGAAGGAGCGCTTGTTTCTTTTCTGTCAGCAAGAGGAGATTCCGCATCTACGTGCGGAAAGACAGATGGCAGAGGCATTTCTGTTGACGAAAGCCGTGCGGGGGGGGGGCCTTTGTATTAGTTTGAAGGAACGCTTGCTTTTGCGGATTCAAGAATTTTTTCCGTTACACCGATAGATTCTGCAAGGTCGTTCCATTCGGCGTTGGTCTTTTCAATAAGAAAGATTTTCCATCGACGTTTCCATCGTTTTAGCTGTTTTTCTCTTGCTATTGCATCTTTGATGTAGAAAAAGTGCTCGAAGTAAACCAATCTGTTGACGTTGTAATCGTTTGTGAATCCTTCGTTGACTTTTATTTTGTGTTCAATAATACGTCGGAACAAATCGTTCGTGACGCCGGTGTAAAAGGTGGTGTGGTATTTGTTTGTGAGAATGTAGACGTAAAAGTTGTAATTCACATTGCCCTCTCTGTTTAAAGTGTCTCTTACTATACACGCTTTTTTTAGTGCAGTTGATATGGTTTTTCTTGTAAAATTTTATTCGTGGGCATGTGGATTCTTTTTTGCAGGCGACAAGAGGAGATCCCGGCCTTCGCCGGGAAGACAGATGGCGAGGCCGTGCGGGAAGACAGATGACGAAAAAGCCGCAGTGATGAACTGCGGCTTTTTAATATGCTCTAAGGAAAGGAGTCTAGAGGGAAACCTCGGGTTTCCCTTTACGACTTGTTAGTCGGGGCTTGGCGCGCGACAGGGGCGAGCTGTCCGTGTTTGCGGAACAGGTGCTTCACGAGCGTGCCGAATCCACGCATCACGCGGTAGCGTTCACGCGGGTTCTTGATCGCCATGATGCCCTGGCGCAGAATATAGCTCGGACGCAGGTAGAACTCGCGGCGGGCCTTGTCGCAGAAGTCGACCAAAGCCTGGCTGGTGAGTTCGCCGCGCTGGATGGTGGTGCGGTGGAAACCGTCCTTGTCCAGCCACTGGTTGTAATCCTTTGTCTGTAGCGCGCCGCTTTCCAAGGCTTCCTTGTAAGCCTCGGTGCCGGGGTATGCCATAATGGGGTAGAACTGAGCCGTATTCGGGTTCAACTTCTTGGCGTAGTCGAGCGTCATGCGGAGCGTTTCCGGCGTGTCGCCCGGGTTGCCGACCATAAAGCAGCCGTGTACCAAGAGGCCTGCCTTGCGGGCGTTCTTGGTGAATTCGATTGCCTTGTCGGTGTTCTTGACACCCTTGTGGATGTTTTCGAGAACCACAGGCGAAGCGCTTTCGAAACCCACGCACATTTCGCGGCCGCCGGCCTTTTTCATGAGCTTGAGCAAGTCGAGCGGCACATCGGCGCGAGCGTTGCAGCTCCAAGTAATCTTGAGGCCGCGTTCCAGAATCAGGTTGCAGATTTCGCGTACGTGTTCGTGGCTTGCGGTAAACGTGTCGTCTTCGAAGAATACTTCGCCCAAGTCGTCAAAGTTTTCCTTGATATACTGCAGTTCGTCCACCACATCTTTCGGAGAGCGGCGACGGAACTTGTGGCCGTTCAGCGTCTGCGGAATCACGCAGTAGCTGCAGCGGTTCGGACAACCGCGTCCGCTCAAAATCACAATCAGCGGGTTCAGGTTCGCACCGTAGAAATACTTCTTGTAGCAACTGTACAGGTACTTGCGGTAAACTTTGGACACCCAGGGCAGTTCGTCGAGGTTTTCAATCTTCGGACCTTCGGGCTGAAAATCTACCGTGCCGTCGGCCTTGCGGAAGGCAAGGCCCGCGATGCTTGAAATATCCTTGATGTCGCCGCGCAGGTAGCGGGCGAGATTCCTGGCGGTGTAGTCCGCCTCGCCGATAATCACGAAGTCGAGGCTCGGTTCCATTTCCATAGATTCGAGCGGTTCGGCGGTAGCGTGCGTACCCATGATCGCAATCTTGGTTTTCGGGAGTGCTTCCTTAATGGCGTGCACCACCTTCAGGTCGTTCAGAATACTCGGCGTACTCGTGCTGCAAACCACGAGCTCGGGGTCAAACTTCTTGATACCATCCAGAGTCTGCGCGAGGTCGAGTTCCATGGCCGGGCTATCGATGAGCTGAATCTCATTACCGTCGGCTTCGACTGTGCCGGCGGCGTAGCTCAAAAACATGGGCCAGTAAAGGGTAGAGGACTTGGTCACGCACGGACTGCGCGACTCGCGACTGAACATCGGATGAAACGGGGGATTTAAAAAAGTAATGCGCATAAGCAATGGCAAAATACATAATTATCGGAGATAAAGCTACATTTGGTTTCGATGAAAGTGTTGATTTCGTTGTGTATTTCTCTATGTGGGCTGTGCTCGATTGCGCTGGCGCAAAATTCGCCGGCGGTGGCGCTTGATACGATAAAAGAATTTTACGCCGAAGGTACGCTTTCACGCCTTTACGCGGTCCAAAAAGGGACTTCCATTCGTGAAGGTATAGCCTACAGTTATCACCCGAACGGTAAGGTCGCTATCGAGGCTCCGTACAAAAACGGCAAGCTCGACGGGGTGTTCAGGAGTTATTTCGAAAACGGCAAGGTGTGGCAGACTATCGGCTACAAGGCCGGTATCGAAGAGGGAATCTCGACAACGTACTTTGAAAACGGGAAAAAGAAAAGCAAGGAAGTTTACCGTGATGGGCTGCTCGACGGAATGACCGAAGAGTGGGACGACAAGGGGCGCCTGCGCCGCAAGCTGCCGTACATGCGCGGACAGTTGCACGGGGTTGCAAAAATTTTCGATGATCTGGGTGGTCTCAAAGAAGAGATGACTTTGGAACATGGCCTAAGGCACGGGCCGTACCGCCGTTACAACAAGGGCGTCAAAGTGCTTGAAGCGGAATTTGTTCAAAACCGTTGCATTAAGAACTGCGACTTTTAATTAAAGAATGTCATGCCGGGCTTGACCCGGCACCTCCTTTTACGGCTTTCCAAAACAACAAGAGGAGATCCCGCATCTACGTGCGGGAAGACAGATGGCTACGGGTATCCTGCCCACTCGGCGGCAACGCTGGGCGAGGCTTTGCGGATTTCTTTGGCGTGTTCGCTGTCGTCGGCGAGTGCGATATCGCCGCTTGCAATTTTCGCCTTAATATCTTCGAATGACTTGGGCTGCTTGGCTTCGGGCAAGTGGTCGCCTGGTACAATGCAAGGGGCGTCTATGGCGGTTTTCGCCTTGTCTTTGACCGGCGAATATTCGCGGGCGGCGGGCACTTCGTAGAATTTGTCTTCTTCGGGGCACCAGGCCATCAGTTTTTTGCCGTAAACGCAACCCGCGTCAAGCCCGATGAATCCGGGGCGGTTCACGAATCCCATTTTAGCCCAATGTCCGAATACCACTGTCTTGTTCCATTTAATTTGTTCAAACCACGGGCGATCATTCCAGTATCTTACGGACAAAATAACTTCCCGGTCCATGTCCTCTAGTCTGACCTTGCCGGGCTCCAATCCGGCGTGAACCAGCAGCGCGTGTGGAGTGTCGCGCCACAGGGGCCAGGTGCTTACCTCGGCGGCAATGGCGTGCCAGGTTTCCATCGGGAGCTTGGCGAAGCGGGCGCGCTGCTTTTCGGTCCAGCCGCTTTCGGGCAGTTCCAGCGCACGAATCAAGTGCTCTTCGTGATTGCCGCGCACCGTGAGGATTCCGTTGTCCTTCACGAACTGCAGTGCCCGCAACATGTCGGGACCCTTGTTGATGATATCGCCCGTCTGGTATAGTGTGTCTTTACCGCGTACAAAACCGAATGCGTCTACAATGCGCTCGAGTTCATCCGCGCAACCATGCACATCACCGATGTAGAGAGTCCTTGACATAAGAGTTATTCGTTACTGGTTAATAAATGAGTGATGTGAAATGTGTAATGTGAGATTAGATATGATCTATTTTTCATTTCACATTCCTCATCATACATCTCACATTATTTTACGTGAACCGCTTGCCTTAGCTTGTTCATTTCGTCGGCGGTGAGTTCGCGGAATTCGCCGGCGGGCAAGTCGCCCAAAGTCAGCTTGCAGTAACTCACGCGTTTGAGGTCGCGAATCTCGTAGCCTACGGCGCGCATCATGCGGCGGATTTCGCGGTTTTTGCCTTCGATCAGCACGAGTTCGGCAAAGCCTTTCTCTAAATAAATGTCGGTGGCGAATGCGATTTCTTCTTGTTCGGCGCCTTCTTCGCGAATGTCAACGCCGTCTACCAGCTTCTGCGCGGCGTGCTCGCTCAGCGGGCGGTCTGTCCACACGTAGTAGCTGCGCGGGATTTCGTAGCTCGGGTGCGTGAGGCGGTGCAAGAGTTCGCCATCGTCGGTGAACAGCAACAGCCCGCGGCTCTGCAAGTCCAGGCGGCCCACATACTTAAGGCTCTGGTAGGCGGGCGGCAAGTAGTCGTACACCGTGCGGCGGCCTTGCGGGTCGGTCTTGGTGCAAACGCAGCCGGCCGGCTTGTGGAACATGATGGTCGTCGTCTTGCGCGGGAGTCGGGCGGGCTTGCCGTCGACAACAACGTTGTCGGCGTTCTCGTCGACCTGGTGGCCCAAGTCCTTAATCACGTCGCCGTTCACTTGCACGCGGCCTTCTTCAATCAAGGCGTCGGCCGCGCGACGGCTCGCGATACCGCAAAGAGAAATGTATTTGTTGATACGCATAGGAAAGTTGGCAGTAGGAAGTAGACAGTAGGCAGTGGTTAGTGATTAGGTCATCCAGGCTGATTGTCATTCTGGGCTTGACCCGGAATCAGCTTTTTCCGGCATCAGCTTTTTTATCCTCATAAAGTAGTCCGAACCGGAGTCCCGCGGTACTTATCTTAAATGTTTCGACGCGGAGTTTTTCCAGGAGCGACTTCAGCCAGAACAGCCCGCAAATAATCACTTCGTGACGGCCGTTTTCAAGGCCCGGAAGCATGGCGCGGAGTTCCTTGGACAAGTTGGAGATTCGCGTCGTGACGGCATCCAGGTCGCTAATGGAAAGTTCCAGGCCTTCGATCGCCTTGTAGTCGAACTGCTGCTTGTTCAGGTAAACCATGGCAAGCGCCGTACCCGTGCCGCCAATCAAGTACACCGGCTTCTTGGTCATTCCCTTGAAGCTGACTTCCTTGAAGGTCTCCTTCACGAACTTCTTGTATTCGGGGCCAGGGATCGGGCCCATGGCCTTGAACATCTTGAGGGCGCCCACCGGAATCGAGAACGTGTTGTCGCCGTTGCTGAGTTCCGTGGAACCGCCTCCGATGTCAATCGTCACGATACCTTCGCCGTGCCATTCCTTGACCGAGCGGTAGGTGAGCTTGCCTTCTTCTTCACCGCTGATGATTCTGGGTTTGACCCAGAGGGCTTTTTCGACGGCGGCAATCACTTCGTCCGGGTTTTCGGCATTGCGCATGGCTTCGGTCATCACGGCGGCCTTGAGGTTTGCGCCCAGCGCGTGCAAGTCCATGCGGAACTTCGTCATAATCGCTTCGAGTTCCTTGATTCGCTTCTCGGTAATCGCGCCGTGTTCGTAAATGTCTTCGCCCAGTCGGCAGACTTCCACCTTCTGGAGCTTGGGCACCAGCACCCCCTCCTCAAACGCCGCAATCAAGAGAATGCAGCTGTGACTTCCGATGTCGACCGTCGCTATCAGCTTGTTATCCATTCTGCGCCTCGTTGCCTGCGTTCGCCGCGGCATCACCGCCCTCTGTCATCCCGGCCTCCGAGCCTTCTGTCATCCCGGCCTCCGAGCCTTCTGTCATCCCGGGCTCGACCCGGGATCTCCTCTCGTTGTCCGAGGAGAGAACGCCGGACTTAATCTTCTCCGCGAGTTTTGCCGGATTCGTCAAGAATTCCTTGGCAAACGCAATGGCTTCTTCCACTACGGAATCCGGATGCTTTCCGCTCCAGCTGGCAACCAGGTCGCCCGAAGTGCTGCCCAGTTCCTTGCCCTCGCGAATCTCTTGGCCCATTTTTAAGGCGAGCAAAAGCCCGAGTTCAAAGGCGCGGGGCTCGCTTTTGCCTTCTAAAAGTTTTTCGACGCGCTCGATGCGCTGTTCAAAGGGAATGTTTTCGAGTTCAGCAAGGTCTTTTTCAGAAATCATAGCCCAAAAATAGAAAACGGTGCCTATGCATATATAAAAATGAACCCTGGAACGGGTCCAGGGTTCATTAACAAAGGAGAATCTGGAAGATTACTTCTTAGCAGCCGGCTTCTTAGCAGCGGGCTTCTTGGCGGCCGGCTTCTTAGCAGCGGGCTTCTTAGCGGCCGGCTTCTTTGCAGCAGCGGGCTTCTTGGCGGCGGGCTTCTTAGCAGCCGGCTTCTTTGCAGCAGCAGGCTTCTTAGCAGCGGCCGGCTTCTTGGCGGCGGGCTTCTTAGCAGCCGGCTTCTTTGCAGCAGCGGGCTTCTTAGCAGCGGCCGGCTTCTTAGCGGCAGCGGGTTTCTTAGCAGCGGGCTTCTTAGCAGCCGGCTTCTTTGCAGTCTTTGTAGTAGCCATTTTTTTCTTCCTTATGGTTATGTTGTGAATTAGCTGTGTATAAAATAACTTATTTTCACAAATAATCAACACCTTTTTCAAAAAAAATTAAAAAAAAGTTGTTTTTTTACAAAAAAAAGATTATGAAGGTGATATTTCTCACCTTGCTATAAAATTTTTAATTTGTATGTAATTTCGGAAAATCCAAACAAAAAAATGAGTTAGAAAAAATCTAACTCAAAGAATATCAAGCAGATACGAACATTGCGTTACCAAAGTCACGCTTGATTTTTTTTGCGCAACTATTTCCCGGCGGCTTGTACGCTCTCGATGTACTTCTTGAATCCTTCGACACCCAGGCTGTACATGTCGACGAACTTCGTTGCGAACGGTGGCAGCTTGCGTTGGTGCATGCCTAGGGCGTCGTGCATCACCAGCACTTGGCCGTCTGTAAACTTTCCGCCACCAATGCCGATCGTCACCGCGTTCACCATGCCGGTAATCTTGGTGCCGAGTTCTTCGGGAATGTGTTCCAGCACCATCTCAAAGCACCCTAGGCTGTCTACATACTTGGCCGCCTCGATAATTGCGGCCGCTTCTTCTTCGGTACGGCCCTTCTGCTTGAAGTTTTCGGCCGTCTGCGGCAAGAGCCCGAGGTGCGCGCAAATAGGAATGTCGTGACTCAGCAGGTATTCGTGCACGCCAGCGGGGGTACCCTCGATTTTTACGCAAGCGGCCCCCACGTCCATAAAGCGGCGTGCGTTGTCGTAGGCCGTTTGCGGGTCCTTGTCGCTTAGGTAGGGCATGTCGGCCACCACGTGGGTGTTGGGGGCGCCGCGGCAAACTGCCGCCACAAAAATCAGCATCTCGTTCATGCCGATTTCGCGGGTACTCTTGTAGCCGAGCATGGTGTTAGCAAGACTGTCGCCTACCAAAATCTGGTCTACGCCTGCCGCCTCTGCCATCTGGGCAAAAGCGTAGTCGTAGGCGGTAATCATCGAAACTTTTTCGCCCTTAGCTTTCTTGTTCTTTATGTCGATTGGGCTGAGCATAACTTACGAACCTCCTGTAGCCATGAAAGGGAATGGATTTCTTTCAGGAATCCGATGTGATTGCGCAGATAAGATAGCAAAGCGTTCTCCACGAAGAAGGCGCCTTTTAGATATTGTGGGGCCTCGAGGCCGTTTTTTTCGGCGAGGTAGAGCTCCCAGAGCCCGGCGAGAGTCGCTGGCTTTGCACGGGCACTCTGCACGCCTAGGCATTGCTTGCAAATGAGCGTGCCCGATTCCGGGAAAAAGTCGGCCGGAGCTTCGGTGAAGGGCCTTTCGCAGCGGCTGCACTGCGAAAGTTCCAGGTGGTAGCCCCACAGGTCGCAGATGTCCAGCAGCCACCGCGCAAAAATGCCGCTGGAATTTCCGCCGGGGCCTTTTTCGAAACTGCCGTCGGGAGCTTGGCTGCCATCCGGCGCGCCCTCTGCGCCTGCAGCGGTGCCCGCGTCGGCAGCCTTTTCCGTAGCGATATCCGCGCTTGTCGCAGCGGCAACCGCGTCGAACGCCTTGAGCGAGCCTTCCAGCAGCTGGAACTCGTCCGGCAGCGGCACGCCCTGCGGCGCATACCGCAGCACGATCTCCGCCATTACTTGCGCCTCCGCCAGGTACAAGAGCGACTGGCGCAAGCTTGCATGCCAGTCGACAATCGACGCCTCTTTGATGAACTGGAGCTCCGTATTCGGGTTCTGCCGGAACACCACCTCCGAAAGTGCGAGTGGGTCGAGCGCCCCCTTGAAGGGCGACTCCTTGCGCTTTGCTCCCTTTATGATAAAACTCACCACGCCGCACTCTTCCGTGAGCGCTTTCACGATAAAGCTCGAGTCGCTGTACGCAAACCGGTGCAGAACTATCGCCTGAGTTTTGACCATTTGTTGCAGAAATGTCTTCCCGGGCTTGACCCGGGACCTCCTTTGATGCCTTCTAAAAAAGAATTTTTCTTAGCTAGAAGAGGAGATCCCGGCTTACGCCGGGATGACAGTGGGGAATGTTATGCCTTGGGGAACGGAGGCCAACCCATGACCTGGCCACCAAGCACGTGCAGGTGAATGTGGAACACCGTCTGGCCCGCGTCGGCCTTGCAGTTGAATACGAAGCGTGCGCCCGATTCTTCGATGCCGAGGTCCTTGGCGATAAGCTGTGCGCGGTAAAGCATCTTGCCCACCAGTTCGCAGTCGGTCGGCTGCATGTCCATGATGGTTGAAATATGGCGCTTCGGCACTACCAAAAAGTGTACCGGGGCCTGCGGGGCAATGTCGTAGAAGGCGAACACGTCGTCGTCTTCGTAGATTTTCTTGGAAGGGATTTCACCCTTGATGATTTTGCAGAAAAGACAGTTTTCACTCATAGTGACTATAAAGTAGTAAAAAGAAGGGCCGCCCGTCTTTTGGAGGGGCGACCATAATATTAATAGCAGAGAGCGGTTTCAGTCGAAAAACAGGTTCCCAGTCGTGTCGTGAACGGCTTTCCTTTATTAGTGCCTCGTACGCTCTGTATGAAGACTTCAATAGAATGGCTGTTCTCTTTTCCACCTGTCCACCTGACTTTAAAGTTGTATCTATTTTGTCCGCCGTCTCCGGTTTTGGCTGCGTCTGGGTCTCCGTTTATTGCCCTGCTGATAAAAAGAGGCTGTGTTGGGAATGTTCTCCACCAGTCTTGGTTGTTGATCTTTACTTTGTAGGCGGTGAAAGTACTGGTAGATTTGATGTTGTTGCTGTTGTGATCTCTGGCGTATAAAATGTCGGCGATGGCTCCGAAACCGGCGTCCTTAAGAGCGCTTGCCCAAAAACCGCCGCCTGTAAGAAGACCGCACATGTTTTGAGTATCATCTTTGATTCTGTTTTTGTTGTCTGCTTGATAATTGGTCGGGAGTATGTCGTGCATTTCCATAATGAACAACGTTACACCGTTATCGGTGGCTAACCATTTGCTTAAGCTATCTTTGTTGGTTTTTCTGTTACTGCAAGTTGCCGATTCGTCTATATCGTGTACGTCGCCTTCGTATAAAGCCCTGTTAAGGGCGTCGCGCAGGTGATAAAGCTTCATCAGGTCAATTTTTTGTCTTGTTTTTTCGATATAGTCTGTGAGCTGTGGGAGGGCGACTCCCGAAAGCAAGTTGATGACGATAATCACGACCATCAGTTCTACGATGGTAAAACCGGCCTTTCGGCTATTTCGGGTTGTTTTGTTTAAAACCTTAGTCAGCATAAGATTACCCCTTCTTCAGGTTCAACCTTGTAAATATAAAACAAAAATTTACACGGGGCTGTGACCTGTAACAAAAATATGATTTTTTTCTTATTCCAAATTGGAGTAAAAACATTAATAAAGCGGATTTTTTTTTCAGTTGCTACATCTCAAAACCTGCATCCACCATGCATTTTTGCGCGAAACAGTTTGCTTCGTCTTCCTTTTCGGGGTGGTTGTGTGTGATTTCGATGTTTTGTAGGCAGATTCCCTTTTTCCCGTGGTACAGCACATGTGCCAATTCGTGAAAAAATGTGAACCACATGGTCGCACGATCCTTGAAACGATCGTGAAGTTGGATAAGGGGCACGTCCTTGTACCAACGGTACATACCATGGATAGGGGCGCTCTTGAAGTTTTGTACGAACAATACGCGAATCCCGATTTTACGGCACAATTTCTGTAGGCCTGTCATGCAGTCGTCAACGACATCCGCTTCGGGCGTCCAGTAGGTGATTCTCTTTTCGTGCTTCGGTAAAGTCTTGTTCGCCGCGGCAAATGCGATGATTTCAGGGAGAGCCGCCTTCAGGCGCTTGCGAACGGGAATCTGTTCCTGTTTTTCCATCGGGTCACGGTCCGAAAGAATCTCGCCCCGACGAATCCAGGCAGATGTAGCGTACGGGTCCTTGACCTCCGCCAAAGAAATGCGGAACGCCACCTTCAGCTGAGCTTTTTTGTAGTAGCCATCCCATGCTTGGGGAGATGCTACGGCGAAGAACTTGAGGAGCGAAAGTCCCGATTTGTCGTCACCCTCGATTTTACCGCGCCGCACCCAACCGCGCACGTCTAGTTCTTCGGGGAAAGACTTTCTCCAGAGAGGCTGGTTGTCAAGGGAGGCTTTGACATATTCGCGGGCAAGGTACTCATCGTACGCAATTTGACGGCGCAACCAGAAGCTCGCAGGAATTTCGGTTATTACCTCAAGCGAAAACGCCACTTCTGGCGTTATACGGCAATTGCCCTGCAAAATATCGTTCACTGCCTTGGGGGTGTAGCCCATACGCGCAGCCAAATCGTTGGCGTCAAGGCCCATTTCTTCAAGCTTTTCCGACAGAGTTCTGCCTGGCGGAGTCACATAAGCCAATTCATCACATCTATATACCTGCATAAACGCTCCTACTTGTGATAATCTACAATTTCTAGAATAGAAATTGTAGTTTCGACAATCAATCCAACAATATTTCCAGCACTATTCATAACCGGCTTAAAGATAAGCCGATACGGATGGTCCAAATCGCACGCCCATTGTCCAGCGCGATTGCCTACCAACTCGTGGTATCGTCCAGGAACATTCTTTAAGGAGTCCAGATCAGCGGCGCCCTGAAGGTCGTTTATCCTATCCAAATAGATGTCCGCACGACGTTGCCCCATTTTCCTCACTGCATAGGTCTTGTCACCTGCGCAGCGAGCCAATTCTTTATCTGCATATACTACTTGCACCCACCACCTCATTATTTTAATACACTTATAATATACATTAAAATTTTAAATAAATCAATAGGTATATCATTTTTATAAAATATTTTATATATTTTGGAGAAAGGAAATTAATCATCATTGGCCCCGGAAAAGGAGGCCAACCAGAGGCAAAATGAGCCAAACATCCAAAATTATTCCATTAAACATTGTATACTCCTATCCCGTTCATTGGGACTCATTCCACATTTTACGGGATTATGTTCAGAATTTTTACGACTCGGTTCCCGTTGATCAATGGTCGCAACGCTTTCAGTACGAATTCTGCGACGGGACATTGGCGATGCGCATCGAGAACACAACTTTCAGTTACGAATGGCTTTTGCATATCGGAGCATCAACAAAAACCAGCTCTACAGAAAAACATGCAGGCTATTTCGGTGAAGGCTTTAAGATAGCATCCCTGTGCGCTCTGCGCGACAAAAAATGGGCAATTAAAATGAGTTCTGGGAACTGGAACCTCAATGTAATTTGCATAGACCAAACGATAGATGGTCAAGGCGTCAAAATGCTCGCATACGACATATCCGAAACAAATGAGTCTAATCAGAAAAGCGAGCTTGTTTTACAAGGGGTCTCCGAGGACGATTTTGCACTTTTCAAGACTGTACTAAAGAGCTTTTACTATCCTGAAAACGAACTCCTAGGAGAAAAAATTTGGGAAGACGCAGAAGGCGCTGTCTATACCCGCAGTAAAGTAGAATACGACCGAAAGCTTCCCTATAATTACGACTACGGACGAAAAGGGATTGTTTTTTGTGGCTATCAATTAAGGGGTTCAAACCCATTTGATTTAGTCGTCTGCTTGCATGATTTTGAACAAAATGACCGCGAACGCGACAACTTGTTGAACATGGAGGTTGTCACGATATTCAAAAGAATCAGCGTCCAATTAACAGCCGCTGCGTCTATTCGTATGTTAGAAAAAATGCGTCGCGTTTGGCTCTCCAATAGAACAAAAAGATTTGATTTTGAAAATTGGAGCCCCGTATTACAACGGCTATTGCTTAACATATTGTACTCATCCAATTGCTGCTCAGAATTCAAGCAGAAATATCCGAATCTCCTGTTTCTTGAACCTAAACTAAATCGTTTGCAAATGAATTTACGGCAAGAAGCAAGAAGTTGGTACAATAATTACCGCGATAAATACACCCTAGTCGGGGAACCTTTTTCTGTATTGGGCTACCCGTCTCTTGAAGACGAGTGTAGGCGCAATGGAGGACTTGTCATAGACAAAAATGTTGCTCCTGGAATAGAAAGTAACTGTTTCACGATTCTTGAAGATGTCTGCAAACAAATGTTTAATGGCTTTTTTATCGCGGATCCTTGGCCACAGCACAAGGTTATAACAAATCCCAAAGCTACATATCACGGAATGGCTACCCTAAGGAAAAACAAGCGAAAACAGAGTAATGCACATCACCTTTGTGTCAGGAATAAAATTGAATGCGTCTATCTAAAGCGAACAATTTTTGAATCGGATAAATTCTATGACGGTTTGTCCACCTATGTCCATGAGATGTGTCATATGTTCGGAGGCGATTCCTCTGAAAATTTCAGTCTTGGACTTACTCTAGCCATGGAAATTCTCTTGCAGAATACGACCATAGTTGAATCGGCACATGAAAAATGGAAACAACAATTTGCTAGCCAACAAAGAGTATAAATGAAACGAAAAAGAAAAATAGACCCTACACTAAGCTATGAAGAGGCTCACGCATTGGGCAAAGCCCAGGGGTCATTACAATATCGTTATGAATTAGCAGTAAAATGCAGAGATGCAAAAATAATTGACTTGCCTACGCTTGCCAAATGGACTGAACTTTCCATAAAAACAATTCTTGTACTTTGAAACAATAATTGTACCGAATCCGGTACAATTAAACGAATACAGCGACTTTGCACGGGAAAATCCGCTTACAATTGTGGCTTGTTTGTGATTGATCCCTTAATTTCTTTAATCACATACTGCGGGGAATCATTGATGTAGATGTTTTTCTCTTTTTGCGCTAATCTCTCGATGACGCTCCACACGTTGTCGGGACTGCTGTCGTTCACCAGCACAATCTCGTAACGGTAGCAGGGAATTACATCCACGACGAATCCATTAAAAAATCAAATAGACCAATGGTCAAAATACCCTTTTCGTCGTAATAAGGCTTTACGACATCTTTTACCACGATTATCTTCTTGAATCCGTCTGATACGCTTTCGAGAGACTTTGTTTCCTGCTCCCGTTTTTCTGCATCGCTCATTTCAAATGCAGACTGGATGTAGTAGCGTTGGCTACCCTTGTTTGCAACAAAGTCAATCTCGTAGTATGTTCGTTCAGTTACTGAACGTTTTTCAACTACACCCACATCGACATTAAAACCCCGATAACGCAGTTCGTTAAAAACGACATTTTCCATAATGTGGTTTTCTTCCATTTGTCTAAAGTTCAGGCGCGCATTACGCAACCCGACATCTTCGAAATAGAACTTATTCGGGGTTCCTATGTATTTCCGTCCTTTGACATTGTATCGGTTGGCCCTGCACAAGATAAATGCGTCTTCTAAATAAGAAATGTAATTGGCGATAGTCTGTTCGCTGACATCCGAATGATAAATGCTTTTGAAGGAACTGCTTAATTTATGAGGATTAGTCAACGAGCCGATGCTAGAGGCCAGTATGTTCACCAGGTCGTCTAGTTCAGCACTCTTTCGGATTTTATTCCTATCGATAATATCCTTGATGTAGGTTTCTTTAAAAAGACTCTTTAGATAAGTTGACTTTTGTTCGTCGGTTTTCAATGAGGGTACAAGCGGCAGCCCGCCATATGTAACATACTCGGCCCATCCATGGTATATATCGCCATCAAACGCCTGCATGTATTCGGAAAAACTAAACGGAAGGACGTGGATTTCATCCCCGCGCCCCCTGAATTCGGTCATCACATCAGTCGACAAAAATCTGGAATTGGAACCGGTTACATATATGTCGATATTGAGGTTCCGTAACAGCCCGTTTAACACCCCGTATATGCGTAACGGCTTGTTCGGATGTTTCAATTCATCTTCGCTGATGGCGTACTGAATCTCATCCAGAAACAGATAGTATTTTTGCGATGGGTCAGGGGTTTTCTGTTGAATAAATTCCAGGAGTCGAGAGGGGTCTCGCAGTTCAGACAGTTTCTCATCGTCCAGCGCGATGGAAATAATGGAGTCTCGCTCCACGCCCGTCTCTAAAAGGTAACCGTAAAAAAGTTCAAAAAGTAGATACGACTTTCCAGAACGACGAATGCCCGTGATAACTTTCACCAGCCCGTTTCCCATGCGGTTTTTTAGAGATTCTATGTACCTTGGTCTTTTTATCTTCATGCTTAATATTTTTTCTTAATTGCCTAATATGTACACTAATATAAACAAAAATTCCTATGAATGCAATAATTTGCGTAATATTTTTGACGTAAATGACAAAAATATAAAATAGCATCTCGGTTTTCTGACCATCACTGAAAAAGGTTGACACTTTTTAGGTGATTTTACTGACCGGGTTGACAGTTTCACTGTTTTGGTTTACACCATTTTCCCGGTACAACTGATCCGGTTTACAGTTCAACCGACTGGGTTGTCACCGCCGACCGGACATTGTCAATACTTAAAGAAAAAATGAACTATAAAGAATTTCTTTATAGTTGCCTCTGTCAAGTCTTTTTTCTCGATTTTTTCTAGCCCGCCGCCTCTGTTGATAACACCGACAAGTTTAGGCCTATTTCGCATTTTTTATTTTTTTTAAATATTGCGAAATACACGTTTCGGATGAATAAGCGGCGAAAGCACTTTTGAACAATGCCACTTAAGGTGTATGTTGCATTTTATCCTGTTTTGTTTGGCGGCCACACGCTCTTCGCTTTATATTCTGCCATGGCTTCCATGAGCTTGTCAAAGTCGCCCTCGGCAAACGCCTTGGCGATTTCGGTAACCTACCGCGATAATGGCATCGAGATTGTAAATATTGGTATTATAGTTTTAGCCATCGGCGGCAGTTGTTTCCATTTTGGAAACAACTACTTTTTTGATAGATATCACCGTCTTCGACCGGGAAGCCGATCAATAAAAGTTTCCCGGACCATCTGGAAGGCGCGTTCCGGATCAAACTTGTCCGCATCCGGCCGTAGCAGCAGTTCGGTATCGCCCAGAAATTCGGGATCCTGCATTTTCAATTCCATATTCTGCATGAATTGCTTGTAGCTAGGCGGCTTTCCTACAGAAAAACCCATATACCGATTGTAGCAGTCCATAACTTTTTGCGCATCCACAGATCCTTTATCGAGTGCAACCTGTAAATCAAACAAATCGCGGCCTTTCTTGCGCTGGTACAGAGCTCGGAGTTTTGTTCCAAGTAATTCTTCAAACGCATAAGTCGTAATTTCGCAGTCGCCTCTAAACCAATTACTTTCCACATTGAACGGTTTCTTGCGCAAGCCAAGAACATTGAAATGCTCGAAGCAATTTATTTCAAGCCGAAAAAGAATAGGCTTTATCGGTCTTGTTCAACCATCGCAGGATCGTTCCACGGGGCTTGTTCTGCCCAAGCCATAATCGAAGCACGATCTATCATAAGTCATCCACCTCGATGTCGATGTTGCCGTTTACGTGCCAGCGGTTTGCCGGAGCGCCCGCTCTCCGGTCGTGGTCATTGCTCAACAAGATACTGTTCCAGGAGCCCTGCGTCTTCAACACCTGGAAAAGCGCGTCGGCCTGATCTTGCCTAGAAAGCACATACTCGAGCAAATAGCCGAATCGCTGAATCGTTGCGACAGTTGTGAACCGCAAAAGTTCACCCATCTTTTCCATATCCACAGAATCCATGAGTTCCGCCAACACCGTGGCAACACGCTGATAACCGCCTACATGCGACGCAAACTGCACAAGATCTACCGCAGTCAGTTCCGGCCCCGAATAGCGAAGCGTTCCAATCTCGGCATTCTTCTTCATCACAAATGCTTCCGGGATTTCTTGCCGGTAGTTCCAATCTAGCAGGGAATTCTTGCCAGACTCCTTAATTCGCGGCACAACGGTCATTACTTGCGTCTTCATAGCCCGCTGGTGTGTGGCACCATGCATGGACGCAGCCGACAACAAACCCAAGTAATAGGGCTTGCCGACATACTCCATAAGACCATCAACGTAATAAGCAGGAGGTATTACCCCCTTCAACTGATACTGGACCGGTACAATGACATAGAAACCACGATAAACCGACTGTACACGCCCTCGGGACACCTGACGCGACAGTTCCGTGTTTATGTTCTTGGAGGGGCGCTCCGCGAAAGCGTCCTTTACGTCGGCAACCGAAAACGTCGACTTGCCACGGATTTCCCTGCTATGTATCCATTCCGATATATTCATTTTGTTGCAAAAGTCAACATTTTTTGTTAAGTATAGCAACTTTTTAAATAAATATACATTCTTTTGGGGAGTAGCGCAAGCATTAATAGGACTATTCTTCATCTTTCACTCCTTCCCCGCCTACAGGCATAAAAAAGCGGGGCAAAACGGCTTTTTGCTCATTTGAGCACTATAAAATATAAATTCGCCGGAGGCATTTGTCAATACCTAAAATGGGAAAAACACACCACGTCGGGGGTGTTCTCGAAGCTTGCGTCGCAGCGGGAGTTCCTCTCGCCGGGGTACATCGCGTACCTCGCCTGCACGGTGGGCGTGCTGGGGATTTACGCGGTGCTGTGGCAGCAGATCATCAAGCGGATGGACGTGAGCCTGGCCTACATGTTCAAAGGCACGGGCGTGCTGCTCAAGGAACTCGGCACGTTCTTTGTTCACCCCCTCACTTACCCCCTCATTTGCCATGACATTTGCGCTGCCATGTACCATGACATTTTGCCGACAAGAATTACACGCCGAAGAATTCGTTCACTTTTTCGCAGACAAAGTCTATTTCTTCGGTTTTCAGGCCAAAGAACATCGGCAGGCGCAGCAAGCGATTGCTTTCGTTGGTAGTGTATTTATCTTCGCCGCTAAAGCGGCCATAGCGCAGGCCCGCAGGCGAGCTATGCAGCGGCACATAGTGGAATACCGCCAGAATGCCGTTATATACCAGATGCTTGAGGAGCGCCGTACGCGTCTGTAGGTCTTCAACCTTCAGGTAAAACATATGCGCATTGTGCTTGCAATGTTCAGGAATGAACGGCAACTCGACCAGGCCCTTGTCGGCCAGCGGCTGCAAGCGTTCGCGGTAAGCATTCCAGCTCGCCATGCGGTTGTCGTTAATTTCGTCGGCGCATTCCAGCTCCGCATAAAGGTATGCGGCGTTGAGTTCACTCGGCAAGTAGCTGGAGCCGAGCTCCACCCAAGTGTACTTGTCGACTTCGCCGCGATGGAACTGGCAGCGATTCGTGCCCTTCTCGCGGATAATTTCTGCGCGGTCGCAATACTTCTTGTCGTTGATGAGCAAGGCACCGCCCTCGCCCATGCTGTAGTTCTTGGTTTCGTGATAGCTGTAGCAACCAAAGTCGCCGAGCGTCCCGAGCGCTTTGCCCTTGTAAGTCGCCATCATGCCCTGCGCGGCGTCTTCCACCACGAACAGATTGTGCCGCTTTGCAATCTCGTTGATCTTGTCCATCTCGCAAGCCACGCCCGCATAGTGCACCGGCACAATCGCCTTGGTCTTCTCGGTGATGGCTGCCTCGATTAAATTCTCGTCCAGGTTCATGGTGTCGGGACGGATGTCCACAAACACGCACTTGGCCCCCTGCGACACAAACGCATCGGCCGTACTCACGAACGTGAACGACGGCATAATCACCTCGTCGCCAGGCTGAATGTCGCAAAGACGGGCAGACATTTCAAGCGCATGCGTGCAGCTCGTGGTCATCAGCGCCTTTATCGCACCGGTATGCTTTTCAAGCCAATCGTGGCACATCAAGTTGTAAGTGCCATCACCACAAATACGGCCACTTTCGACGGCCTGTTTTACATAATCGAGTTCGAGCCCCACGAACGGCGGCTTGTTGAATGGAATCTTCATAACGCAGAAAATATATATTTTTCAGGCATAAAAAAGATATATTGTTTGTACTATGAGCTTAAATAAGAAAATGTTGCTTCTCGGCGGCGGACACGCCGAAATTCCTCTAATCCAAGCCGCACACGAACTCGGCTGGTACGTGATTACCACGGGCAATGCCCGCGAAGGTTTGGGCCACCCTTACGCCGACAAGAACGTTTTTGCAGACTTTAGCGATAAAGATGCCATGCTGGAACTCGCGAAAAAAGAGGGCGTGCAAGCAGTTTGCTCAGGTTGTAATGATTTCGCCTTGCTCAGCACCGTTTACGTTTGCGAAAAGTTGGGACTCCCCGGCCACGATAGCTACGCTACAAGCCTCAAGATCCACCACAAGGACAAATACCGTGCACTTGCTACACGACTCGGCATCCCGACACCGCGCGCAATTACAGTCCGCACCTCGAATCGCACCGAAAACTGCGCCGATTTCGAAACCGCCATTGCGCAACTCACCTTCCCGATTATCGTGAAACCAGTCGACTTGACCGGCGGCAAGGGAATTCACCGCGCCGCAACCGCCGATGAAGCCCGCGAAGCATACAAAGACGCCTGCAGTCGCACACGCCAGGACCACATCGTGGTCGAAGAATTCGAGCAAGGTTCAAACCACGGGTTTTCCGCCATGCTAGTAAAGGGCAAGGTCGCATTCGCCTTCTCCGATAACGAACAGTACTACATCAACAAGTACATGGTCTCGGGCGCAAATTCGCCGAGCACCTCCAGCGACAAGACTCTCGCCATGCTCCGCGAATACAGCGAGCGCATCGCGCAGGAACTGCACCTGGTTGACGGCATTTTGCACATCCAGTACATCGAAAGGGCCGACGGCACGCCCATCATCATCGAAATCTGCCGCCGCCCTCCCGGCGATTTGTACATCAAGTTCGTGAAGTACGCGACAGGCGTCGATTACCCGAAATTCATCGTACAAGCGGAAACTGGCGAAGACATCTCCAGTATCGCCGATGTACCTACACAAGGTTTCTGGCTGCGCCACTGCATTATGGCCGATTGCCAAGCCGGCGAACGGACCGTGTCGGGCGACATCTGCGAAGGCATTGTCCGCGACGTCACCTTCGCACCCGAAATCCAGGGCAACATCGTCGAAAAATTCCTGTGGTACAAACCCGGCGAAAAAATCGACGACAAACTCCTGTACAAGGCTGGCATCGTCTTCTTTAAATTCGACACACTCGCCGAAATGCAGGACAAAACCGCCCGCATGACCAAACTCGCGAAAATAGTGGCAGAATAAGCCCAAATGTCTTCCCGGCCTCAGAGCCGGGATCTCCCTTTTTGAAGAAAAAGAAATTTTTCTTAACATAAATTGCACGTTAAGTTTAAAATTATCCTATATTCCTTTTCATGAAGAAGGAACCTTACCAGATTGCGTTTATCGGGGGCGGAATCAATTCGGCCATCGGCGAAGTCCACAAGGCAGCAAGCCAGATGGACGGCCATTTTGAACTTGTAGCGGGCGCATTCAGCACCCACGCCGAAACCAACCAAAAGACCGCCCGTACCTGGGGCGTCGCAGACGAACGCACCTATGCTGACTACCACGAACTCTTGAAAGCCGAAAAAGGCAAGCTCGACGCCGTCGTAGTGCTCGCGCCGACCGACTACCACAAAGACATCGTGATTGACGCACTGAATGCCGGCTTCCCCGTAATTTGCGAAAAGTCGCTCGCCACCAGCGTTGCCGAAGGCGAAGCCATCGCCAAGGTCGTCGCCAACACCAAAGGCTTCTTCTGCACCACCTACAACTACACCGGCTACCCCATGGTGCGCGAGCTCAAGCAGTTCATCGCCGACGGCAAGCTCGGTAAAATCCAGCAGGTGCAAGTCGAAATGCCACAAGAAGGCTTTATGCGCCTGGGCGCCAACAACGAACCGCCCAAACCGCAAAGCTGGCGACTCAAGGACACCGTAATCCCGAAAATTTCGCTGGACCTCGGCAGCCACCTGCACAACATGATTTACTTCTTGACCGGCGAACGCCCCGAACACATCGTGGCCGACCAGACCACCTTCGGGCTTTTCCCGCAGATTGTCGATAATGTGGGCGCCCTCGTGCAATACACCAACAATGTTCGCGCACAAATCTGGTTCAGCAAGACCGCACTCGGCAACCGCAACGGTCTGCGCATTCGCGTGTACGGCAGCGAAGGCAGCGCCGAATGGTTCCAGCTGGAACCCGAAACGCTCAAGACCTGCGACCTGCGCGGCAATGTGAGCCTGCGCGACCGCACCGGTGATGTGAAAATCGCGAACCAGCAACGCTACAACCGCTTTAAGGCAGGTCACCCCGCCGGGTTCATCGAAGCATTCGCGAACTACTACAAGGACATCGCCGACTGCCTCGGTCAATACTTCGCGACAGGAAGCTTTACAAGCCAATATGTATGCGGCATACACACCTCGCTCGAAGGCCTTGCCATGATGCAGGCCGCCGCGAAGTCCGCACAAAGTAACAAGTGGGAATCCGTTCAGCAAAGGTTTTAAATGAAGCTCTCTTTTGTAATCCCCTGTTACCGCAGCGAAAACACCATCGAAACTGTGGTGCAAGAAATCCGCGAAACCGTGGCAACGCGCCCCGGCACTGACTACGAAATCGTGCTAGTGAACGACTGCAGCCCCGATGGCGTATGGCAAGTCATCAAAAAACTCGCCACAGCTGACAACCACATCAAGGGAATCTGCCTCGCCAAGAACTTCGGGCAGCATAGCGCCCTGATGGCAGGCTACGGTCAAGCAACCGGTGACTACATCATCAGCCTCGATGACGACGGGCAAACCCCTGCAAGCGAGAGTTTCAAACTTTTAGACAAACTAGAAGAAGGCTATGACGTCGTTTACGGCTATTACAAGCATTCAAGACAGCACTTGTTCCGCCGTTTTGGCACCTGGGTCAATAAGAAAATGGCCGAAGCCATCATTGGGCAGCCCAAGACGCTCCGCACCACGAGTTTCTTTATCATGCGCAAGTTCATTGTTGATGAAATTGTGCGCTATCCCCACCCATTCGCCTACATTAGCGGCCTCGTTTTCCGCGCCACCAAGAACCTCGGCAATGTAGAAGTACAACACCGTCACCGCATCGATGGAACCTCCGGCTACACACTCGCAGGTCTTATCGGGCTTTGGATCAACGGCTTCACCGCATTCTCCGTCAAGCCACTCCGCGCCGCGACCTTTATCGGAGTCATCTGCGCCCTCGTAGGTTTTCTTGCAGGCCTCTACGTTGTTTACCAGAAATTCCTCAATCCCGAAATTCCCGTAGGCTACACCAGCATGCTCGCCACGCTCCTGTTCGTTGGCGGCATGATTATGCTGCTGCTCGGGCTCATCGGCGAATACGTAGGTCGCATCTACATCAGCATCAACCAGTCGCCGCAATACGTGGTGCGGGAACGGACTTTCTAGGCGGCTATATGCAGACAAGCGAATGGACCACCGTCATCAAGCCCAAAGCAAGCCTACTCTCGGTAGACTTTGGCGAACTTTGGCAGTACCGCGATTTGTACCGTATGTTCGTAAAGCGCGACATTGTCACTTGGTACAAGCAGACCATTCTCGGACCGCTGTGGTTCTTTATCCAGCCTATCATGACCACCATCATGTTCATGGTCGTGTTCGGCGGCATCGCCAAAATCAGCACCGACGGGCTCCCGCAACCGCTCTTTTACCTCGCGGGCATTTGCCTGTGGACCTACTTTTCGGAATGCCTGAACCAGACCAGCAAAACGTTCATTGAAAACGCGAACATGTTTGGCAAGGTGTACTTTCCGCGACTTGTCGTGCCACTTGCAACTGTTACCAGCAACCTCGTGCGACTCAGCATCCAAATGGGACTATTCCTGATTGTGTTTGCGTACTACCTGATATTTACTAACGCCCCGGTACACCCGAACATTTACCTGCTGCTCACGCCCGTACTCATCGTGCTCATCGCAGCGCTCGCACTCGGCTTTGGCGTGCTATTCAGCAGCCTCACCACCAAGTACCGCGACCTGACATTCTTGCTCACATTCATTGTGCAGCTTTGGATGTACGCAACACCGGTAATTTACCCGCTCAGCACCATCGAAGACCCGCGCCTCAAAATGCTGATGCAGGCAAACCCGCTCACCAGCATCATGGAAACCTTCAAGTTCGGCATGCTCGGCGTAGGCGAATTCAGCTGGGCCGCCCTCGGCTACACAGCCGGTTTCGCCGTCTTCATCCTTGCACTCGGCGTAATCGTTTTCAACAAGATCCAGCGCACCTTCATGGATACGGTGTAAGTTGTCAAATTCGACCACTTTAAAGAAACATCGCAAAGTATATCGGCAAATACAAGACCGCACCTTTTTGCACCACATTAGGGCTATTGGACACCCCAGTAAGGATGCCGACATCGTTGATTGACAGCATGTGGTGATTAGCCTACACCGCGACCTTGAATACGATACCACCCGTCACGTAACGGTGGATGATGGAATTGATGAGTGTCTGGTAAGGCATGCCCGCGGCCTTCGCCATTTTCTTGATGCCGTTCAGATCATCGAGCTGCATACGAATAGTGATGTTCTTCGCCGAAGCAGACATAATGTCAGCCCGAATCCGTTCTTCCTCTTCGTGCGAAAGCGGAACTGTTTCGTCATTTTCCACAGCTTCCATCAAAGCGCGTTCTTCGTCATCTATCGGCTCATCTATGAATTTCGAGTTCGCCATTTTCAAACCTCCTTTGATACAAACGGCTTTTGAAAGCTGTCTTAAGGAAATATGTTCCATCGTTTTCCTCAATAAACGGAACGCAATGAACATACCCATCCACAAGGACAAGAAACATTCTTTGACCCTTATGTTCTGTTTGGTTATTAACCATCCTAGTGACAAATCGGCCCGCAAGGATTTCTTGCCTTACTGATTCCATATCGATGCTATGCTTCTGCTTGACCACGAGAGCCTTCCCCGAATCAAACCGCACTTTCATCTCTATACTTATAATATACATAATTTACAAATTCCCGTCAAGTATAATTCAATCGTTTTTGCCCCGCGAATGATGTTACATCCGCGACTTGAGCAGGTCTTATAAGGGGAATTCTAGGCTTCTTGACCGACACAACGGTCACGCTTTCCTTCATCTTTCACTCCTTCCCGCAAACAGGCTTGAAATTGCGGGTCTTCAAACGGTTTTCGCAAGCTAAACTACTCACTTGAGCACTAATATAATTTTTTAGGGCATCATTGTCAATAGGTTTCCGACTTTTTTCACCGGGCCTCGGATGCCGCAATTTCGCGCATTTTTGGCCTGCATCACACCCCGCGACCCGCTGATAATCTATATTACTTACATAATGACTACCGCGATCGAGTTCGAGAACATCAGCAAGCAGTACCGCCTGGGGCTAGTGAGCACCGGGACGCTCAGCCACGACCTGAACAGGTTCTGGCAGACCAAGGTGCTGCGCCGCGAGGACCCCTACCTCAAGGTGGGGGAAGTCAACGACCGCGCGCACAAGGGCGCAAGCGAATACGTGTGGGCCCTCAAGGACATCAACTTCAAGGTGGAACAGGGCGACGTCGTGGGAATCATCGGGCGTAACGGCGCCGGCAAGAGCACGCTCCTCAAGCTGCTGAGCCGCGTGACCGCCCCCACCACCGGCACCATCCGCGCACGGGGCCGCATCGCGAGCCTCCTCGAAGTGGGCACAGGATTCCACCCAGAGATGACCGGCCGCGAGAACATCTACATGAACGGCGCCATCATGGGCATGAGCCGCGCCGAGATTACCCGCAAGCTCGACGAAATCGTGGACTTTAGCGGATGCGAACGCTACCTGGACACCCCCGTGAAACGCTACAGCAGTGGCATGACGGTGCGCCTCGGGTTCGCCATAGCGGCACACCTGGAACCCGAAATATTGGTGGTGGACGAAGTGCTGGCCGTGGGCGACGCCGAATTCCAGAAGAAGGCCATCGGCAAGATGCAGGACGTAAGCCGCGGCGAAGGCCGAACCGTGCTGTTCGTGAGCCATAACATGGGCGCAGTGAAGAATTTGTGTAAGACCGGCGTGTTGCTTGAAAACGGGATGATTCGCAATACCGGGAATGTTAACGAAATTGTTGATGAATATTTGACACAAAACCAAAATATCGGTCAAACAGACTTCAATCAAAGCAGCCAACGATATGGCAATGGACTTCTAAAAATCAAAAAATTACAATATTCGGATTCTTCAGGAAATGTCACAAGCACATTCCGAGTCGGCCAAGAAGTCTTCGTCAAAATCGCATTTGACATCAACAAGTCCCTCGACGGCGTCACCGAATCTTATATAGATATCGGAATAAACAACGAAAACAGCCATAGAGTCGCTTGGCTCAGTTCTAAGATTTTCCAAAAGGCTCTAGATTACAACAAAAAAGAACTCGTTATAAAGATTCCGCAAATGATGCTCAACCAAGGTAGCTATGACGTCAACCTGCATTGTGCTACAAATTTTGGAGTATCCGACTGGTTGCGGAATGTCGGACATTTTGAAGTTGTTTTTGACGATTTTTTCAAAACAGGTGTAAACATTCCCGATTCACAAGGAAGCACTGTCTTAAATTTTGAGGTTGTATAATGGGATTAAGAGACAAAATTAGAGATTTTTTTCTCGACAAAAGCGGAATTCGCGCAATTTTGGAAAGTCAAAACCTACAAAACAGAATGGCGCAGGAATCCCTTGCGGCAATAACCTTTTCCAACGCCGTACAAAATTCAGAATGGCTGAAATATAAAAGTTTCTACCCCGGAAGATGGGCCGTCGAATACACCTTTTTGCTCACATTGTTCCGCATTTTTGAGCATCACAAGTTTACGAATCTCCTAGAATTCGGACTTGGGCAGACATCCCGAATGGTCCATCAATATGCGGCATTTCACAATGTACCAGCAATCACCGTAGAACACGATACCGAATGGATTGAATTTACACGCAAGGACACCCGCAACGCTTACCCGATAAACGTAAAGGTTTTGCCGCTAGAAATGGTCGACTATAACGGCTATAAAACAAGAACCTATCAAGGCGTTAAGACCGCATTTGAGAACCAAAAATTTGACTTCATCCTTGTCGATGGCCCCTTTGGCTCCGAGCATTATTCTCGTTCGCAAATAACTCAACTCGCAAAAGGCAATCTTGCTGAGACGTTCTGCATCATCATTGACGATTGCAACCGCATTGGCGAACAGGAAACCGTTGCAGAAGTGGAAAAAGAACTGAAAAGCAGGGGCATTAAGTACGCCATTAATAAATATTATGGATTGTCTGATTACGTAGTGATTTGCTCGGAAGATTTGAAGTTCTTGGCAAGTTTATAATTAAGCATCAAGACAACATCGCCAAGAAAATGAATGCCGACGCTCACAAATCGAAGTAAACCCGCCCCTATTGCCTAAACCGCCACATAGAATGTATATTTCCGGTGAGGAATAGCTATGCCAAAGAAAAGAATTTTCATCAGCAGCGTCCAGAAAGAGTTTGCGGAAGAGCGCAAGTGGCTTTTCGACTATTTAATGGATGATCCCATACTATCGAAATTCTTTGTGCCGTTCATTTTTGAAGATTACCCTGCAACAGGGCGTTCGACTTCAACAGTGTATCTGAAAGAAGTTGAAAAGAGCGGTATCTACCTTGGCATTTTTGGTGACAAATACGGCTTCCAAAACAAGGCTGGGCTTTCCCCAACGGAACAGGAATACAACCTCGCCCACAAACTACACAAGCAACGCCAGCGTACAAGTGATGCTGTTCAAAAACCGTCTCGAGATTTGGAATCCAGGACAGTTGCCGTATGAATTGACCACGCAACAGCTTTACAAACCTCACAAATCGCACCCCAACAACCCATTGATTGCAGAACCCCTGCTGCGTTCGGGGTTCATAGAAAAGGCTGGAACAGGCACCGGCGAAATCGTAAAACTTTGCCTACAGCATGGCCTGAAAAAGCCCCTATTTGAGCAAGATGGCGACTTCAAGGTGATTATTTGGCGACCTGTCCCCCAAGATGTCCTTGAAGATGCTATAATTGCCGCAATAAGAGCCAACCCCAAAGTGTCTCGTGAAGAAATCGCCCAAAAAGTCCAAGTTTCTTCGAAAACTATTGCTCGCAAAATGAACAAGATGCGCGATAAAATCAGATTTGTGGGCCGCGGCTATAGTGGTCACTGGGAAGTGGTTGAGAATTCCTAACCAATCCATTCCCGTTCGGGAATATTTTCGTCATTTTCTCCAATCCGCCCTGTATTTTTCCCGTTCGGGAATATTATATTTATGGTATGAATGTTCAAAATCCCGCAGATTTATCCAAAACCGTAAAAGGACGCCGCAAAAGCCTCAAGCTGACGCAGGCCGAATGCGCCTCGTTTTGCGGCGTCGGGCTTCGCTTTTTCTCAGAGCTAGAAAACGGCAAGCAATCCCTACACTTGGGCAAAGTGATGCAAGTTTTGCAAATGCTGGGTCTCAAAATACAAATTCTGGAAAACGAGGGAAGCTAATGAAAATTTTATACCTTATTTCCGAAACCAACATAAGCGGGTCTATTCTTTCTTTTTTGACCTTAGTTGACTTCGTAAAACAGAAAGGCGACACTCCATTCGTTATAATCCCCAACAACAACATTAATTTTGTAAATTTTCTCAAGTCCCAAAACATTCCCTTTTTTACCATTCCATTAATTTTCCATTGTTATCCTTCAAAAAAGTGTGGACATTGGGCAAAGAGATTCTTACTTACTTGTTTCATGTTATTCCGCGAATTTCAAAATATACGACGACTCAATAAAGTAATAAAAGATATTAAACCAGACATTATTCACACAAACGTAGGACCATTAACAACAGGACACTATGCTGCAAAAAAAAATGGCATTCCCCATATATGGCACATTCGCGAATATGGCGATTTAGATTTTGATTTAAAAATTTTTCCGTCAAAACAATATTTCCACAAATTACTGAATCAGGACTTTGTCATCTCAATAACAAAAAAATTGTTCGAATACAACAAGTTAAAGACAAATTCAAACGCGTTTGTCATATACAACGGTGTCAGGGGAAAAGACGACATTCACTATGTTTTTCCAAAAGCAAAATATTTTCTTTGTGCCAGCCGAATAAGTCCAGAAAAAGGGCACCCTGACATAATCATAGCATTTTCAAAATTTCATAAGAACCATCCAGAATATAAACTTGTTATCTTGGGGGATGGCAACCACAACTACATCGAGACCTTAAAGAGATTAGCAAACGAGCACAACTGCTCAGACGCAATAATCTTTAAAGGGTTTGTTTCAAACGTATCTGATTATATGCAAAAAGCGACCGCTCTGCTGGTAGGATCACATTTTGAAGGATTCGGAAGAATGACCGCAGAAGCATGCTTCGATGGTTGCATTGTCATTGGAAAGAACTCGGGCGGAACTCAAGAAATTCTATCGCAAACTGGAGGTTTTTTATACAACACGCCCAATGAGTTACTCCATTTCATGGAAAAAACAGCTACATTTTCAGCAGAAACATACCATTCTATCGCAAAAAAAGCACAAGAAACAGCACAAGAGATCTTTTCTGTCGAAGGGTATACCAAAAAAATTTACTCTATTTATACTAGAGTTCTGAAAACATGACATTTGGCATTCTTCGCCATTTATTGCCGAGATTGTCAAAAAAGGCTCGTTCAAATGGATAAACCACTCATCATAGCCTACTACCTTCCTCAATACCATCCCATTCCTGAAAATGATGAATGGTGGGGCAAGGGCTTTACAGAATGGACCAACGTCGCTAAAGCAAAGCCCCTGTTTAAAGGGCATTATCAGCCTAAAATTCCGGCAGATTTGGGTTTCTATGATTTACGTGTGCCGGAAGTTCGAGAACAACAAGCAGAATTAGCACGTGAAGCTGGCGTAGACGGTTTCTGTTACTGGCACTATTGGTTTGGTAACGGGAAAGAGCTTCTTGAGCGGCCTTTTAAAGAGGTCGTTGATTCTGGTAAGCCAGATTTCCCCTTTTGCCTTGGGTGGGCGAATGAAAGCTGGGAAGCCAAAATTTGGAACTCTGATGGGGTAAATTCAAGAAAAATACTCATTGAACAAACTTATCCAGAAGACACCGAAATGCATTTTTACTCTTTATTAAAGGCTTTTAAAGATTATCGATACATCCGGTACGAAGGAAAACCCGTTTTTTTAATTTACAAGCCACATCAACATCCCAACATATCCCATTTCATAAGGAAATGGAACGAACTTCTACAAAAAGAGAATATCGGCGAGAAATTTTATTTTGTTGGGGTTTGCGAAGATGCAACAATTGATCAAACAATGTGTTGCGGATTTGACGCTGTAATTACAATGCCCTTTAGCCGTTACGAAAAGGCATACATGAAGCACAATTATTTTTACCGGGTGTTCTCTCATTACTATAGATTATTTTTTAAACGACCCTTGCTGATATCATATTCCGAGGGAATGAAGTATATGTGGAATCCGGAAATAGACGCAAAAGAATATGTAATTCCTACATTATTTCCTAATTGGGATCATTCCCCCCGCAGTTTGACTGCTGCATCGATATTAGTAGGGTCTACACCAGATGAATTTGAAAAGCATTGCGAACGCACACTAAAAGGGGTCTTAAAAAAAAGAAACAAAATTGTCATTCTAAAGTCCTGGAACGAATGGGGTGAAGGAAACTACATGGAACCTGATTTAAAATACGGTAAGGGATATATTCAAGCTTTAGCACAAGCTATAAAAAACATTTTCCAATAAGGTTTTTATTAGGATGACAGTCCTCTATATTTTAGATCCCGCAATCATCGGGGGCGCAACTAAGGCCTTTCTAACCTATGTTAGCATTCTAAAAAACAAAGGCGTTACACCAATTGTATGTACAGCGAACAAAACCGAACTCAACAACGAATTGAGTTCTATGGATATTACCAATTTCCCCATTTGGCACAATGAGATGATAACAACTTGTACTCGTAATGGCACCGGAAAAATAATTTGGTGGTCGCGACGTTTTCTGCCGTATTTGATACGAGACATGCTTGCCATAATAATAATTCGTCGGAAGATTAACATTAAAGACGTAGATATCATTCACACAAACTCAACTCGATCTGACGTTGGATTTTTCTTGTCAAAGATTTTCCATAAACCTCATATAGTACACATAAGAGAATTTGGGGACATTGATTATGGTTGCAAGCCACTCAATCCCTTTTGGAAGCTATACTACAATAAATTTTCAAATAGGTTCTTGTGCGTTTCAAAAGCTGTAATGGACCATTGGGTTGCAAAGGGGATTGATTCATCTAAATGCAAGTTGTTATATGACGGCATCGCATACGAAAACATTCCAGAATCTTCTGATGAATCAAAATATGACGAAGTATTTAAGATTGTTATGAGTGGAAGCGTCTTGCCGACCAAAGGTCAATATCTTGCAATAAAAGCTATAGGCTCTCTCCCCCCAAAAATAAAAGAACATATTTCTCTTGATTTCATCGGTTGGATCACGGAATCTGAACGGAGGAGACTTGTATCCTTGAGTAATGAGGCCGAACTAATCAATCCCATTAGATTCTGGGGCGCTCGAAATGATGTTTTGCAATTATTAAAAAACTATCATATTGGATTAATGTGCTCTAAAAGTGAAGGTTTCGGATTAGTAACAGCAGAATTCATGTTCGCTAAACTTGGAATTATCGCATCAAATACAGGAGCAAGCCCTGAACTTATTGAAGACAATATTTGCGGTCTTAATTTTGAAGTTGGAAATTACAAATCACTAGCAGAAAAAATACAATGTTACTATTTCAATCGAGACCTTATAGTATCACACAGCACCGAAGCGAAAAAAAAAGCTCTACGCTTATTTAAAGCCCAAACAAATGCGGACGGCATCTACAACACCTATATAGACGTAAAACATATTGCAGACGAGCCCAAGGTTTAATCTACATTCTATTTTCCCACCATAACCGCAGTCTATTCGCAAATGCTGTTTGTGACGTGTATTTATACAATTTGGTAAAAATGCTTGCAAACGGCCCAAAAGTTATCTTAATTGCGGCTTCAACCCATATCATGGAGGCGGGAATACCCCATATGCATAAGGCTAGCATATCTTTTAACGGCAATCGCCGAACCATTTTTTCATCAACGCCATAATTATCAAAATTGATTCTCTTGAAGAAATTTATGCAGGCTTTTGACGGATTAGCAAGAATTCGTGACATATTACTTAAACCACAAAGGCAAAAAATATCATCCAATGCAGCCGACGAAACAGAGGGCATTACATCAAGTTCGTTTCCAAAAATCCGCACCATTGATTCATTCAACAGTGCTAACGAATTTGCGGATTTATTTGCGTCTGCTTCTACAGGAATAATCTTGCTAAATTCTTGTTTAAGGCCTATTGCGGGACCATTGAAATTTATCGATGCGTATTCTTCAAAAAATAGATAGCCACAAGAATTTTTTGAAACATCAGACCACTTATTATATATAAACAGTAAATCATTTGGATCGCCGTAAATCAATTTTCTGTTATACCCAAAATAAAATGTTGGAACAGAATCGATTCCTTCTTTCCGCAAAATATAATTGATAATACATCTGCAAGTGCCAACCCACCCTAAATCAACCAATGCTGATTTTTGTTGAATAACGCCTTCTTGGCTAAGATATTGTAGAAGAAGTCTTCTTTTTTCCTTAGAAATTTTTTTTATTAATTCAACATCATTTTCTTTTAAAGAATCAATAAATTTTTTTCTGCGGTTTATTCCATTCAGCGAAAAATCAGGCGCATAATTTTTTTTTGTTGAATCAGACAGCTCTGCATATTCAATTCCTATATATTCTAGAGCGTTTATGACTGAATGATAATGGATGTCCTTTAAAACCAAATCAAACTCGTGGTCGTCTACATCATAAAATACGCAGGGATATAAAATTCTTCGGTTAAGTTTCAAATATTGACAATTGATTCCCTCAGATTCTTTTTTTAAAGCGCTTGCAATTTTCATGAATATATGGGAATCCCGTGCTAAAAAGTAAAGAGTCTTAATCCCCTTCGCTTTTGCAGTTCTTAGAACATATATTACATAAGGAACATATGCGCTTGCAATAAAATCAACCGCCATTGTTGCCGCAAAACTTTTTTCATTTTGCAAACGAGTTAATCGGCACAATCCCGCCCACAATTCAATTTCATGCTTATGAGGATAAAAACAGGCATTATCAAGCCAGTATTTCTCTTCATCCGTAAAATCAGTATCACTTATTAAATTAGCCTTAATCCCTTTTAACCTCGGAACACGATAGTCTGAACATTCGTTATCGCCATAATGAATCCACTGTTTGGCTTTAGTTCCCGTTTTTTCAAAAACTAAATCAAATAATTTTCCGCTATATTTAGTCGCTTTGCAATCGGCAGAAACAAAAATTTTTTCATCGTCTCTGCAAAAATTAAACTTGACAAGGATTTTCTTTATGAATTCCGTTGGAAGATACATATCCGAAATAAAAACTACGACAAAACCTTTCTCACGATATTCACTCACTATTTTTAACATTTCTGGATTCGGAAATAGTTCTTGCTCTTCTATCTCCATTTCCAAGTTCATCACTTGTTCTTTTTCAAAACCCCATTGAGTTACATCTAATTCGTCATAGATATCACTTAATGTGGGGTGAAGAATCCTTTGGTTAACCTTCTTTTCCGCCAACGACCTATTTCCAACAAAAGACAAACGACCACGGTCATCTTCTTTGTCGAATAATTTATCGGCCATTAAGTCCCATATTTTATATGGCAAACCACAGCGTCGAATTAAACATGTGTCAAAAACATCAAATGATACATGATCTCGTTTCATAAAGGCCTCTAGTTCTCCTTGAAAAATAGATTATATTTAGGATATGTTTGATTACCTCATCATCGGCGCAGGCCTTTTCGGAGCAACTTTTGCCAATTTAGCCAAGAAGGCAGGCAAAAGCGTTCTCGTCATTGACAAACGCCCGCACATCGCAGGAAACTGCTACACAGAAACCATTGAGGATATCAATGTTCACAAGTATGGAGCGCACATTTTCCATACCTCTAATAAGGATGTCTGGAGATTTGTCAATTCTTTCGTTGAATTTAATCGCTACACAAATTCCCCTATAGCCAAGTCAAAGGGGCGGTATTACAATTTGCCTTTCAATATGAACACATTCAACCAAATGTGGGAAACGGCGACACCAGAAGCGGCAAAGGCAAAAATTGAAGAACAAAAAGCGGAAATTCTCAAGCTACTCAAAGGGCGCGAGCCAGAGAACCTTGAAGAGCAGGCACTAAGCCTTGTGGGTCGAGATATTTTTGAGACGTTAATCAAGGAGTACACCGAGAAACAGTGGGGGCGCAAATGCAACGAACTCCCGGCGTCCATCATCAAGCGCCTTCCTGTTCGCTATACATTTGACAACAACTACTTCAACGATTTATACCAAGGCATTCCCTGTGGTGGCTACACACAACTAGTCGCAAAGATGTTGAATGGAATCGAAGTCCGCTTGAATACGGATTTCTTTGAGCATCGCTCTGAACTAGACTGTGTTGCTGAAAAAATCATCTACACAGGGCCCATTGACGAATTCTTTGATTGCCAATTTGGAACTTTAGACTACCGTTCCCTGCATTTTGAAACGGAAGCTCTTGACAAAGACAATTTCCAAGGGAACGCAGTAGTGAACTATATTGACGCAGATATTCCCTATACTAGGATTATCGAGCACAAACACTTTGAGTTTGGTCAACAGACAAAGACCGTTATCACGCGCGAATATCCCCAGGCCTGGAGTCTTGGCAAAGAGCGTTACTATACAGTCAACGACGAAAAGAATTCCGCCCTATACGCAAAATACAAAGCATTAGCGGAACGGCAATCTAAGGTCATTTTTGGCGGGAGACTCGCCGAATACAAATATTACGACATGGACGATGTCATTGAACGAGCAATGGCCGTCGCAAAACGGGAATTGGGGATTTAAGATGTCAGAAAAACTTCTATCCGTAGTCATCCCCACTTACAATATGGAAGCTTACTTGCGCAGGTGCTTGGATTCCGTTACTCGCGACGATGTCCCCTCTAGTTTGGAGTTAATCGTCGTCAATGACGGAAGCACCGACGGCTCTCTCGCCATCATGCAAGAATATGCAGAAAAGCGCCCCGACATTGTAAACATCATTGACAAGCCAAACGGGCACTATGGGTCTTGCGTGAATGCGGCTCTCAAAGTTGCGACGGGGAAGTATTTCCGTATTCTAGATGCCGACGATTGGTTTGATACAGATGGATTGATAACAATATTGAGAAAAATTGAAAAAATTAACTCCGACGCTATTGTTACTCCATACCGTAAGCACTATAATTTTTACAGTAAAACATTTTATGCGAAAAAAATAGAATATGAAGTTGAATATGATATTCGCAAAGATAAAATTTGGAAGAAACTGGATTCCAACTATTTCATAATGCACTCCGTTATTTACAAATTAGATACGATAAAAAAATCTAAATTAAGAATGACCGAAGGAGTGTGTTTTACCGACTTTGAATATTTAATCTATCCCGCAAGCAGCACCTCTTATATCATATTCTTGAAAGATGTTTTATACAACTACGATCTTACTAGGGACGGTCAATCTATAGACCCAAAGGAAATATCAAGAAATTACAATGATTTGGCAACAGTCATCAAAAACATGGTTGATTCTTTCCCTGTTTTCTCAGATTTTGCAATTTTTCTAACAAACAACATACTGGTATTCTTTTACTACCGTATGCTATTTCTTTGCGTAGATGATTCCAAACTTAAGGAAATTGACGGTCTTTTAAAAAAATCTAAACCCGTTTTTTTCAGAAATTTAAACAAAAAGTTGCTTGGAGCACCTTGTCTGTGGCGTCTTTTTGGAATACACTTTCTTTTTTATGAAAAAATAAAGAAAAGACTAGGCATTGATAGAAGATAACTTTCCAACTGAACTAATCGGATTTATAAATACGCGCCAATTTGGAAAACGAACAGTTAATATTATATTCCTCGTTTTCCAATAATCGTCGCCTTGCGCTTCCAGCAATTGGACAAGATGTTATTTTTGTCGTCCATTGCGAGATGCTGAAAGGGGTTTTGCAGAACAATTGCTGCAGAACACAAACTTCTTTAGGAACAGCCTCACTAACAACACAAGGCAAACCATTGTATTGCGCTTCTAACAAAACAATTCCCAATCCTTCCCACAACGACGGGAAAGCAAATACATCCATTGCGCTATAAAACGGGGCTGGATCTTTCTGAAGTCCTGCGAATATTACAGACTCCGCTAGTCCCATGGTTTCAACCTTTTGTCGAGTCTTTTCTTGTAGCGGTCCGTCCCCAAGCAAAAGCAACTTTGCATTCACCCTTTGCTTATGGAGTTCCGCAAAAATATCTATTAAGAATTCATGATTCTTTTGCGGGTAAAAGCGGCCAACGTGTCCCACAACAAAATCATCATCCTTAATTCCGTACTTCGCACGGATTTCATGGCGAGCGGATGCGCTAAACTTAAAACGTTCCGGATCAATGGCGTTAGGCAGAATCGTCACCTTGCCTTTTTTCACGGCACTTTTTCCCCAACCATTGATGGCGGCAGCTTCGCCGCAGGCTAACCAATGGGTGGCAAAGAGTTTGCAGGGGATGTGGAATAAAAAACAAAGAAAATTCTTTACAAGGTGGTTCGGCAGGTTCACCAACCTTGTTTTCGGCCCTTCGACGGGTTCTTGAACAGTATAAGCCTGATGGTGGTGGGCAATCCGTTTTTTGACCCCGGCGAGCATCGCCAACAAGCACACGTAGCTGTTCATGAACCAGTCCAGGTGGCTGTGGACTACATCGTATTTGCCTTTTCTAAAGATTCGGAACATCGTCCACAGATGCTTTAGCGGATGATGCACCTTGTCGGGAATCTGGATGCAATTGATTCCGGCTTCGTTGAATCGTTCCAAAATTTGCAGGTTCGGTTCGTACTGGTACAGCAAATCAAAATGGATATCGCGCATGCGGGAACAATAGTTCAGAACCACCTGTTCCGAACCGCCGCCCACAATCCCGTGCAGCACCTGACAAACGCGAATACTCATAACAGAAATAAATATATATTTTCCACATGTCTTTTAAGCGAGCTATAACCTATTCCGTAACCATCAACCTGTTTTTCTTGGCGTTGTGCCTGATTTTTGGCGACCTCAAGTTCGGGGCGATTGACGACTACTTTATGGCGGCTAGGTTAACCGGCGCGTTAGGCACGAATTACAATCCGCACCTGATTTTCGTGAACGCCATCTACGGCTACGCACTGTTGCCATTGTATCACCTTTTCCCGAAAATTGGGTGGTACTACATTGGCGAGATGTTCTCGGTTTTCCTTTCGTTCACTGTCATCGGCTACGTGCTGCTACAGCGCTGTGGCGAGCGGTGGGGGGCGATTCTAGCCGCGCTGTTTACGGCTCTGTTCGCGAGCGATTTTTATTTGGTGGTGCAGTTCACGCAGTGCGCCTCGATACTGAGCGCAGCGGGGATGCTGCTATTCGCGTATGGGGTGGTTGAAAAACGCGCTACCGCACCTTTCGTTCTCGGCATAATCCTAATGCTGTGGGGTTCGGTGATGCGGTGGCAAGCCTTCTTGATGGGGATGCCGTTTTTCTGCCTCGGGATGCTGTTCATTTTCAAGGACTGTTGGAAAGTCAGGTGGCGGGTTATTGCAGGGCTAGCAATCCTGTTCGCAGGCGCTTTCGCCATGCACAGTTGGGACCAGAAAATTTACCAAGCCCCAGAATACGCCGACTTCGTTAAGTTCCAGGGGCCGCGAGCCACATTGGGCGATAAAGGCAATTACAACAAGAACGCAGTTTACGAAGATGCTGAAGAACTTGGATTAAGCGGGCAAGACTACCACATGCTCAACGAATGGATATGGTACGACACAGAAATTTTTTCCGTTGATAGCCTAAAGCGCTACACGGATATGATTCCGCCCTATATGGAAAAAATCCATGCACGAGAATTTCCCCGCAAAATACTTAACGCCATAACGCACGCCTCCCAAGCGCCGCTATTCTGGACATGGGCTTTTTTCTGCCTTGCGCTATTTCTCACCCATCGGTCAAAATCACTTTATATTTGGGCTAGTTTTGCATTAATTATTGCATTCATGCTCTATCTGCTATCCATGGGGCGACTAGTCTATCGAGTTGAAAGCGGTTTTTGGCTCTATTCAGCAATTCTTGCGATTCCACTATTCGGCAGATTTACATTTAACATAACTCCAAAGGCTGTCGCCTTAGTTATAACCATTATTTGCCTTTCCAACATTGCAACCTATGCCTCTTCCGGAAATATTGTTCGCGATCCATCTTCAGGCGAAAAAAGAACCTTAGTAAGCAAGGACTCTACAGACTACAGCCAGGTCTTTGAATACATTGACCAAAATCCGGACAAGTTATTCCTATTGAGTATGGACGCCTTTATGAAATTCAGCCACCACAAGAATCCCCCTTATTTGGCTGAATCGGTCGGGAGCTATCGCAGAACTGTATCTTTAGGCTATTGGACGCCGTATCTTCCTGAAATAGAAACAACTCTGCGCGACTTTAATGTCACAAACCCGATAAAAGATTTAATCAACGACAATGTTATAGCCCTTGACGCATCTCATTTATCAGCCTTTTTACAAAGACATCACTACGACAGTGTCGCCGTAGACTCCTTAAAAACCATCGGGATAATGAGTTTCTGTAAATACAGGCTTGTCAACAAGGAGGAGCAATGAAGAAAATATTGTACCCCTTGGCGGCGAGCGCTCTTATAACGATTGTTCCCTTCTTGCTTACGTTCGAGAAGGGGCAAGATATTGTTCGCGGACTTTTCGGATACGGGTACTTTGCGTTACTACTGCTTATCGTGTTTCTCAAAGATGTACTTCAAAAAAAGATGCCCGCCTGCGCGGGCATGACAATCGGATTCAGGGCGCGCAAAATTTTAGCATACGTACTCCTTCTTTTCGTTTCAATCATTGTGCTCTTTACCATCGCCTGGCTTGACCTGCAAAACCTGTTGGCTATAAAAGGCTGGGACACAGGCTGGTACGGGATCCTTCCTTTCGTCACCTGTGGATTCGCAATCGCCGTAATCTGGAAAATCCCTACATTCAGTTTAACAAGCATCAGCCTAGTTCTTTTCGCAACGTTGGTAACACATTTTGCCGCATTCAACCTCTTTCCTTCACAGCCTCTAGCACAATTCCCCGCAATAGATTATTTGGCCCGCTCAGCACCGCAACCGCCCCAACGCAAAGAAATAGACGATATTTTTAAAGACAAGTACATAGTGTCCGATTCTGCCAGCATAACACGAAATTATGTAGACACGGCAAGAAGCAATGTCATTATTCTTGTCGAAAGTTGGGGCGTTCCACTTGATATAAATCGTTTTGAAAAGCAGCTAAAAATATTTGATGGGACAATCGCCGCTGCCGGGAGCCATCATCGCATGTACAGCAGAACAAAAACTGCGGAACGCGAGGACCTCATATACAAAATTCACCGAGACTCAAGTGGTCATCGCGACACGACATTTTTACCCCAAGTTTTCACTGAAAAGAATTATAAGACAACATTCCTTTTCGGGGGCAACAGCTTAGAGCACCAACGTTTCAAATACATTCATAATTTAGGATTTGAGAATGTCCGCTTTAAAGAAAACTTTTCTGATGTCGAAATAGTCAATCAAATAGACAATCTACTAAACGATTCCTTAAAACAATTTATTGTATGGACCACAAGAGACACGAAGTTCCCTATAGCCGAATCAAAGTCCATTTATTATGCGAATGCAGATGTGGTTGATTCAACATACTCATTTCATCTAGAAAAGACACTGCAATCGATTGCAGGCCTTGCGCAAAAGCATCCTGAAGTTCGATTCATTATTCAAGGCGACCACAACCCCATACTTTCCCCCCTCAAATTCCAAGAAAGATTTTACAAAAGATGGGTACCTTTCATTGCATTAAATTAAGACAATCTAGTTCAAAATCACCAATGGGACCCATCTAAAATAAAAGGACTGTACAAAATCCGATTGCTCAAGCGACCCCATCGGACGATGATCTCCACGAATTACAAAACGATAATTCGGATACTTCTGAGCCAGTAGAACCAGATATCGAGCCGTATTCTGTTGTAATGTAAAGTATGTACAGTCAACGTCAGAAAGGGCAAGAGATTCACAAGCAATCGATTTTTCTCGAATCTTCGCAAATTCATACGGTGGATGGGCATCAAGAGTCGTCCAATAAATAAATTTAGGCAATGAATCCGCAAGCAACGAATCTATAAAGACTGCTACAGACGAATCACAAATACCTTTAAATCCATATTGACAACTCGAAAAATTTCGTTCCTCAAAATCTTTTTTAAAAAGAAGGTGATCGAAACCGAATTTATCATAATTCTCATCGCGTTCGTAGAAATCTCCATCATATCCATGAAGGAACCATGTTTCTAATCCATTTGCTTTAAATTGTTGAGGAACTATTTTTTCATTTAAACTTCCTTGCGGAGCGCCAAAATCCTCCCATTCAGCCCCCTGTGTATGAGCCGCATCGCGCGGGAAGAGCCCAATAAAGGAAATTTTTGAATTTTTATACGGTGCAAGCAAAGAATCCGTATAAGCAATAGATTTGTTAACGCCAAAACTTTCAACGAGCACAACAACCGTTGGCTTTGAAAAATCAGTAATCACCGATTTTTTCTTTTCCCAGATAGAAAATGCCGCCTTAACGTCTTCTTGCAGATACAAGTTATGCCCGATAATCCCAGGAGTACAAAGTCGCCACATCCATTTTTTTACTGAAAAATCTAGAATGGGCTGTTTAAGCTGCAACGCACTCACGCTAAAATTAAGTCCAATTACCAAAGTCGCAATGATATACACCGTCAAATGCGAAATTTCCAGTCGTTTTCCCCACAAAATTTTGCGAGCAAAAAAAGTTTCCAATAAGATTTGCAATAACGGTATCAGCAAAAAAAGACACGGTCCCCACCAAAAGAACCTAGCCAACTCCCAAACATCTGACAAAGTAAGGACAAATGTTGCATAAAAGAAATTTGCCCAATCAGCAATCGAAGAAAACAAGGCAAGCACAATGAATGCTGGCAACAAAAATTGGCGATTACGCGGAATCGCAGCCGACAAAACAACTAGGATGAAGACAATTCCTGCTGTAGCATAAGCGTCAATAGAGTTCGACGCAATGGCGTAAATCCATACGATGATGACAAACGGCATTTTCCATAAAAACTTTCCCCGTGGCAATAAAAAGAACAGCAGCAAAAAGAGCACATCAACGGAAAAGAATCCATGCCCTTGCGGCGTAACAAACAAGAAAGAAGCTACGCCAGTAAGAAAAGACGCACAAACAGGGATAATAAAGAAATAAATTTTTCTCATTGACGGAAGAACACTCAGCATTTATACGAAAAAAAAGAACCCCCCTCTTTTACAGAAGGGAGCTCTTTCATTTTTTTTCGAACTTAGTTCAACGTAGCTCTGTCAGAAGAGAACGCAGCAAAGTTCGGCGTGAGAGACAGGCACTTGGACTTGTTGGTCAGGCCAGCATTATAGACAACGGAGCCGCCAGTAGAGCTATTAGCAGCGATGTCGAGATGCCACTTGCTCTGGGCCGGACAGTCATTCAAAGTAGACTTTGCAGTAGCCTTCCATGCATCAGTCTTAGCTGTCGTAATGGAGGTCTTGTCGTTAGCGCCCTTATAGCCATCATAGTCGAAGTTGGAAGACGTCGGCATCGTGAAGCCAATCAGTTCCCAAGAACCATAGAACACGCCAGTTTCAGCAACGTAAGCGTCCTGGAGCTTGATGTATTCGCCAGCAGACGGGCCGACTTCAGAGGCCTTGGACTTGGCGATCATGCCGAACAGTTTCGGCACTGCGACGGCGGCGAGGATGCCCATGATCACGATCACGACCATCAATTCGATAAGGGTAAAACCTTGCTTTTTCATAGTGTACTCCTTGTTGTTTTGTTACACACTTTTTTGAGTTTTAGTCCCGTAAGTGGTGTTCAACTCGTTTATGTCCTTAATATACAATCATTTTTTCCAAAAAGCAATAGGTTTGTCAAAATTTTTTGCATTTTTGTCAAACTTTTTTCTCGGTTCCGTCACGTTTTTGTCACAAAAAATTACTTTGTTCTAGACAGACGGTTCCGAGATTTGCCGTTTTTGGTTGAAATTCGCCACATTTCGCGACAGATTTCAATGGTGTATATATACAAAAATTTTGGACAAATGGGGAACTTTTTTCAAAAAAAGTATTCCAACTTGACCATCACTGAAAAAGGTTGACACTTCTTAGGTGATTTTACTGACCGGGTTGACAGTTTCTCTGACTTGGTTTACACCTTTTCCCCGGTATATCGATCCCGGTTGACAGTTCAACCGACTTGGTTGTCACTGCCGACTGGGCCTTCTCCATCCAAAGATATCTTTTTGCCTGCCTCGCGACGTTCGCGGGGCGTCTTCCAGCACCTTTTTTGCGGTCCCTCTTGACCGTGCGCTTCGTTAGGAGTCTGCATCCCGATGCTCATGTGGGGCCGTTCACCGTTGTAGAACGGGATTATTCTCTCGAGTTCGGCCTGGCACTCCTTGCGTGTTGCGAACTTCATCTTGTACAGCCATTCAGTTTTCAGGATGCCGTTTGCGCGTTCCGCGACGGCGTTCTCCAGCGGATCGCCGCTTTGTGTCATGCTGATGCCTATGTTGAGCTTCTTGAGCACTCCCACATATTCGTGGCTGCAGTATTGGCTGCCCCTGTCGGAGTGGTGTATCAGGGCGTGGGCGTGTTCGAGCGGGAGCGACCCATATCTGGTTCGGACGGTTCGGGACTACGCCTGCCTGCTATAACCAAACAGCCCGCAGAGGGCATCCAGGGACGCGCCCGGGAGCCGGCTGCGTAGCAGGCCTACCGTTTGGTGCCAGATTTTTTTCTGATGGGTATGTTGAACTTGCTCTCGGCAAGCTCTATCATGGTGTCGAAGGCCTTCGCGCGCAGCGTCTCGGTATCCAGCGCCTTCTGCAGGCGACGGTTCTCGAGTTCAAGCTCGCGTATCCTTTCTTCGGGGTCCTTGGCCATGTCTTCAGCCTCGCTTGTCCCCAAAGATAGCGATTCTTCGCGCAGGTAGCGGTCCATCCAGTTGAATAGGACCTGCCTGCTACTTAGGTGGTGCTTCTCGACGATTTGTGCCGCAGTCATCTTTCCCGCCTGGTATTCGGCGACAACCGCCATTTTGTCTTCGTCGTCGAAGATGCGCTTTTCGCTGGTAACGCTAGTCCATCGGGGATATCCGAACTGGTCGTATTCCGCGACTCTCTTTATTACCTGTTTTGTCTTCATTGGCACTACTCCTGCTTTTTTGAGTAGTGTCAACTTTTTTCAGTATAAGACAACCCGGCTTTCGCCGGGCTTAAAAAGTCAATTTTAGGGGCCGAAACCGCTACTTGGCCGCCGATTCCGGGCGGGCTTCGCGCAATTCGAGCACTTCCTTCTCAGAAAGGCCCGAGTACTTGACGATTTTTTCGATAGGTTCACCGTCTGCAAGCATGGCCGCGGCCATTTCGCGCTTGGCTTCGGCTTTGCCTTTTTCCTTGCTTTCATAAAGGTCATATTCGAAAGTCATATACTTGTTCCTTATGAGAGTGTCGGCTTTGTAATAAGACACCTGGTTGTTGATGTTTTCGGCTTCACGGGAGTCCGCATCCCTAGTCGCAAAATACTTCATATAAGCTTTAACGACTGGGTCCTTGAAATCGTCGTACTTCTTAAAGATATAAAAATTTTTGTACGAGCGATCATCCAAGATTATATCGGTGTCTTCCTTCGCCCTGTTTTCAAAATGATAAGCGGGGAAGCCTCGCCCAAAAACATCCATCGGGCAAAGAAAGATGATGTACTGTTCCTTGAGGTTGGTGTAATGGCTTCCCTTCGAAAGGGCTACGCCGTCGCCTACGCTCTGATAGTATCTAGCGCGCTGCGGGAGTTCCTTGGTGTCAACCATCTGCATTTCTAGGTCGAAAGAACGGATCATTTCACCATTTTCGTTGGTCTCTCGTGCAAACACGTCGTAGCGGACGCCCTTGTGTTCTGCGTCGTAGCTCAAGACCGCTTCCGGAACCGGGGTTTCCAGGTGGTCGATTTTGATATCCAGCAAGTGCTCGATGAAGGGCTTTGCGATGTGCTTATTGCTGAATACGAGCCCGAACATAATCGGGTCGGTAATGTCAAGGTCGTCAAAAGATTTGATTGTCATAGTTTATGTTCCTTCCGTGTTAAGTTGTGACGCACTCCCTCTTACCTAACACGCTTTTTCACGCCAATTGAATACCGATTCCTTGTAAAATTTTTGTAAAAACGGCAAAAGCCGGGCTTCAAAGACATTTTCACGAGTTTGTCAGCTACTTCAGGGCGAAGCCTTCAGCGATAATCTCTTCCGGAACACCCCTAGAACGAAAGGTTTGCCTCCAGTGCTTTCAAAAACCCTTCGAAGGTTATTTCTCAAGTTTCGCTTTAATCGCAAGGACATCTTCTTCATTTTATTGACAGAATTCGCATCATTTGCTAATTTACGATTTAGTAAATCAAAAGTGAGTAAATTATGTTTTATGGCAGACGAACAGAACTTAACACATTAAACGCCCTCTTTGAGTCGGAAAAATTTGAATTTGCAGTCATCTATGGACGCAGACGTGTAGGAAAGACCATGCTTCTGAACGAGTTCTGTGATGGTAGAAAAGTCATTTTTTTTACAGGAATAGAGGCATCTGTAGCAGAAAATTTATCTCAACTATCGCATTCCGTCATGGAATATTCTGGCGGACCTGATTCAACTTTCGAAAGTTTCGAAAAAATCTTTTCGTACATCGACGATTTGAGCCAGAAAGAACGGCTCGTTTTCGTAATAGATGAATACCCCTATTTAGCAAAGGCGGAGCCTTCCATTCCCTCATTGCTTCAGAAACATATTGATCATGTGTGGAAAAAGTCGAAATTGATGCTTGTTCTTTGCGGTTCTTCCATGAGTTTTATGGAAAAACAAGTGCTTGGGTATAAAAGTCCTCTCTATGGTCGCAAAACTTCGCAATTGAAAATACAGCCGTTTGATTTTTTTGAAAGTAGGGCTTTGTGCGCAAATTTTGCCCCTGAACAACAGGCGACTCTTTACGGGGCGCTATGGGGCATTCCTGAATATTACATGCATATAAACTCCAAAAAGGGTTTAAACGAAAATTTAATAGACCTCTTTTTCAGACCCGGGGGCCGTTTATTCGAAGAGCCGCTGAATTTGCTGAAACAGGAAATGCGTGCGCCCGCTACCTACAATGCCGTAATAACCGCTATCGCCCAAGGTGCAAGTCGATTGAACGAAATCGCAACCAAGGCCGGACTCGAGACCGGAGCGACAAGTAATGTGTTGTCGTCGCTTATGGAGTTAGGCATTGTACGCCGCGAGATTCCCGCTACGGAAAAAAGCAGCAGAAAATCTATTTACGTCATAAACGATACGATGTACAGATTTTGGTTTACGTTTGTCTGGAATTACCTGACGAACATAAATCGCGGCGTCGGGGATTTGGTTTATAAAAAATTTGTAGAAGACAAAGTTAACGAATATATGGGCCATGTTTTCGAAGATATCTGCCTACAGTACCTTTATACGGAAAAGGGCTTGGCTGCACTCCCATTTTTACCGGAAAATATAGGGCGATGGTGGGGAAACGATCCTAAAAAGAAACGGGAAGAAGAAATCGACATCTTTGGATTTGCCGGAAATCAACAACTATTTGGCGAATGCAAATGGACAAACAAGCTTGTCGATATTGACGTTATGGAAGAACTCTTTGGCAGAGCCGAGCTTCTAGGTGACGGTGAGAAACATTTTATCTTCTTTAGTAAGAGTGGTTTTACCAAGAAATTCATGCAGGCTGTATCAGAAAAGTCCAACGTGAAGTTGATAACATTTAAGGACATGTGCTTATAAATAGTTGTTTAATTTGCTAAAACAGCATCATCCTACATGAAAAATAATCAGTCTAATAGATTGTGGAAAGTTAGTTTACTTGTTATCGGCTTTGTCCATATTCAAAAAAACTTAATCTTTTTCAAAGATATAGTATAAAAAGCATTTTCTTTCAAAAAATCTTAACAAATTTCAAAAAAATGCTCGAGAATTGCTTATTCTTCAAAAAATCGTACACTAGAAACGGCTTATTCAAGGGTAGAAAATCTTTTTAGTGGTTACAGCTTCACGTAGGATGTTGCTAGAAATACTCTAAACAAGGACGTATTGGAAGTGATTCTTTGAAACAACGGCATCTTCCCTATTGACTCTTTACTGCACATTATTTATTTTTAGAGGGTATGAGCGAGAATATGCAAATAACATACATGCAGACCCGACTTGTGCGGCTCGCTGCCGAGCAAGAGCGTATTCCTATTCCCGAAATGGTCAAGGTCTTCGATCGCTTTGGCGTATTCCGCTACATAAAGGACATGTGGGAGTTATTCCATATTGAGGGGGATTTGGCCGTACTTGATGACATAAGACGATATCTTGCGGCTAAAGGGGTTCCAAATGTTCTGTCTGCATGAACCCGTCGTTCTGTACCACGGCAGTTTTTGCGAGGTGACCGCTCCTGACCTGGAGCGCTGCGCCCGCTACAAAGATTTCGGCAAAGGCTTCTATTTGACAACGGACCTTGCCCAGGCAGAAGCTTTTGCAAAAATTACGGTACGAAAGTCCATTGCCAATGGAACCGTTGCGCATGCTCAAAATTATGGTATTGTTTCGCATTTCGAGTACACTCCGCGAGAGCTGAATGTCCACCTGTTTCCGACATCCGATACAAATTGGTTGCACTGCATTGTGGCCCACCGAATGTCGGGGGCCTTTTCGGACCTGATCGGCATATACAGTCAATACGATGTCATTGGTGGAAAAATTGCAAATGATGCGACAAACATCACCTTGACAAACTACATGACCGGGGCGTATGGTGTTATGGGAACAAAAGCTGCGGACAACTTCTGTATTAGTCTGCTTCTTCCGGAGCGGTTGAAAGACCAATACTGCTTCAGGACGACAAAAGCACTTGAACAATTGAAATTCTTAAAGAGTACTCGCGTATGGATGTGAAAAAGGAACAGATTCAGGCGGCAATTGACCAGATTGCAACCCTGGTCGTTGAGTCCATTGCTGAAAAGGAAAAAAAGGATTCGTCGATAGTCCTGGCAGATTTTCTCACGTCACAAACGGGTCGTAAACTTTACGACGAATCTTTGAAGTTCTGGTGCGATGGTCCCTCGTGCATCGAGGAAATGTATCGCAAAGAAAAAGGACTCGAGTCACGTTCGACATAGAAGTTCTTAGGCATTATCAACAACACACAAGAATCTTCGGTACAAACCACACTAGCGAGAACTTTCGCCTCTCCATTGCCCCGTAACCTACGTGAAGCTGCAGCAGACTTATATTAGTGAAACTGTGAAAATTGACAGGCAGTGAGCTTATGCAACTTCTATGTCAAGTTTGCTTTCGGTATAGCGTTTGACTACGGAATTGAGCAGTGTCTGGTACGGAATGCCGACGCGTTCAGCCTTCGCCTTGAACGCCTCCAAAACGCCTGGATCAAAACTAGTCCCGACTTTAGTCTTGCGTTTCTTGACAATAGCAATGGCTGCTGCCATCGAGGGTGCCGGAGGCATAGCGGTACCGGCATTATCGCCTGTTTCTTCGTACTCTTTCTCAAGAGCCAAAGCAAGTTCTTTATTCTTCATATGCTCCTCTCTCGTCCATTCTCTGTTTTGCGTGTTCGCTAATTATTATGTTCATAATATATATTTCTATCTAGATATTGTCAAGATATTTTGCTTTAGAGTGAAATTGTTTCACTCCCTCTTTACTAACACGCCATTTTGGGGCACTTGAATACCATTTTCCCGTAAAAACTTTGTAAAAACAGAAAAACCCGGCAAAAGCCGGGCTGTCAAGGCAATTTCAAGTGAATATGGAAGCTACTTCAGGGCGAAGCCTTCTGCGATAATCGCCTCGGAAACACCTTTAGAACGGAAAAACTCCGCTCGTTTGGTGTCGCGAGCAGCATTGTCCGCATCATTCTTTTCGCGTTCCTGCTGGGCGCCCTTCAGGAAGGCTTCGGCTTCGAGAACTTCGTATTCATGACGGTCGAACATGTTTGCCTCCAGTGCTTGTAAAAACCTTTCGAAGGTTATTTCTCAAGTTTCGCTTTAATCGCAAGGACATCTTCTTCAGAAAGCTTAGAAACACGCACGACTTTCTCGACAGAATCTCCATCCAAAAGCATAGCCTCAGCCATTTCGTGTTTGGCTTCAGTTTTTCCTTCTTCCTTGCTTTCATGAAGGTCATATTCGTAAGTCATATACTTGTTCCTTATGAGAGTGTCGGCTTTGTAATGAGACACCTGGTCGTTGATGGTTTTAGTTTCACGGGAGTCCGCGTTCCGGGTCGCAAAATACTTCATGTACGCCTTGACGACCGGGTCCGTAAAATCCTTGTACCTTGTAAATATATAATAATTCTTATAAGTGAGATCGTTCAATCAAATGTGTAATGAGGAATGCTAAATGTGAGATTTATTGATTTTTGCCGTTTTGGTTATAGCGCTAAGCATGCGGACAATTGTTTGGCAAGGTGTAATAATACTTTCAAATTCTTTTTGCTTTAAATATCCGGCTTCATGTAGCAGTTCAAGCCAATACTCCGTTTCACCAGCCTCTTTTAATGAGATATACATCTTGGCAATGAAATCGGCCTTGCTTTGCGCGAATTGGGCCTCTCTTATGTTCGCGCCTATACTAGTTCCACTACGGAGTAATTGTTTACTGAGAACGAACTCTCTTTTATTTGACACCATATATCGATGTAGCCGGACAATCCGCAACGCAAACGATTTGCTAAACAAGAGTATTTCGTTCTGTTTCGCAATGTTTTCTTTCATTTGGCACTCCTAAATTTATCATTACACATTTCACATTCCACATTGGCACACTCCCTCTTTACTAACACGCCATTTTGGAGCGTTTGAATACCATTTTCCCGTAAAAACTTTGTAAAAAAGCTGGCGGGCGCTTCTTTTTACTACCTTTCGGGGCAGGAACATGGAAGACCCGATGAAAAGAGTTTTGTTTTGCTTGCTGGCTTTGGCGGCTTTTGCCGCGGCAAACACTTGCACGAAGGCGTGGTACGAAATCCATGCGTTCAATTTCTTGTCGATAAAAGATGCTCCGCACCTGGATTCCATTTACTACAGGGAGCAGCCTGCCCCCGAAGAGGTGCACGAGTGGTACCAGAAATATTACTATAAAGATGGCCTGATCCACCATTCGGTGTTCAAGTTCAGGGACAACGACCCGGTCGACAACCGGATTTATCTCTCGGCCGACGAGGCGACGCTTACCCGGAGCGGGCGCGAGCTGTTGCTGTCAGATTCTGTCGCGGGCGACACGGTCTACTTTTTCCAGAAGATGTACAATAGCGGCGAGTTGGTTCAGACGGTCGTCCACAAGTTGACGGACCTCTACGCGTCGGAACAGGACTACGACCCCGCCAGCGGCAGGCGAACCTTCGCCGAATATTTTTTTCGCAACGACACGCTGGTGTCAAGAACCGTTTACGATTACGGATCCGGAATGCGAGATTCGGCGTATTACTATTACGTGGGCGTACCCGGAGACGAGTACAAGTGCGCGGAGTACCGCGGCGACTCGCTTACGAACAACCTAACCTACAAGAAACTGGCCACGGGATTCTCCGTCGCGATTTTTAACGACACGTTCCTGCGCGAATTTGTCATGGAAGTCCCGGAGGTGCATACCACCGCAGTCCAGAGACGGGATGATGCCCAGAAATTGCGCGAACAATCCGCCGCGCAAAGCAAGCGCCGCCCCGCAAAGATCTCGCCGCGTGCCCGCTACTTCGACCTGCTCGGCCGCTACAAACGCGCGAAGATAAGGTAGGGTAGACTTTTATTGCAGGAAATCAGGCTTCCGCCTGCCCAGCGACAACAAGATGACCCCCGAACAGCAGGATGCAATCATCCAGACTATAAGGGATTGCTTTAAATAGTCTTTAGCAGTTGCAAGAGGCTTTTATTTGTCGATTTGGTATTTCTTTTGCCAAATTCGACAAAGTGATTCTGTTCGCAATAAAAATCTAATAGGCCTTTCTTCTGCTCGCATTCTAATACACAGAGAATCCCGCCGACCTTATACTGGATAAGGGAAATCTGCTCCATGGCAAGGGCTAGCAGGTCATTTCCTGTAATTGAATCGTTCAGCCCTGATTGAAAATTTTTCCCGAGTTGGGCTATCAGGTATGCGGGAATGTTGTATTCGCCATCATCGTTAAGCACGCTCATGCGAGAAAGTTTTCTTTGGATGGTTTTAGAAATATTCTGTGCTTTTACAGAAATTGTTTTTATTGCAAGCGCAAAATACCCCAGAAAAGCGCCGTTCCTTTGAGAAAAGACCAAATAGCTTATTGCCTGGTGTTTTTTTGCGAAAATAGTGGCGGAATTTTTAAGAAAATCTTCAATGTCTTTATTTATGGGACATTTGAATTGTTCTTTGAAGGTTGTTAAATCTTTTTCCGCCGGAGTACCGAGATACTCCATAATGTTTAAGACGAAATAAGATTTAGAATCCATATTTTTTTCTGAGAAGAGAAAGCTTCTTTAGTCCAGCAGCTCCGCTTAGAACTTCTGCCTTGACGCGACTCCTTGATGCAGGATTCCTTAATGAACGTTCAACAGCGCTAACGAAGGACTTTACTTGCTTGGTCCCTGCTACTGTGAAACTGTTTTTGATACTTGAAGTCGCCATATTTGAAACCTTCTTTTTAAATATACATTAATACAATCGATATTCAAGTCTTTACTTGATTTAGTTAGGCTAAATCTATCAAATAAAATTGTCAAAAACAAAAAATTGCCTAAAATGGCAAACAGTTGTTTGCTGCTATCAACAGATATTTTTAAATGTCAAACATTGTTTGCAGCTATTCACAAGTTCTGCACGTCTCTTCCCCCCAAAAAATTTTGGGGCTGGTTGGTCGGGGAGCCGCGCTTCGCTCAGCGTCATTCCAGCCAGAGCCTGTCCTGAGCAACGCCGAAGGAAGCCGGAATCTAGCCTCAGTTTCCCGCCTGGCTACGCAGGACAACGACATCTTCGATGGAAAGGCCGGAACATTCGTCCTCGATCTTCTCTAAAGATACATCTTTTAAGAACTTTGCGTACGCTTCACCATCGCAAGCACCTGTTCTTTGGTGACAAAGTTCAGCACCGAGAACGCGGTCATCTGATTCCCCAAATCCTTGAACGACGCCCCAACGTGGTAAACCACATCGTCGACGATGACGAAACGGTCGTGGACCTCGCGCATGTTTTCCTTGAGCACTTGGTTCGCCCAACGGCGGAATTTTGTTGCCACGGTTGACTTGACGCGATAGCCAAGTGACAGGATCATGTCGAGATTGTAGAACGGAATTTGACGGTTGACTTTTCGGGATCCCTCAATTTGAACTTGTCGGAATTTCCGACAGGTTGATTCTGCGTCCAACTCATTTTCGTCGTATATATGGCCGATATGCTCGACAATGTTTGTTCGGGAGGTTGAAAACAACTCCGCCCTCCGGCTGGTACACGATAATTTCGTTCTTGTCGGCAACCGGCAGCGCCTCTTTTTTATCCATCTTTCACTCCAATCCGCCTACATGCTAGAAAAGGCGGGGCTTCAGGTTACTTTGCGTCGCGAGCCAAAACAGGCTTAATGCTCACTTGTGCACTACAATATAATTCCGCGCACAGCCTTTGTCAATGGGTTTCTGAAAAAATTTTTGCTTGTTCGGAATTTCCGGACAACCAATTTTCATGGATTTCCCTTGCGCCTTTGCACCAAGCTCGCGGGCGAGGCCTTGTACGGCATGCCCAAGGTGCGCAAGTGGAGCACCCAGAGCCGCGAGGCGGCCGCCTGGTACCAGCACGAAGAGGTGGGCTACAACTACCGCATGAGCAACGTGATTGCCGGCGTGGTCCGCGGCCAGATGCCTTACCTGGAAGAACACATCGCCCAGAAAAAGGCCATCTACATGCGCTACAAGGAGGGCCTGAAGGGCCTCCCGGTGCAGGTGAACCCCTACGACGCCGCCAACAGCGAACCGAACTTCTGGCTCAGCTGCATGATCATCGATAAGGACGCCATGTGCAAGCAGGTGCGCGGCGAAACCGACGCCCTGTACATCCACGAGGCGGGCAAGAGCTGCCCCACGGAAATCCTGGAACGCATCGCTGCCATGAACGCCGAGGGCCGCCCCATCTGGAAGCCGATGCACATGCAGCCCATGTACATGAGCCACGCCTTCGTGACCGCGCAGGGTAACGGCCGCGCCCGCACCAACGCCTACATCGCAGGCGGCATCACCGACGTGGGCGCCGACATCTTTGCCCGTGGACTGTGCCTGCCCAGCGACAACAAGATGACCCCCGAACAGCAGGATGCAATCATCCAGACCATTCGGGATTGCTTCGAGTAAGTTAGGACTACTTCGTCATCTTGGACTGGAGTTGCCGAATGTGATCTTCGGACAACTTGGTCTCTTTGGCGATGGTAGCTACAGGGGTTCCCTTGGAAAGCAGGTCCAACGCGGTCAGCGTAGAGTCCAACCCCTGCTGAATCCCTTGCTGAATACCTTGCTGAATACCTTGCTGAATACCCTGCTGAATCCCTTGCTGTCTACCTGTAACCACTCCGTCGGCAATGCGCGCGTCTATTTCGTCTTGTGTAACCATTGAGTCTACCTGACTAGAAAGAAGTTCATCGCTGGCGGAACCAATCTCGATTCTTTCCAGGGCCTTTTGCAGAATAGGGTCTGCAAAGTCCATCGAAGCGTTGGCCTTGCCCGCATGGGTCAGCAGGTACAGCCATTGTTCTTCGCGGCTTTCGGCCTTGGCGTGAATCCTGGAGAATTCCCCCAAGTCTATTAAAATATAACTCATTTTGTCGAAAACGGGTACAGGGTTCCCCTGCTTTACGGCGTTGTCGCTGTACAGGTGCCAGGTGTCGCGGAAACTTTTCGGCTCGAGCCTAAGAGGGAAATTGCACAGCCAGATAGACACGATTTCGGGCAACTGGTAGCGCCTGCGCTTTCTCTCGTTCTCCTCCAGGGCCTTGAACTCCGGGGACTTGTCCATTTTGATTTTGCCGTCTATGGTAAGGTATGCGCCGTAGAGCAACACACGGTCGGTAAAGAATGGGTGCGACGCTCTCTGGATTTCAATATCCATGCAGCGGTTGTCCTCTGTCCATGCGTGGATGTCGAACTTGATTTCCTTGGCCTCTGGTGCGCGCAAGATGAGCGGCTGGTTGAAGGTGTATTTCATGGACTTTATCTTGCGGCCGTCTTCCAGGTGCAGCAGGCTGTTGATGAAGTCCGCCAGGGCCTCCTCGTCGTCGAGCAGGGCGTAAAACGCCGGGTCGTAGGATGGGTCCAGGTATCGCTTGCCCCGCAGAATTTCGGGGATTTCCTTGCGGGTGGTGGGGGTGTTTGCATTTTGGTTTTGCGTCATGGTATAGTACTCCTTATATGAAAAAAACACTTGATTAATCAAGTGCTTGGAGCCTATTCGGTGACGCTCAGGCAGATAATAGAAAAGGTGTAGAAATTGTAAAGGGCTGGAATGTAAAAGATGTGTAAAACTATCATCCAGACCATCAAGGATTGCTTCGAGTAATTTTTTTGCAGGGCGGCCCGGCGCTACGCTAACGCTCCGCGCCGTCACGCTCTATTTTACGGGCCCGCGTTGCGGCTCCGCCACCCCGCGCACCTCGTAAAACCAAGCCTCGCTACATTCGCCGGCATTCCGGCCAGCAAGTGAATGGCTCATTCCGCGAGTCTTCGCCCTTACGGGTCACGATCGTTGTCGCGTTTTTGTCGCAATTTGGCATTCATTTCAAAAAAATGCTTGGCTCTGTTGCGCGAAAAGGATTAATATATTATATTATATATGTTGCGAAAATTTTCGCAACGAAATTTTTCGCAATGGAATTTTGGACGCTGGAGAGACTATGAATCCTTTTAAATTCGGCACAATCGTAGAAGATGAATTCTTCACAGACCGCGTGAATGAACTGGAACAAATCAAGCAAATGCTGGACAGCGAAAACCACCTGGTCTTGATATCTCCTCGCCGATTTGGCAAGAGTAGTCTTGTTGCAAAGGCCCTGCAACAAATCGGTCGTCCGTCCATTACTATTGATTTCATGAAGGTCTTGAATGTGGAAGATCTAGCCGCACAAGTCTTGCGTCAGGTGTTCCGTCTTCATAAGTTCGAGAAGGTAAAACACTTCATGAAACATTTCCGCGTCGTGCCCACGCTCTCTTACAATCCGATGACAGATGGCATGGACGTGAGTTTTGTCCCCTCGGTGGGTAAATCTTCTGCGATGCTGGAAGATTCCTTGGAGTTGCTAGAGAAGGTGTCTTCTGCTGAGAATCGTCTCATCGTGGTGTTCGATGAATTCCAGGAAGTGAATTCCATTGACAAGACGCTGGCGAAACAGCTGCGCGCCATTATGCAACGGCAGAAGGGGCTGAACTATATATTCATGGGGCGCCAGGAGTCCATGATGGAGGAAATTTTTGAGAAGAAAAAGTCCCCGTTCTTCCATTTTGGCGAACGAATGAATCTGAAGAAAATCCCGTACGATGATTTCTATAACTATATCGAAAGCCGATTGCCCAAGATGCCCGCTTCGCAAAAGGCTGCCATCACCGAGGAAATTCTCAAGTTTACGGATGTTCATCCCTACTACACACAACAGCTGGCTGCCGCAGTTTATAACGCCATAGTGTATAGCAAGATAACGGAAAATGTCGTTGCCTATGCTATAAAGAGACAGGTGGAGGAACATTCCTTGGACTACGAGCGTCTTTGGGCGAACATGAACCGTACCGATCGCAAGGTGATGTTGTTGCTTGCCAACAAGAAAAATCCCATAACAGACAGGTCTGTACCCACCAGCACCTCGTTCAGTTCTATCAAACGTCTGTTGAAACAGGGGTACGTAATCAAAACCGTTGGCTACGAACTTGAAGACCCGTTCTTTGGTGAGTGGATATTGGGAAATTAAAAAATATTTGCCAAATAAGGTCTTTTATTATAAATTGAAATAATTGGCCCTAATACAACTGTGAAGTTAATTCAGGTTATCATATTCTCTAGTCAATGATGGAAAAAATAAGTTGTTAAGTATTTCAAGAAAATATGCAACAAAAGCAATTTTGCCGGAACAGATGGGAGACTTCATTCTTGATGCGGCTATTTCTATAAAAAACAACAATGAACCAACAGAAGGTGTACTGAAATCTCTGACTGAAAATATAAAGAATTCTGTAAAAAACAATATGGTTGTTTTGCCTGTTTCAGGAATTGTATTAGAAACACCTTTTAAAATCGGAATATTCAACCTTTATCCCCAAAAGACGTTTATTGAGACAACTGTTTTTCCTGATGAGGATACAAAAGCGATATTCGAAAAAAGTTTTGAAAACGTATCGTCGTTAGCAGTGGGGCATTTTGAGTGTCATCCAAAGTCTGCGAAGAAAATTGCGCGTAGTCAACTTGTATTCGAATTGTCTAGATTTAAGGCGTTTATCCCTTTATTTGCGAGAAATATAAAACATTGGATATTTCCTTTAAAAACGGATATGTCCTTGTTTGATTGCTCTTATGTTTACCACACTCTCTTTTAGAATTGCTATTATTTCTTCCATAAGAATGTCCCTATTTGAATTTTACTGTTTTTGACAGCTCTTTTTCTTCTCTAAGAATAGAGCATATTTTTTGCCTTTGCCAGTTAAATAAAAACGTCTGTATGCCACTTTGGGGACAGGCTCCATTTCCGCAAGATCGTGCAAATTTAGAAGAGGCATAATACTGTAAAATAGTAGACTCGCAACTTCTGTTAAACCGTAGTTGTTGTACACGCCAGTAATCATTGCTGAACAATAAGTTTTAACAAAGAAATTCAGGTTTGATTGGTATTCTACCCCATCTATTTTATACGATAAAACTCTTGATTCAAATTCCGAGAAAATCTGTTCAAATTCTTGATCTTGAGCGGTTTCATTTTCACATTGCTGTCTGGAATATACTTTTACAGTGTTGTTTTTTTTTAGTTCCTGAATTTCTTTTCGCAAACTATCATTTTCTTCACTTAATGCGTCTAATTTATTTTCGATATCTCCAGGAACCCAACCTTTAAAATCGTAGCGGTCTTTAAAGTCGGCTAAAGTTTCGTGAACGGCTAATTTTATGTCTTTAGGGGAGTCGTAAAATACGGATATATTGCTTAGAACTTTGTTTTTAAATGCTTTGTATTTAGATTGGTTGTCCTTTTCGCTAACAGATAATCCGTCTTTTTTTGCTTTTTCATCTAGATATTTATCTGAAATAACAACCGCAAATAGAGGTTTGTTGTTTGATTTTGCATAATCATATTCTACTTCTGTATAGCTATTGCCTGTGGTGGGTTCTATAGATCCGTATCTTCCGCCTAGAATAAGCATGTAGATATCGGAATCGTCGATCCATCTTGTGATGGTTTCTAATTGTGATTTATCTCCTGCGGTAAACAACTCCATTCCGGCAGGGATGTTTCCTGATTTTAAGATTGCTTCTACTGCGGCTTGTCTTTCTTCCTTTAAGTCGGTGTAGGTGGATGAAACAAATATTTGTAGTTTCTTTTTCATGTTTTATTCCTTAATTCATCTTAATCTCTTTAAAGATAATAAACTATTTTGACAAAAAGTGTCAAGAATGAGCGGCAGGCCTCCATCCCCCCAAAGAGTTGGGGCGGGTGGTCGGGGAGTGGTGGCGGCTGTGATTGCTGCTATTTTACCCATGAGAACCTGTGCAATTTTTGCACAGGTTGATTTTTTGCTCAAAAGCACGAAAAAACGGCGTTTTTAATCATATCACGTTACGATAAAAGGAAAAAGGAGGTGCCGGCTCAGGGCCGGCAAGACAAATGAAGGGCTCGCTATGCGAACCCGGTTCTGTAAGTTTTTCGTCATTATTTTTAAAGCAAATTCACATTATATATAGAAGTTTACTAAATTTGGTCTAAATAGGCTTTCAAACTTAACCCCGAGGTCTGCGCTGGTGTATTCCCGCTGTCTAAAAAGAGTCCTTGATTTCTGCTGCGCGCTCCTGGCCATTGTCTGCCTGAGCCCGCTCCTCGTGGCTCTCACCCTCGTTGGTGCAGTCAAAATGAAGGGCAACCCCTTCTTTACGCAACCGCGCCCCGGCCTTAACGAAAAGATTTTCAAGCTCGTCAAGTTCCGCACCATGTCCAACGAGCGTGACGCGCAGGGCAACCTGCTCCCCGACGACATGCGGCTGAACGCCTACGGCAAGTTCCTCCGCTCCACCAGCCTCGACTTTTTCCTTTTGGGCGGCCCGGCGCTGCGCTAGCGCTCCACGCCGTCACGCTCTATTTTACGGGCCCGCGTTGCGGCTCTGCCACCCCGCGCACCTCGTAAAACCAAGCCTCGCTTGGCGAGTCTTGTCCCCAAGGGGTCACGATCGTTGCCGCAATTCTGAAAAAGCCCCAAAAGGGGCTTTTTAAAATGCTTAGAATTATTGCTTTGATGGAAGAATATCTTTGGGTAAAACGTGGAAGAGTTCAGCTGCCTTCTCAGGAGTCAGAATGCCTTTGTCGACCATGAGTTGGGCGTCTTGGCGTCCGCGGTCGTCAAGACCCTGCTGGTATGAGCCCTGTTTTTCGTAAAGCAAGTCTGTCATTCCATCAACCTCGTTCAAAAGCGTTTCGTCCGTATACCCCTGCAAAGATACATCTTTTGCAAAGTCCTTGTCAAGCAATCTCTGCAACTTTTCAACAGGTATTTCCTTTTCCTCGAGAACATCTCGGAATATGCGGAGCATTTCGGCTCTGTCGGTCATTTCTCGATTCTCGGGCTTGGTGCGGTCATCGATTGCAAAGAACTTTTCGATTTCAATAAGATAAATGTCCAATTTTTCGTAGAACAGGCGGCGGTTGCGCACGAGCTGTGCATGGTGAAGATAGGTGCTGCGCTCTAGTGGAAATTGGTTCTCGGTTAACAGTGAAAGTACATAGATGTGTGGCAGGTTGTAATCCTTTGACTTTTTGACCGTACGCGAAATAACTCGGGATGTGTAGTAAATAAGCCTGTCGATAAATAGCGTGTTAAAATTCTGCTGTACTTCGATAAGAACGGGATTGCCTGCTTCCGTTATGCCGTAGATGTCAAAAATGGCGGACTTGTCGTCTAGAACGCCTGGATTCTCAGGAACCCCCAACGAGAAAGTCTTGATTGCGTTCGTACCGGAAAGCATGAGCATTGCGTTCAAAAACTTCACGGTACGCTCGGGCTTGGCCTCGTTTGCCATAAGCATTTTGAATATCCCGTCACTGAACGGATAAACGTTCTTGTAGGTTTTGCGGTATTCGGCCAGTCGTTCAGGATGTTTGTGAACATCCTTAACCATGGCAAAAAAAATCACTGCGGTTCATAAAGCCTCCATAAAAGCTGGAGGAGAAATCTATCAAATGAAATCGTAAAAAACGAAAAAAAGCCTAAATTGGCAAACAATAGTTTGCTGCTATCAACAGATATTTTTAAATGTCAAACATTGTTTGCAGCTATTCACAAGTTCTGCACGTCTCTTCCCCCCAAAAATTTTTTGGGGGGTGGTCGGGGAGTGGTGGCCGGGGGAAAATCTTGTTTTTACAAAAGTTTTACAAAAAATTGGCATTCAAACGCCTGAAAAAAGCGTGCGAAATGAGTGTCGCAGAAAAATGCTTGCATTTTTCTGCGACCGAATGAAGCCGCGGACGCCGAAGGCGTCAAAAGCGTGTTAGGAAAGAGGGAGAGCTCCACAACTTAACGCAAAAGGAAAATACCAATGAATATCAAGTCTTTTGACGACCTTGACATTACAGATCCGATTATGTTCGGACTCGTTTGATTTGGAAATGCAGTAGCGTGCAAAACGAGCGTCGCAAAATTATGCTTGCATAATTTTATGACCGAGTGCAGCCGCAGACGCCGAAGGCGTCAAATGATTGATACCAAGGAGCTCCCGCAGCGCGCTAGATACTATCAGAGCGTAGGTGATGGCGTGGCTCTTTCAAAGGGTGGCTATTATACTAGTCTCAAGGAGCAATACATCATCTTCCTTTGCCCGATGGATATTTTTGGACGTGGGTTCCCCGCTTATCATTTCGAAAACAGGGCGCGCGAAGATTTTAGTGTCACATTGAATGACCGCACCTTCAAAAACTTTTATATATTTAAAAAGTACGAGGATTTCAAAGACCCGGCCGTTAAGGCTTATATGAAGTATTTTGCGACCCGGAATGTGGACTCCCGTGAAACTAAAACCATCAACGACCAGGTGTCTTATTACAAAGCCGACACTCTCATAAGGAACAAGTACATGACTTACGAATATGACCTTCATGAAAGCGAGGAAAAAGGTATAGCAAAAGCCAAGCTAGAAATGGCTGCGGCTATGCTTGCGGACGGAGATTCCGTTGAAAAGGTTGTGCGCATTTCCAAGCTTTCGGAAGAGGATGTCCTTGCGATTAAAGAGAAACTTGGAAAATAACTACTAAATATTTCTTGATGGCCCGGCGATGTAGCCGGGCTTTTTATGTTGAAGCTTGTTTTCGTAAGTTTTTCGTCATTATTTTTAAAGTAAAATCACATTATATACAGAAGTTTACTAAATTTGGTCTAAATTTGGCATTCAAACTTAACCCCGAGGTCTGCGGCGTGGCGCAAAACAAGAACCTCCTTATTCTAGGTGCTGGCCAGTATGGCGTCATGGCGAAGGAAATCGCCGAGGCCATGGGCGTTTTCGAGCGCATCGCCTTTTTGGACGATTCCTTTGCGAAGGACCCTGCGGCGGCTGCGGAACACTCTGTCGTGGGCACTACTCGCGACATCGAGAAGTTTGCCGCCGAGTTCCGCTACGGTTTTGTGGCCATCGGGAATCCGGAACTGCGCAGCAAGCTTACCGAGCAGTTGCGCTACAACTGCATTACCCCCGCGATTCTCGTGCACCCCGCGGCATACGTGAGCCCCAGTGCGCAACTCCAGAAGGGCTGCTGCATCGAACCCAACGCCACCGTACAGGCGGGCGCCGTGGTCGCTGCCGCCACGTTTGTTTCGAGCGGGGCCGTAATCCGCCACAACGCCTTTATCGGCGAGTTCTGCCACGTGGACTGCAACGCCGTGGTGGAATCGCTTGCGATTGTCCCCGCGGGTACCAAGATTCCCTGCAATTCCGTGTATTGCCAGGAACAGGGCTTGGGTCTCGAAGGTCACAACTTTGGCACTGATTTTGCACCCCCAAAAGAGGGATGTCCCTGATGTACAAGCATTTCTTTAAACGCCTTATCGATATTGTTCTCTCCGGTTTCGGCATCGTGGTGCTCGCGCTCCCCATGTTCGCCATCGCTGTTGCCATCAAGCTCGACAGCAAGGGCCCCGTGCTCTTTAAGCAAAAGCGCGTGGGGCTCCACAAGAAGCATTTTAACATCTACAAGTTCCGCACCATGCGCACCGACACGCCAAAGGATGCTCCGACGCATGAACTGAGTGACCCCAAGAAGTGGATTACCAAGGTGGGCGGATTCCTCCGCAAGACCAGCCTCGATGAACTCCCGCAGATGTTCAATATTTTCGAGGGAACCATGAGCATTATCGGCCCGCGCCCGGCTTTGTGGAACCAGTACGACCTGATTGCCGAACGCGACAAGTACGGTGCCAATGACGTGCCCGTGGGCCTGACCGGCTGGGCGCAGATTAACGGCCGCGACGAACTGGAAATCCCCGTGAAGGCGGCCCTCGACGGCGAATACGTAAAGCGCCAGAGCTTTGCCTTTGACTGCAAGTGTTTCTTTGGTACGTTTATTAGCGTGCTCAAGAGCGACGGCGTGGTAGAAGGCGGCACCGGCGAAATCCACAAGCACGAATCTGCGTGTCATCCTGACCAAGCTTCGCCCTGTCATCCTGAGCGTAGCGCAAGCGAAGTCGAAGGATCTAGGTAGGTGCTATGATTAGAATCTTGATAACAGGCGCGAACAGCTACATTGGCACCTCCTTTGCCAACTACCTTGCACAGCCCGAATTTGCGGGCAAGTACCAGGTGGATACCCTCGACATGATTGGCGACGCCTGGCGCAGCCACGATTTTAGCCAATACGACTCCGTTTACCACGTGGCGGGAATCGCCCACAGCGACAACGGCAAGATTAGCGACGAACGCGCGAAACTCTACTACGCTGTGAACACCGATCTGACCGTGGAATGTGCCAAGAAGGCGAAAGACGCTGGCGTAAAGCAGTTCATATTCATGAGCAGCGCCATTGTGTATGGCGACAGCGCTCCCATTGGCAAAGAGAAACTGATTACCCGCGACACCCCCGTGAACCCCGCCAACTGCTACGGCGACAGCAAGGTGCAGGCCGAAAACGGCATCCGTCCGCTGGACTGCGACACCTTCAGGGTGGTGATACTCCGCCCGCCCATGATATTCGGCAAGGGGAGCAAGGGCAATTACCCGTTGCTCAGCAAACTGGCCCGCAAGCTACCCGCGTTCCCGAAGGTCGAGAACAAGCGCAGCATGCTCTACATAGGGAACCTGGTGGAATTCGTGCGCCTGATGATTGAAAATGGCGAGCACGGCACCTTTTGGCCGCAGAACCCGCAGTATAGCAACACCAGCGAGATCATTTCGCTCATTGCCAAGGCCCACCATAAGCGCTGTGTGCTGATTCCCGGATTCGGCTGGGCACTGAAACTGATGAGCCATGCCACCGGCCTGGTGAACAAGGCCTTCGGCAACCTGGCCTACGACCAGTCCATGAGCGTGTACAAGGAACCCTACCAGAAGTATAGCCTGCAAGAGGCTATCGAGAAGACGGAGGGGTAACCTTTTTACGGCAAGAAGGTATATTTAGCTTATGCAAGAACTCGTAATACAAAATTTTGGCCCTATAGTCAACCGAAACTCGGTGAATCTTAAGATTAACAAGGTTACTGTGTTCTGCGGTATGCAGGGATCAGGTAAAAGCTCCATTGCAAAGCTGCTATCAACATTTCTTTGGCTAGAAAAGGCTTTGGTGCGCGGTGATTTCGATGTCAACGAACTGAGTGCCAAAAATTTTCGCGAAAAGTATTGCGCGTTCCATAACATACAGAACTATTTCAAGGCCGATACTTTCCTTTATTTTAAGGGTACAAAGTACGTTTTCTCCTATGAAAACGGTAAGTTGGATATCAAAGAGCGGAAGGGAATGCGTAGCTTTATCCGTCCGCAGATTATGTACATTCCTTCGGAACGGAACTTGATGACAGCCTTGGACAATGCAGAAGATATTCGGAATTTGTCTGGATCTCTTTCGGTGCTCCTGGATGAATATACAAATGCTCTCCGTAATGCATCAAAGCCCTTTGCTCTTCCTCTGAATGGCTTCAAAGTCACCTACGACAAATCTACCAATACCGCTTGGCTCAACGACTCCAAATTCAAGATTAAGTTGACCGAGGCTGCTAGCGGATTCCAGTCCATGGTACCCATGGTCATTGTTTCTCGCTATCTGTTTAACAAGATTAAGGAAAATAAAAAAACGGGATTGGATGCTGCCAGTGGCTCTGAGCGCCGCAAGATCGTAGAACGAGTTGCTAAACTTTTGAAGGATAGTTCACTTTCTAGCTCCATGCGCGCGACTTTGATTAAGCAACTCCATGCGGGTTACTTTAACGGGCGTTTGGTGAACATTGTTGAAGAACCAGAACAGAATCTTTACCCCGAAACTCAGCGCAATGTATTAAATGAACTCCTGAAGGTGAACAATGAGTTGGTCTTGAACCAACTGGTGCTTACGACTCATAGCCCCTATATGTTGAACTACCTTACGCTGGCTATAAAGGCGGGTATGCTCAAGGACGAAGTGAGACGCTCTGTAAAAAATAAAGAAGAACTGTTAGAAAAAATGGATGCCGTTGTGCCTCGTAGTGGCGCATTGCGTCCTGAAAAGGTATTTATTTACGAGATTTCGCCCGAAGGTGAAATTCGACTACTAGACAATTACGACGGAATCCCCAGCGACAGGAATTTCTTGAATTCTGCGTTAAGCGAAACGAATGACCTTTTTGATGCGCTTTTGGAAATCCAGGATGAGGTAGAATCGTAATGGATTTCTTTAACCCTGTATATCGCAAGGAACCGCCTCGCAACGATTCTCTTTTTGGCTTGATTGACAAGCAGGGAGAGATGTTTGCGAGAACGACAAAAAATGAGCCTCAAAGAGAGTGGGAAGCGGTAGTTGTTAACAACGCCGCAGACATGCTCCAGTTCGTGCCTGTTGACAAGAATATAACGGTTGGCAAGGATAGTGGGACAGAACGCAGTATGTGCGATGGAATGCTTTACAAAACTGACAAGTCCTGGCTTGCCTTTGTTGAAATGAAAGATCGTACAAAGAAGGATGTTGGATCGGCAATGGATCAACTAGAGTCCACCATAGAGCTTTTTTTGAAGACAAAATCCTCCAAAAAAGTTGGAACAAAGTATGCCTATGTTGCCAATAGACGGCATCCGGATTTTAGTCGAGGCATGGGTGAAACCAAACAACGTTTTTACAATAAATGCGGCTTTCACCTTTGTTGTAAGAACACCATTGAGGTAAAGTAACCCCCATGGCACACATCCTTGTCATAAGCCAATATTTTTATCCGGAGCAGTTTCGGATTAATGACATGTGCCAGGAATGGGTGAAAAGGGGCCACAAGGTAACTGTTGTTACGGGAATCCCTAATTACCCGCAGGGTGAATTCTACAAGGGTTACGGCTGGTTCAAGAATCGCCGCGAAACATGGAACGGCGTAGAAATCATCCGTTTGCCGCTTGTTGCTCGAGGCCATGGCTCTGTTCGCCTTGCACTCAATTACCTGAGCTTTGTGGTGAGCGGGTTCTTTTGGTCGCATTTTACAAGCCTCAAGGCAGATTATGTGTTCACCTTCGAGGTTTCGCCCATGACCCAGGCCTTGCTTGGGGTATGGTTTGCCAAGCGTCGTAAAATCCCGAATTACTTGTATGTGCAGGATCTTTGGCCCGAAAACGTGGAAATCGTGACTGGAATCCACAGCAAGGCGGTGCTTGGCCCCATCAGTCGTATGGTCAACTACATCTACAAACGCTGTGATGCGATTTTCGCCACAAGCCCGAGTTTTGTGACCGACATCCAGATGCGTTGCCCCGGCCAGGAACAGAAAGTCCACTACCTCCCGCAATACGCAGAGGACTTCTACAAACCCGCCGCCTCTCGTCATCCCCGCGAAGCCGATGGATCTCAACTGTGTCATCCTGAGCGAAACGAAGTGAAGTCGAAGGATCTCTTTAAAATCGCTTTTACCGGCAACATCGGCAAGGCGCAGGGCCTCGAAATCCTCCCGAAAACGGCAGCCCTTCTTAAAGGCAAGGCTAACGTGAACTTTACCATAGTGGGGGATGGCCGCAACAAGGTGGAACTGCTCAAGCAGATAGAAGAGAATGGCGTTGGCGACATGTTTACCATGATTGACCGCCAGCCGGCCGAAAAAATACCGGCGATACTCGCTGAATGCGATGCCGCGTTTATCTCCTTTATGGATACGCCGTTATTCACAAAGACGATTCCTGCAAAGTTGCAGTCTTACATGGCGTGCGGGAAGCCCATCGTGGCTAGTGCGTGCGGTGAGACGGAACGTATTGTGCGCGAGGCAAATTGCGGCGTATGTGCGCCCATTGGCGATGCTGATGCGTTGGCTCGGGCGATACTTGAGGTTAAGGACAATCCCGAATTGCTCCAAATGGGTAAAAATGCTGTTGAATATTCCGAGGTCCATTTCAGCAAGGCAAAACTGATGGACGAGATAGAAGAGTATTGGAGGACATAAAAAATGAAAGTCCTCCAGATAAACAGCGTTTGCGGAATTCGTAGTACAGGTAGAATCTGTACTGATTTGGCCGAAGTCCTGGAACAGAACGGGCACGAATGCAAAATTGCATACGGCCGAGAAACAGTCCCGGAAAAATACCGGAAGTATGCTGTCCGTATAGGTAGCGATTTCGACGTAAAATGCCATGCGCTGCAGAGCAGGATTTTCGATAATACAGGTTTTGGTTCTAGGCGCGCTACCGAAAAGTTTATTGAATGGGTAAAAGAATACGACCCCGATGTAATTCACCTGCACAATATACATGGTTATTACATTAATATTGAATTCCTATTCAATTATTTGGCCAAAGCTGACAAGCCCGTTGTTTGGACATTGCATGATTGTTGGACATTTACCGGGCATTGTGCATATTATAGTTATGTAAAATGCGATAAATGGAAAACGGGCTGTTATAATTGCCCGCAAAAGAAACGTTACCCTTCAAGTTTGCTGCTGGATGCTTCAAAGAAAAATTGGCTGAAAAAGAAGGCTTTGTTCACGAGTGTCAAAAAAATGACACTTGTAACCCCTTCAAAATGGCTTGCAAACGAAGTTAAGCAATCATTTTTAAGCCGCTATCCGATAAAAGTGATTCCGAATGGGATTGATCTGAATGTGTTTAAGCCGACTCCCAGTAACTTCAGGGAAAAAAACGGGCTTGTCGGTAAAAAGGTCATCCTTGGTGTTGCTAGTATCTGGGAAGAACGCAAGGGCTTGAACGACTTTGTTGAATTGTCAAAAATTCTTGATGACAATTATAAAATAGTTTTGGTTGGCCTTAGCGAAAAACAGAAAAAAGAATTACCAGACAATATTATAAAAATAACAAGAACAAACAATGTTCGTGAACTGGCAGAAATCTATACGGCTGCGGATGTTTTTCTGAACCCAAGTAGAGAAGAAACTATGGGACTCACCACCGTTGAAGCGATGGCTTGCGGAACACCTGTCGTTGTGTCAAATTACACAGCTGTTCCGGAGACGGTGATTGATGATTGTGGAATTGTTATAAAAGAAATCGCACCAAAAGCAGTATTGAATGTGATAGAATGTGGAAACTTGCTTCAAGGAAATTGTGCTCAAAATGCTCAAACATATGAAAAATTTTCCCAATACAAAATTTATCTTAGAATTTTTGAGGAAATAAAGAATAAATGAGTCTGTCCGGTTTGTTCTTAAAATTACCTTTATTCTTTATTGTATTTGCGTATCTTGTGAATATGCAAATGACATCAAAGATTTTTCTTTTGTTGGCATTGATAAATTCTGCTATTGTTATAAATGAAATTTTTTCCTATGCTGAAAAACCCTTCTCGTTACACAAAATTGTTAATTTCTTTATACTCTTCTTTTTTATTCTTGCAAATGCAATACAATATTCGTCGCAAAGCATAGTTACATCACTTATTGTGACATTTGATGATGGAGATTATGTTTTCTTTCAGATTATTATTTTTTTGATTATCGGTGTATTTAATATCCTATATCACTATTTTATAAAGAGAAATTTTGGACTACAATTACAATTAATAGATAATGAAAAGGTTAATTACTATAAACTTTTAGCGATATCCTCTTTCGCTGTTGTTTTAACTTTATGGTATTACAAAAATCGGATGGGAATGTTGTTTTTTCGAGGATTTGCAGAAAATCTTTATATTGTAAAAACAGATGGCTCAATGAATTTGTTAGTAGATAAATTTATTCGATCAATTCCATTTGCTTGTTGCGCTTTCGCTTTGCTAAAAAAAATTCCTAAGAAATATTCTTTTATATTATTTCTCCAAATGCTTGTTACTGTGTTTCCTTTAGGCTTATCCAGAAATGCCATAGCTATGTATTGGCTGCCAATAATGTTACTTTTGATGACTTTTATGAGAAAAAGATATGTTTTTGTTCTAATACTTTTTGTTTTTTTGTTAGTCGTCTTCCCTTTTTTGGGGAACTTCCGGTATTTTAATGGATCAATATCTTTTGATTCTGTTAATCTAGAATATCTGAATTCAATGAATTATGATGCTAGCCAAGAATTTATGGCTTTGTTGAAATTAGATGTTATAACGTACGGAAGGCAATTGTTAGGGGTCGCACTTTTTTTCTTGCCTCGGAGCTTTTGGCCATCAAAACCCATTGGCAGTGGAGCTTTTTTAGCTGAAGGGCAGCATGTGTTTGGTAATATTTCTATGCCGTTGTTTGGTGAGGGTTATATAAATTTTGGGTATGTTGGAATATTGTTGTTTGTTATCTTGACTGCCGCTTTCTGTGCAATTATGGATAATACTTTTTGGAATAAAAAAAATTTATTTATTTCGTTTTCATGGAACATTGAATATTTGGTTTTATTGGGGGCTTTTTTGTTTATATTGAGAGGAGATTTGCTAAGTTCATTTGCTTATACGGTTGGAGTTCTTGCCGCATGTTTATTTACAAAAAAATTATGTGTAAAAAATTATTCTCATAAGAGTACATAAAGAATGAAAGAGATGACTTTAAAAGAGTTGCAGGAATTTAGTTTGAACATTTTAAAAGATGTTCATGGTTTCTGTAAACAAAATAATATAAAATACTCTTTAGCATATGGAACCTTGATTGGAGCACTACGGCATAAAGGATTTATTCCCTGGGATGATGATATTGACATTATTATGCCTAGAGAAGAGTTTAACCGTTTTTGTCAAATGTACGCTTCTGATAAATATCATTTGATTTCACCAGCAATGCCTGAATGTTGGCTTGGATTTGCTCGTGTTTGTGATATGGATCGAACGTTGGCAAAAACTCCATCGATGTGGTGTAGTTATGATACTGGAGTGTGGATTGACATTTTTCCCGTTGATGGAGTGAGTGATGATTTTGACGAGTTCAAAAAAAATATATCGTATGGATATGATTTGTGGATCAATCAACAGCGCTGTAGAGATACAAGACATTCTTTTTCGAAGAGGCTATCTTTATTATATAATATCAAGCTTGCTGTTAAAAAGATTGTTCGTTTAGGTGGAAAGAATCTGGAGAAATACAACAACTTGTTGAAAGAGAATGCTCAACGCTACAAGTTTGGAGAGACAAACCATTGGTCGCAAATCGTCTGTTTGGATGATGGTGTAAAAAATTATCAGCACATTGATGACTTTAGGGATGTTGTAGAAGTTCCCTTCGAAGATTCAATTTTTTATGCAATGAATGGATATGACCGATTCCTTCGTAATATTTATGGTGACTATATGGAATTGCCTCCTGTAGAAGATCAGAAGCCGAAACAGAGTGAAATAAACTTTTATTGGAAATGATGAATACTCTATGTTTTTTCAGAAAATAAAAAATCATTCCGTAATCCTAAAAAATACAGGGTATTTGACGATAATTGAATTTCTTCGTTTGTTAATGCCCTTTATTGCATTGCCCTATTTGATAACAACAGTTGGTCCTGAAAATTATGGAACTGTAATCTTTGCTCAGACAGTTGTATCTTATTTTTCATATTTCGTAAATTTTGGTCTAGATGTTTCCGCTGTTAAAGAAATTTCCGTTAATAGAGAATCAAGGAAAAAATTAAGTGAAATTGTTTGTACTGTGTTGGGGGTGAAATTCACATTTTTTTTAATATCCTTCTTGGTTTTGTCAATAGGACTTTTTTTTATTCCTTTTGGGAAAGCACATCTGTTCCTATTCTATAGTGCTTTTTTGACTTGTTTTTCAGATGTACTTTTCCCGACATGGTTTTTTCAGGGAATTGAAAAGATGAAATATTTGACTGTTATTCGGGCGACTTCTGTTTTTTTGTACACAGGAAGTATTTTTATTTTTATAAGAATACCTGAACATTTTGAAAGAATAGCTTTATTGCAATCTTCGTGTAATCTTTTAGCGGGTTGTGTATCAGTTTTTATCTTGGTGCGTATAATTAGGCTTCGTTTTTTCATGCCGTCGTACCAGAACATGAAAAATACTGTTAAAGAAGCTTTCCCTTTTTTCTTGTCTAGAATATCTAATTTCTTCAATGGATCAATTGCGAAGTTAATCTGCGGAACTTTTTTCTCTATGCATCTTGTTGCCGCATATGATTTGATGCATAAAATTGCGGTAGGAGCTGAATTGCCGGTATCTATGCTAAACCAGGCTGTTTATCCTCATATTGCGAAGTCGAAAAGTCGGTTGTTTACAACAAAATTCTTTTTTGTTGTAATGGGGATATCCTTTTTTACAAGTTTATGCATGTTTACCTTGGCTCCTTTGGCAAATATTGTTTTTGCGAATGGATCTCTGCCTGAATCAGTTGTTTTAATCAAGATTGCTGCTTTCTCGGCATTCTTTGTCGGCATAGATGTTTATATGGGGGCTCCGGTTCTTGTTTCTTTCGGCTATCCGAGACCGTTTAATGTTAGTGTTTATTTAGCTACGGTTGTTCTTGTTGTGACATGTGCTGTTTTATATTTGTCGAATAGTATTACTTATGTGAGTTTTATTATAGCTATCCTTTTGTCAGAAATAGCAACTACAGCATATCGTTTTTATTATTGCTTAAAGTATGAATTAATTGATTTTTCCTTATTGAGGAGAAAATAATGACAGGGCATCTAGAGATAAGAGAAATTAGAGAAATTTTATTAGATATGTTAAAAGAAGTAGATTCTTTTTGCCGAAAGAATTCTCTAAATTATTCTGTTGCTTTTGGAACATTGCTAGGAGCTATTCGACATAAAGGTTTTATTCCGTGGGATGACGATATAGACATTTTGTTGCCTAGGGAAGATTACGAAAAATTCAAACGAATATTTCGTAATGAAAGATATGAAGTTAAATATTTTGATAAAGACAATAATGTCATTTACCCATTTGCGAAGGTCGTTGATACAAAAACCTTGTTGAAAGAAAATATTTCAGATTCTCCTGAGATGGGAATATACATAGATGTTTTTCCTGTTGATTCATTGCCGTCGAATCGGATTCAACAATATTTGTTCCAGGCAAAAAAAAGTTTTTTGAATGCCGTTTATACACTAAAAATTGTAAATGAAAACAATCAACGCTCTTTCTTGAAAAATGCTTTTTTAAGAATATCCCATGTTGTGCTAAAAAGAATTTCATGGAAAACTATTTTGGAGTCGATGGAACGGGCCTCTATGACTTACGATAAAAGGAAGTGCACTATGAAGGGAATTCTTGTTCCTCTCGATAATCGTTTAAGAGAGGTTGTTAATAAGTCTGTTTTTGATGATTATGTTGATGTCCCGTTTGAGTTTTTGACAGTTAAAGCTGTAAAAAAATATGATGAATATTTGCATGCTCTTTTTGGTGACTATATGAAATTACCTCCTAAAGAAAAACAAATCACGCATCACGATTACAATGTGACGTGGAGATAGACATGCCTAGAATTTTTGCTCTTGATTCCGTAAAATTTTTTCTTATTTGTCTTGTTATTTTGGGACATACCCTCGGTTTTTTTATAAAAGAAAAAACTCTTTCATATGGAATTTATAATTTCATTTATCTATTCCATATGCCTTTGTTTGTATTTCTTTCTGGATATTTTACAAAATCATATGGATTGAAATCCGTCAAAATGTGGATTAGTCTATTAATGCTTTTTGAATCATATATTCTTTTTGACGTTCTTCATCGTATTCCTGATATGCTGTATAAGAATATAAATCTTTATAGTTTGATTGAACCAAGTTGGTCGCTTTGGTATCTTCTTAGTTTGATCTATTGGCGTTTTTCTGCTCAATTTTTTTCTTTGCTTCATGTAAGTAAATGGATTATTCTAATTAGTGCTGTGGTTGTCGGCCTTGTTAGTGGTTTTCTGCCAATAGGTTATGGTTTGTCCATTCAAAGAACATTTTCGTTTTTTCCTTTTTTTATTTGCGGTTTTTTATTTTCAAAAACAGATGCTTTGTTGAAAATAAAAGCAATCAATACGATTATTTCTGTTAGTTGTATATTGATTTCTTTGCTTTTGTGTTTGTTTTTGGTAAATTTCAATATATCCGATATTGTGTGGGGTGGAAAACCTTATGCGGAATCGATTTTTGGGCTATGGCATTCTTTGGTGTATAGGTTCTTGTTTTTTATTGTGTCTTCATTGATTTGTGTTTCTGTGCTAAATTTATTTTTACATTTTTTTTCTCGCGAAAATATTTTTGCTGTTGAAGGGAAAAAGACGATGTTGTACTATGTTTATCACACCTTCATGCTTGGATTTATATTTTATTTTATTGAAGGAACGATGCTAATGGAATATCCTTCGCTTGCTTTTGTCATTACTCCAATTGTCATTTTTTTCTTGTTTTGTATTTCTAGATTCTCTATTTTTTCATGGTTGACAAATCCGATAACAAATTCTGTTCGTTTTTTGAAAAACAGAGGCGAAGAAAAATGAAAAAAGTTATAACGTATGGTACGTACGATCTCTTGCATCAGGGGCATATTAACCTGCTAAAGAGAGCCAAGGCTCTGGGTGATTACTTGATTGTTGGCGTCACAAATGACAATTTTGATCGCGACCGAGGGAAACTTAATGTCCGTAACAATGTATTGGAAAGAGTTGATGCTGTAAAGGCTACAGGTCTTGCTGACCAGATTATCATTGAGGACTATGTTGGGCAAAAAATCGATGACATTCAAAAATATGATGTGGATATTTTTGCTATAGGGAGTGACTGGAAAGGAAAATTTGATTACCTGAGTGAATACTGCAAAGTTGTATATTTGCCTCGCACTGAAGGGATATCATCAACTCAGCTTCGTGAAGAATCTCAAGATGTTGTTAAAATTGGAATTCAAGGATGTGGACGTGTCGCGAGAAGATTTCCATTAGAATCTAGTATTGTGAGTGGCGCTGTTGTTACGTCGGCAATTGATTTGGACTATTCAAAAACAGAGTTATTTTGTCGCGAATTTGAGGGGATTCGTGCTAGTCAAACTAATAGTGAATTCTATTCGAACATTGATGCCGTTTATATCGCGACTCCGCATTTATCACATTACGAGAACATTAAATCAGCTTTGCAGAAAGGAAAACACGTCCTTTGTGAAACTCCGATGGTTCTTAATGGTGGCCAAGCAAAAGAGTTGTACCAGATGGCGGAGGCCAATGGTCTCATCCTTATGGAGGCCAATAAGACCGCGCATTGTCCTGCATTTAATCATTTGATGGTGCTAATTAAATCTGGCTTGATTGGTGACGTTGTTGATATTGATGTTTCGTTGTCGCAGTTACTGGATAAAAATGGACGAGAATTTGACCAGAGTCAAGCTGGTGGGGCCTTGAATGAACAAGGAAGCTATCCGCTGCTTCCTATTTTCAAACTTCTTGGAATCCAGTATGACAATTTGACTTTGTATAGTCGAATGGAAAAAGGGGTTGACATCTATACGCGAGGCGTTTTCCAGTATCCTCAAGCGACATGTTCGTTCAAAGTGGGTCTTGGCGTAAAGACTGAAGGCAATCTTGTAATTTCCGGAACCAAGGGATATGCCTATGTGCCTGCTCCGTGGTGGAAAACCGACTATTTTGAACTTCGATATGAAAACCAGAATGACAACAAAAAATTCTTTTACAAGTGGGATGGCTTCGGGCTTCGCTACGAAATTCAGGAATTTCTTAGTTGCATTCTTAATAAGAGGTTTTCTTCGGCTCGTTTACGAAGGCGAGAAAGCATTCAAATGGCTTATGTTATGCAACAATTTGCCGAAAAAAAGGATTTCCACAGTATTTAATAGAAAGGAGTAAGAATATGATTAATTTTACAGTCGGACCGGTACAATCCAGTGATACCGTCCGTGCCATCGGCGCAGAACAGGTTCCCTATTTTCGCACGGCAGAATTTTCGGAACTGATGTTCGAAAACGAAAGGCTCATCAAGAAATTCGCCAAGGCATCCGGCGATTCGAGAGTCGCCTTTATCACGGGTTCAGGTTCTGCCGGCATGGAAACCGCCATAATGAACACGCTCACTGCTGTCGACAAGGCCATCATTGTGAACGGCGGAAGCTTTGGTCACCGATTTGTGGAACTCTGCGAACTACACGAAATTCCCTTCTCCGAAATCAAACTACAGCCTGGCAAGGCGCTAAAGACGGAACACCTGGCCGAGTTCGAAGGCAAGGGATACACGACGTTCATCGTGAACAAGCACGAGACCTCCACTGGTGTGCACTACGACATGCAGCTCATCAGCGATTTTTGCAAGCGCAACAACCTTTTCTTGATTGTCGACTGCATCAGCACCTTCTTAGCTGATCCCTTCGACATGGAGTCCCTCGGCGCCGACATCATGATTACGGGCTCGCAAAAGGCGCTCGCCTGCCCGCCGGGAATCTCGGTCATTGTCCTTTCTCCGCGAGCCATCGATCGCGTTGAGCGTATCAAGTGCAAATGCCAATACCTTGACCTTAAAATCGCCTTGAAGAACGCTGAACGCGGCCAAACTCCATGGACCCCCGCTGTAAGCATCTTGCGCCAAATCAACGCTCGCCTCAAAGAAATCGATGCAAACGGCGGTGTCGAAGCCGAAATTGCACGTACGGCTGCTCTGGCGAACTACTTCCGTTCTAAACTTGCTGAATTGAAATTGCCGTATGAAATCGTTTCCGAATCGCTCTCGAATGCGGTGACTCCGCTTCACCCGACGACTGCATCAGCTTACGACATCTTTCTCAAAATCAAGGATGAATACGGTATGTGGATTTGCCCCAACGGGGGCGACATGAAAGATTCTGTTTTCCGCGTAGGGCATATCGGCTATTTAAGGAAAGAAGATTACGACAAATTGCTTGACGCTTTTGTTGACTTGAAGAAGAAAGGCTGTATATAGTTTTTTGGAAAATAAATTATGTCAGGATTGGGAAAAAAAATACATCTTTGTAATCAATCTCAATGCACCGGCTGTATGGCATGTAAACAGAGATGTAAAGCCAATGCTATAAGTGTAAAAAATTTAAATGGCTTCTTATATCCTGAAATTGATTTCCGCAAATGTAAATCATGTGGAATGTGTATGGATGTATGTCCAATTTTAAATCATCAAAACAAAATAGGCAATTGCCATAAAGGGGCGACATCTGTAATAGCCGCATGGAGTAAAAATCCAGAGATTCGTATGAAAAGTTCTTCGGGTGGAATTTTTTCCACCATTGCCAGCAATGTGCTCAAAAAAGGTGGAATCGTCTTTGGGGCGGCTTGGCAAAAGGACATGCGTCTTGCACATGTGTATATTGAATGTGTTGAGGAACTTGATTCCTTGAGACGTTCTAAGTATGTCCAGAGTGATATTGGAGAATCATATTCGCTAACAGAGTCCTTTTTACGAAAAGGAAAATCAGTCCTTTTTTGTGGTACTCCATGCCAAATTGCAGGTTTACGCTCATTTCTCAAACAGTCCTACGATAATTTATATACGTTAGATGTTTTATGTCAGGGAGTCCCTTCGCAGGCAATTTTTCAAAAGTACCTTGCCGAGTATGAGGCGTTACACAAAACGAAAGTTATTGACTGCAATTTCAGAACGAAAATTCGAGGCTGGCGTTGTGGGCTTTTGCTTCTTTTACAAACAACAAAAGGGAAAAAATATTGTTTTCTCAATAAAAATGAATATTATAATGCTTTTTTTAAGGAATTTTTTATGCGAGAGTCATGTTACACATGCAAATTTAAGGAACATGATTTGGGATATTTTTCCGATATTACTGTAGCCGATTTTTGGAGGATTGGTAACAAAGAAAAATTCGATATTTCTGACTATGAGAAAGGGGTTTCTGCTATAATTGTAAATACAGACAAAGGTCAATCTCTATTGAAGGAGTGTTCCGATCAGTTAAATATGGTTGACAGAAAATGGAGTGAATTTGCCACAAATGGTGGACTTTATTGCAGCAAAAAACCGTCAAGGAATGACGAAGCTTTAGCATATTTATGCCAGCATAGTTGGGCGGAGACGCAGAAAAAATATTTTCCATTAGGAAAAAAATATTTTATGCAATTGAGGTGGCTTGTTTTTGGGGAAAAAAATATTCGACGATTAAGTAGGTTAAAACAGATGGTAAAATGTTTAATGAGGAAAATAAAGACATGAAAAAGATAGGAGTATTGACTTTAGTGTTTCAAAATTATGGTACGAGGCTCCAGTCTTTTGCTTTGGCAAAAGTTTTGAACAGAATATCTTTAGGGAAATATAAAATTGAGGTGATTAATCTAGAACCAACGTGGATTGATTGCCATTTAAACTATGTTCAAACAATAAAAAAAATTTTTCGATCCTATGGATTGAATGGTTTTGTATATTTGTTCAATTATTTACGATGGCGATATGAATTAAAGAAAATAAATGCTGTAAATCACTCTGAAGAAGAACAGAAACGCTCTCAATTATTCGATTATCTTATTAGCTTAATTCCATATACCACCCAAAAATATACATGCAATGATGTTCGAAATGGGGTATTAGAGGAATATGATGCTATTGTTGTTGGGTCAGATCAAGTATGGAATGGTGTCAAAGTGCGTAATCAGGACGTTTTTGGTTTAAAGTCGTATACAAACAAAAAACTTTCTTATGCAGCTAGTTTTGGAATAACGTCATTTTCAAATGAAATGTTTGATGAATATAAGAAAATTGTCAATTCATTTGATTGTTTGTTAATGAGGGAACGAGAAGGTGTTGATATTTGTAATTCTATGGGACGTGATGATGCAGAGTTTGTTTTAGACCCGACATTACTTTTGGATGAAGTCGAATATGAAAGTTTGATTCAGCGTGGTGAAATGAATATTCGGGGCGAGTTTATTTTTGTATATTCTCTTAATAGTTCTTATAAAATTTTTAATCAAGCGTATAAATTGGCGAAAAAAAATGGATGTAAAATGGTTGTGCTTAAACGTTCTTTTTGTCCACCGGATATTAAAAAGTATAAAGGTGCAGAAGAACTGTACGCTGTTTCGCCAGAAGGTTTTTTATGGCTAATTAAACATGCAAAGTGTGTGGTTACAAATAGTTATCATGCGTTGCTATTCTCAATAAATTTCAAAAAGTCTTTTTATCTTTATTTAGACAATTGTGACGAAGAAAATAGTCGAATGCTGACGATTGTGCGTATGCTTAATCTTGAAAATAATGTTTTCTGGGAAACGCAAAGTCTTTCGACAAAAATTGAAAATGTTGATTATATGGATTCTACTCGAATTTTGAATCAATATAGAAATCGTTCTATTGATTTACTAAAAAAATCACTTCTGTTGGTGAAATGAGTGTAAAAAAATTATGCGGTGAAACGACTGAATTGCGAGGCAATGTATGCAAATCGCTAGAAAAAACATCTAGAAAACTGAATTCAATGCAGAAAACTAAGTAAGGATAAAAAAGTGTGTGATTATTTGAAAGAGGATTGTGGAAACATTTTACTAATGAGAAAGGAGACTGATTTATTATTGGCATAAGCAAGATATTAAGAATCTTTCTACTTAAAAATCATTTACAATTTTGTTAAATTTTGCTTTGAAAATATTTAGAAAAGGACCTTTTATGGCAAATTCCATTTTCTGTGGCAAGACCCTCCTGATTACCGGTGGCACGGGCAGCTTCGGCAATGCCGTGCTCAACCGCTTCCTCCAGACGGATATCGGCGAAATCCGCATTTTCAGCCGCGACGAGAAGAAACAGGACGACATGCGCCACGAGTTCCAGGCCAAGTGCCCCGAGGCATCCGACAAGATCAAGTTCTACATCGGCGACGTGCGCGACCTCGCTAGCGTGAAGAACGCGATGCACGGGGTGGACTACATTTTCCACGCGGCGGCCCTGAAGCAGGTGCCCAGCTGCGAGTTCTTCCCGCTGGAGGCGGTGAAGACCAACGTGTTCGGGACCGACAACGTGCTCACGGCTGCAATCGAAGAGGGCGTGAAGAACGTGGTGTGCCTGAGCACCGACAAGGCGGCCTACCCGGTGAACGCCATGGGCACGAGCAAGGCCATGATGGAGAAGGTCATCGTGGCGAAGTCCCGCACGGTTGCCCCCGAAAAGACGAAGATTTGCTGCACGCGCTACGGCAATGTGATGTGCAGCCGTGGTTCCGTGATTCCGCTGTGGATCGACCAGATTCGTGCGGGCCAGCCCATCACCATCACCGAGGGTTCCATGACGCGCTTTATCATGAGCCTGGACGAGGCGGTGGACCTTGTGCTGTTCGCCTTCGAGAACGGTGTAAGCGGCGACATATTGGTGCAGAAGGCTCCGGCTTGCACCATCCAGACCCAGGTCGAGGCGGTGTGCGAACTGTTCGGCGGCGACAAGAACGCCATCAAGGTCATCGGTATCCGCCACGGCGAAAAGATGTACGAGACGCTACTCACCAACGAGGAATGCGCCCACGCTATCGACCTCGGCAACTTCTACCGCGTGCCCTGCGACAAGCGAGGCCTGAACTACGACAAGTACTTTAGCAAGGGTGACACGGAACGCAACACGCTCACCGAGTTCAACTCCAGCAACACCAAGCTCTTGGACGTGGAACAGGTCAAGGAAAAGCTCCTCACCTTGAGCTACATCCGCGAAGAGCTGGCCAAGATGGGGAAGTAGATGAATATCCTCGTTACCGGTGCCAAGGGTTTTGTGGGGCGTAACCTGGTGGCTGCGCTCGAGAGTATCCGCGACGGCAAGGACCGTACCCATGCGGGGCTTATGGTGGGCGAGATTTATGCCTACGACATTGATTCCAAGTTGAGTGAGTTGGATGAGTATTGTGCACATGCAGACTTCGTGTTCAACCTGGCCGGCGTGAACCGTCCCAAGGATAACAGCGAGTTCATGGCCGGGAACTGTGATTTTGCAGGATCTTTGCTCGAAACCTTGAAACGCCACAAGAACAAGTGCCCGGTGATGCTCAGCAGCAGTATCCAGGCGACACTGGCAGGCCGCTTTGGTAACAGCGAGTACGGCCGCAGCAAGAAGGCGGGCGAGGAGCTGTTCTTTGAATATGGTCGTGAGACGGGTGCCCGCGTCTTGGTGTATCGTTTCCCGAACCTGTTCGGCAAGTGGTGCCGCCCCAATTACAACAGTGCTGTGGCGACATTCTGCAACAACATCGCGAACGATTTGCCCATCCAGGTGAACGACCCGAATGTGGACATGGAACTGCTCTACATCGACGACCTGGTCGCTGAGATGATTGCCGCCTTGCAGGGCGGGGAACACCATGCCGAGTTTGACGGCGTGGAGACTATACTGAAGGAAGATGGCCATTATTGCGCCGTTCCGACGGTCCACAAGATTAAGCTTGGCGAGATCGTGAATTTGCTGAAGGTTTTCCACGATCAGCCCAATACACTGGTGATGCCCGAAATCCCGAATAACAGCTTCGCGAAGAAGCTCTATTCCACTTATTTGAGCTATTTACCCAAGGAAAAGGTGTGCTTCCCACTCAAGATGAACGTGGATGCCCGCGGCAGTTTCACCGAACTTTTGAAGACGGTGAATTGCGGACAGTTCAGCGTGAACGTGTCCAAGCCGGGAATCACCAAGGGTGAGCACTGGCACCACAGCAAGTGGGAATTTTTCATTGTGGTGAGCGGCCACGCTCTGATTCAGGAACGCAAAATTGGCACCGATGAGGTGATGGAATTCGAGGTGAGCGGCGACAAGGTCGAGGCGGTGCATATGCTGCCCGGCTACACCCACAACATCATCAACCTTTCGCAGACCGAGAACCTTGTGACCGTCATGTGGGCCAACGAGTCCTTTGACCCGAACCATCCGGATACATTTGGGGAGAAAGTAGTGCAATCCTAACGCGTCATCCAAAGCGAAATATAATGTGTCATCCTGAGCGAAGCGCGTAGCGCGGAGTCGAAGGATCTAGGAAAAAGAATATGCAGATTAAGACTGATTACACCGACGTGAAATTTGCCGACAACGGCAAGCTGAAACTCCTGATTATCGTGGGAACCCGCCCCGAAATCATCCGCCTTGCGGCTGTCATCGACAAGTGCCGTAAGTACTTTGACTGCATCCTCGCGCATACGGGCCAGAACTACGACTACAACCTGAACGGCGTGTTCTTCAAGGACCTGAGTCTCAAGGATCCGGAAGTTTACATGGACGCCGTGGGTGACGATCTCGGCGCAACCGTCGGCAATATCATCAACTGCAGCTACAAGCTCATGGTGGCTTGCAAGCCCGATGCCTTGCTGATTCTCGGCGACACCAACAGCTGCCTTTCTGCCATTGCGGCCAAGCGCCTGCACATCCCGATTTTCCACATGGAAGCGGGCAACCGCTGCAAGGACGAGTGCCTGCCCGAAGAGACCAACCGCCGCATCGTGGACATCATCAGCGACGTGAACATGGCCTACTCCGAGCACGCCCGCCGTTACCTGGCCGATTGCGGCTTGCCCAAGGAACGCACCTACGTTACGGGCAGCCCCATGGCCGAAGTTCTGCACAAGAATTTGTCTGCAATCGAGGCCAGCGATATCCACAAGCGCCTCGGGCTCGAAAAGGGCAAGTACATCTTGCTCAGCGCCCACCGCGAAGAGAATATCGACACCGAGAAGAACTTCACGAGCCTCTTTACCGCTATCAACAAGATGGCCGAGAAGTATGACATGCCGATTCTGTACAGCTGCCACCCGCGCAGCCGTAACCGCCTTGCCGCATCGGGCTTCAAGCTCGACAAGCGCGTGATTCAGCACGAACCGCTCGGTTTCCACGACTACAATTGCCTGCAGATGAACGCTTTTGCCGTCGTGAGCGATAGCGGTACCCTGCCCGAAGAAAGCTCCTTCTTTACGAGCGTGGGGCATCCGTTCCCGGCGATTTGCATCCGCACCAGCACGGAACGCCCCGAAGCGCTTGACAAGGCATGCTTCTTTATCGCGGGAATCGACGAGAAGTCGCTGCTTCAGGCTGTCGATACCGCTGTTACGATGAACAAGAACGGCGACTACGGCATCCCCGTGCCGGACTACATCGAAGAAAACGTCTCCACCAAGGTCGTGAAGATTATCCAGAGCTACACCGGCATCGTTGACAAAATGGTCTGGCGGAAAGGGTAGGGGCGTAAGAACGTCGCGCGTCCTGAGTCATCCCCGGCATGACCGGGGATCTCCTTTTTGCGCAAAAAATTTAAGGGCAAAAACTCGATTTAAAAGGTAACGTATATTTTCTTTCGCAAATTCCTCTAAGGGGGTAAAAAAATAGGATGTTCCAATTTTTAGATTTGAAATAACCACAAATCAACCTAAAAGAAGAGCATCCTATGGATAACAATATAATCAAAATTGACGAGGAAAATCTCAAGAACGACCTGAAAGGAGTCATTAGAAAGACCATCGAGGAAACCCTCAACACGATGCTGGACGAGGAAGCCGCGGAGCTGTGCAACGCGGAAAGGCATGAGCGGACAGACGAGCGCAGGAACTACCGCAGCGGTCATTACCACCGCAAGCTTCTGACTTCCGCCGGAGAGGTCGACCTGTCCGTACCCAAGCTGCGCCTGGCCCCGTTCGAGACCGCCATCATCGAGCGCTACAGGCGCAGGGAATCGTCCGTGGAGGAGTCTCTCATCGAGATGTACCTGGCGGGAGTATCCGTGCGCCGCGTGGAAGACGTCACGGAGCTCCTGTGGGGCTCTCGCGTGAGTGCTTCGACGGTGAGCAACCTGAACCAGAAGGTATACGGCAAGATCGAGGAATGGCGAAACAGGGCCATAGGCGGGGAATACCCCTACGTGTTCGTTGACGGCATCTACCTGAAGCGCAGCTGGGGCGG
>NZ_MWQL01000007.1:0-160317 GCF_002210325.1 Fibrobacter sp. UWB1
CCGATCCAATCGGTGAAATCTCGTCGAGTAGCAATGAGGACCTTGGTTCCAGTTCCTCGGTAGCAGAAAAGAAATCTTCTAGCTCTGTGAAGCCCGATTCGAATGGCTCGCAGAAGAGTTCTTCTAGTGATAAGAAAAATAATTCTAGTAGTTCGGAAGGTGGAGATTATTCCTCGTCTGGTACAAATGATAATCGTTCGAGTTCCAGTGGCTATGTGTTGCGCGACTCACTTTGCTCGAGTGATTATGAGGGCTGGACTCAGTATATCCCTCAGTTGCAACAAGAGTTTATCTGTGAAAATGGACGCTGGATTCTGATGTCCTCTAGTTCTGTAACGCCTTCTTCTAGTAGCAAGTATTACGACATGAGCCGTCTTTTTGTTAACGAGAAAGGCTACAGCTATGGGGAATTTACTGATCCTCGAGATGGACAAGTATATAAAACACTTCGCTTTGAATTTGGCTTTGGGGATGTTGACTCCATCACAATCTTTGCTCAAAATTTGAACTACGGCAAAATGATACCGGGTGGGACCCAGATGACGGATTCTACCAAGTTTTGCTACGATGATGACCCGTGGTATTGCGATAATGGTTTTGGTGGGCTTTATACCTGGGCTACGGTGATGAATTTTCCTGCGGCCTGCGACAGCTTTGCCATGGGTTCTGTTGAATGTCCAGGTACGATTGATTTGACAAGAAATCAAATTCCTTTGTTAAGTAATAGCTTAAGCTATGTTTTGCATCAGGGCATTTGCCCTGATGGTTGGCATGTTATGAGCCAAGGTGAATGGGCTGTTGCTATGAGGTATAGTGGTTCAAGAGACGGTGCTAGTTATTTGGGGGCTGTTTTGTGGGGATCCAATCAGCGTGGATTCTCCCTTTTGCCGGCTGGAAAACTGCACTCAGATGGTCCTCATTCATATTATATAAATATGGATAAATCTGCTTATCATTGGTTGCCTGGTGAATATAAGAATGAAGAAAATGGTTATGTCGGGGGCTTGGTAGCCTATGTTACATACGATCATCTGACTCGCGGTGCAGGAGAAGAAAAGTTTTATGGCCTCTCTATCCGTTGCACAAAGGATTACTAATCCTTAATTAACTATCTAAAAAAATTTAACAAAAAATAGGGCTTTGGGGAAAGCGGCGGCGAATGCCTGGCCGCTAAGCGGACAGTAAAGGCCGAAGGCCGTAATTTGTCTGCGTGCGGAGCAGGCTGAGCCGGAGCGCTTTTTTTGGACATGAAAAGCTGATGCCGATTTCCACCGGCATGACGCGGGCGGGGAAAGGAGGTGCCGCATCAAGTGCGGCAAGACAGTGAGCAATTCATTCCACACGGCTCATTTCTGGAGCCGTGGGCAGCGGTAGGCAGATTAAAGCCAGGGGTTTTAGGGGGTGGAACTACCTAGGCGAGAGGGTACTGGAAGACAAGTAAGTAGGAAATCACTAGGCCAACCATAAAAGAGCGTCGGCCAAGGAAAGGGTGGGCGCAGGGAGGGAACCGTGCGGCCTTCGCAACTCCGAGCTGGGTTCCCTCCCGCATTATTGGTTTCTGGAGGGCGGAACCCTTGGTTGGGTAATATTTTTTCTATATTTGCGCGTACAAATCAAGGAGTAGCTAAATGCTCAAATCTACACTGCAACAGACCGATCCGGAAATCTACAACATCATCCAGGAAGAAGCCGAACGCCAGGAATATGGCATCGAACTCATCGCTTCCGAAAACTACACCTCCAAGGCCGTCATGGAAGCCATGGGTTCTGTGCTGACCAACAAGTACAGCGAAGGCTACGTGGGCAAGCGCTACTACGGTGGTAACGAAGTGATCGACAAGATGGAAGCTTTGGCCATCGAACGTTGCAAGAAGCTCTTTGGTTGCGACCACGTGAACATCCAGCCGCTGTCCGGTTCTCCGGCCAACGCTGCCGTGTACTTCGCCGTCCTCAAACCGGGCGACAAGGTCCTCGGCCTCAAGCTCGACCACGGTGGACACCTTTCTCACGGCCATCCGGTGAACTTCTCCGGTATGCTCTACAACTTCGTGCAGTACGAAGTCGATAAGGAAACGGGCCGCATCGACATGGACAAGGTCCGCGAAATTGCTCTCCGCGAAAAGCCGAAGATGATCCTCGCCGGTTTCTCTGCCTACAGCCGCAACCTCGACTGGAAGCGCTTCAAGGAAATCGCCGACGAAGTGGGCGCCCTTACCATGGCCGACATTTCTCACGTCGCAGGCCTCATCGCAGGTAAGGCTATCGATTCTCCGGTGCCGTACTTCGACATCGTGACGACCACCACCCACAAGACTCTCCGTGGCCCGCGTTCCGCTATCATCATGTGCAAGGACCGCACCATCCAGAAGATGGTGAAGGGCGAACTCAAGGAAGTTTCTTTGGCCAAGGAAATCGACAAGGGCGTGTTCCCGGGCATGCAGGGTGGTCCGCACGACCACATCAACGCCGGTAAGGCCGTTGCATTCCTCGAAGCTCTGCAGCCGGAATTCCAGACCTACGCCAAGAACGTCATCAAGAACGCTCAGGCCATGGCCGACGAAATGATGAAGCTGGGCTACAAGGTTATTAGCGACGGTACCGACAACCACCTCATCGTGGTGGACATGACCTCCAAGGGCGTTTCCGGTAAGGAAGCCGAAGTGGCCATGGAAAAGGTGGGCATCTCCTGCAGCCGTTCTACCATCCCGTTCGATCCGCGCAAGCCGATGGATCCGTCCGGTGTGCGTCTCGGTACTGCTGCTATCACGACCCGTGGCTTTGACGAAGAAGATACCCGCGAAGTGACCCGCATCATCGACCGCTGCATCAAGGCCAAGGACGACGATGCCGCTCTCGCCAAGATCCGTCAGGAAATTGTCGAACTTTGCAAGAAGCACCCGCTGTACAAGTAATTTTGCAGAGCAAAATTACTTGGGCTATGAGCTCGGTCGCTACGCTCCCTTTGAGGCGTGAGCGCGGACCTTCGGTCCTTTGAGTAAAAAAATGGCGCCTTTGGCGCAAGATATTGAAAAAGTGGTTCGCGTGGGCGGGCCACTTTTCGTTTTCTATATTTAGCCTCATGTTTGCGATTAAGGTCCAAGGTGTTTCGTTTACTTACCCCGGTGCGTCGGAAAAGGCGCTTGACTCGGTAAAGCTTGAAATTCCCGAGGGGAGTTTCTTTGCGCTCTTGGGCCCGAACGGGGCGGGAAAGACGACGCTTTTGAGACTCTTGTGCGGGCGATTTGCTGGCTTTTCGGGAATTCTTGAAATTGCAGACGCCATGCGCGGCAAGAACGGATTCTTGGATCCTCTTGCTTGCGGAATTTTGCTTGAAAATCCGGGCATTTACCCCAAGCTATCGATTGCGGAATACGTGGATTATTTCGTGGGCTTTTATGCGGCGCGCAACCCTGCGTGGAATGAATCTGCTGCCCTCGAACGCATCAAGTTGCTTTCGCAAAAGCTAGAGTTGCCGGATTCTGCAACCCGCATGGGCAAGCTTTCGCTGGGTAACCGCCAGAAGGTGCAATTGCTGCGTGCCATGGCTCCGAGCCCGCGCCTTTTGATTCTGGATGAACCGGTGGCAAACCTCGACCCGATGGCACGTGAATCCGTGTGGAGTCTGCTTGCCGACTGGCGCAAAAATGAAGGCGGTACCGCTATCGTTTGCTCGCATATTTTGGCTGAAATGGAAGAAGAAGCGACCGATTTTGCCATCATCGACCGCGGGCGAGTCCTTAAGAGCGGTCGAGTGGCGGACCTTGCCGGCGAATCGGCGACTTTCAAAGTGGACTCTGCCGCATCGTTAGAGCAAATCTGCACAGCCCTCGCTGCCGCCGGAATCAAAGCAAATGTCGTGCCCGAAAAAGCGGACCTTGCGAAATTATATCGCGACGTAGTGTCTAGTAAATGACTAATGTGAAATGTGTAATGAGTAATTAAACATTTCTCATCTCACATCCCACATTCCACATCGCGGCTCTGCCGCCTAGAATGTCTGCGACAGGTCGAAGGCGAATCGGCCGGAAGCAAAGTGTTCCAGATTCCAGTTGCTCAAATCTTTCTTGAAGGCGTAATCTAGGCGGAATGTAAGGAACTGCCAGCGGTAACGGATGCCGAGTCCCAAACTTTCGTCTTCTTCGGCGGCGTACTTGCCGCTTTCGCTGTCGGTTACGCGGGCCCAATCGTAGAACTGCACAATCTGCCAGCGCTGCCAAGACTTCCACGGGAATGTCCAGCGCACTTCTTGGTTGAATCTAAAGTAGAGCGGCGTAAGGCCCGTGTGAATGTCGGTGACGGATTCTTCTTCGCCGGTTTCTTCGTCGCGCACGGTGTAAGTGCTGTCGTAGCTTGCGTAAATACTGCGGAATCGGTAACCGCGCACAGAACGCGTACCGCCCTGGTAAAAGATTCTAGCATCGTCTTCAAGGGCCTTGGCAAAGAATCTACCGACGCTTCCGCTGACGGCTCCGTAAAAAGTCCAGAATAGCGGGTGGTAAAGGTTAATTGTCATTTCGCCATAGGTGTAGGGGTCGCCCACCATGCCCGGGTTTTGAAGGTCGGCCTTCCAGTTAGAACCCGCACCGAATGTGGGGGCAAGTCGTATACCCTTTGTCGGGTTGAAGTAGTCGTCGGTGTAGTCAAAGGTGAGCGCCGTTTCGCCTTTCAGTTTGAAGAGCTTGTCTTCGTTCTTGTTCACGTAACGGGTATCGAATGTCCCGCGGAAACGAATGCGCTTGGTAATACCGAAGGTCAAGTCTGCGCGGTTGATGATTTCGTAACGTTCTTCCAAACTGTCGGGGTATGCCGGCGGGTTAATTTTTTCGTGGTTTAACGTGATGCGGTCTTCAAATCGGATTGCCGTCGGAATAAAGCTGAAGGAGGTCCCGAACAAGAGCGGGTTTGCGTAACCGACAGAAGCTTCTTGCTTATGCTGTGCAATTTGGGCACTTGTCGAAAATTCGTGGAAATGCCCAAAGAAGTTCTTGTGCTTTGCTGAGGCGAGCGCTCCGAATCCGTAGATTTCTTCGAAGAAGAATCCGTAGCGGGTTTCTCCGGGCATGCGTTCGGTTACATTCAGGTAAACGTCCGAAAGGCCGTCTTCCCTAAGCGAATCGCTCATCTTGATTTGCGTAAACAGCTGGGTCGAGAAAAGCTTGTTTCTAAAGGTATAGTACTGGTTACCGTCAATGATTTCGCCTTCGGGAATGCGCCAGAGGTTAGAAAGCCATGCCGTATCCGTAAGGCCCGTTTCCGAAATGACTGCATTCGGGTTACGCCTGTCTTTTGTGCGTCGGCTAGAAGAGGCGATATTTCCCATCATGACTTTTGCGCCTGGGTCAACGGTAATCTGCACCAGAATCTTTTTGTGCGTCGTGTCAATCATTTCGATCGAAGAAAGCGTTGAATGCAGGTAGCCTTCGCGGCGGTAAGCCTTTTGAATGTCTTCCAGGTCTTCGGCAATGTCGTCTTGATTGTAAAGGTGGTCTTGGGCAATATTCAATTTTGTTTCGTCAATTTCGACCCTGCGATCTTCGGGAACTATCAGCTTGACACCGCTAAAACGGTAACGCTCGCCGTCGCGAATGGTAATAAAGTAGCCGCGAATGCTGCTGTCTGCCGAAATGATGTCGCGCTGGATATCCATCGACAAATCGAGACTGTAATAACCGCGAGAATAGTAGAGCGCCTTGATGTTTTCCAGCGAAAGTCGCATCATGAAGTCTTGCTTGGTCGTATCCATCTTGCCGAATTCTTCGGGAATGTCAAGTTGTTCTTCAAGCTGGAAAGTCGAGAAGGCCTTGTTACCCTTGATATTTACGTACCACGGGTGTTTGTCGTCATCGGCGGCTAGGCATACGAAGGCGAATGCTAAAAGAAGGAATAGGATCTTTTTCATTTTGAGTCCTCCTTTTGCTTAGAGGGCGATTCTATGGCTTCGCATCGTCCAAGGCCAAGAATACACGGATTCCAGAATCGGTACATATAGTTGATACCGATGTCTTTTTCGAGTCGGTCGTTGCTTCCGGCGCCGGTATTGGTCAAGTACTGCTTAGAGGTCAGCATGCCGTTCAAGTACAAAGTCGGCGACAGATGGTTTTCGTGCGAGTAAATTTCTTCTTGGAACACGGGCAACGTGTAGTTGATGCCGAATTGGAACGACTGGTCGTAAGTGGGGCTTACGCTTTGGTCTTGCGTGTAACCAAAGATCAAGCTCAAGTCCTTAACCCAACGGTCCAGCGAAATCGGAATCTTGAAGTAGCTGGAGTCTTTATCGCCGGTGGTATTGTTTTCAAAGAACATCACCTTCATTTCAATATCGCCAATGTAATCGCCGCCCAAGGTCTTGTTCGCTGTCGTCGAAATCACTTTACCGATTGCCTTGCCTGCAAGTTTGTTCCAGTCGGCTTCTTCGCCGTTGTCGTTTGCGATACAACCAAGCAAAATGTTGTAGTAAATCGATGCTGCCGAGGCGTCGGTACCGCAGTTAGACGACGGTACCGCCTGCAAATTCGAAATGGTTCCCTGCAAGTCTAGGTTAATCGGGCATGTTTCTTTATCGGTCTCGTTTGATTCTGCTGAGCAGTAGGGGAGCTCCTGGCTACTGGTCACGTCGACAACGCCCTTTTGCCAGGGAACATCGTTCCAAGAAATCATGAACGAATTCAGGTCGAATTCATAGATATCCTTGACTCCAATAAATCCACTGTTCGTATTCGTTATGTCACCGCGCAATAGCGGGCGAACCGTGTTACCCAAAACCCAGATGTCGACTGTCAGCGGGAATGTTGCAAACGGTGTCACGATAGCGATAGAATCTCGCTGCGAGTCGCTAATGTGCATTGAAAGGTTGATGGGGCTCGAAACTGATATTTTTTCTTCTTGGGCGCCGCTCTTGCGCATCTTGGCGACAAAGTTGTTGAACATGGTCAGGTACTTGTCGAGAGCTGCCGGCGTAATGTCAATATCGAAATCGCGGTAGAACACCATCTTGTCAATCATGATATTTCCGGTAATGGTGCTGTTCTTGATAATGCCTTCTTGGCGGTGCGGAATTGCAAAGCCGATGTTTCCACGGGCAATGGCTTCGGCGTCGCCGTAAATTATGTTGTTGAACTTGTAAGAAATCTTCGGAATGTTTGCCGTCACCAGCAGTTCTTCTTCGCTGTCGGTCATGGTAGAATTGATGTCTTCAAGTACAAGGTAATGCGATTCGGTCTTGATCGAGTAACGGTCGGAATGCACATTGATAGAATCGATCTTCATGCTGTCGAGGTTGAACTGCAGTGTTCCCGAAATGACTTCGTCGTTTTCGTTCTTGGTTCTCGCTTCGTAAATGTTCAAGAGCCCGTTTTCCACATGGCCGCGCATGTAAATCGGGAACTGCACTTTGGTTCTGGGTGGTTCGTAAACGGTCGAATCCAGACTCATGTCCGCGGTAATTCCGGCAAGGCCCTTCCGCAAGTTGGCTGCAATGTCCACATGCAAGTCGGTATTCTTGATTTCGCTGACCGTTCCCGGAATGAACCAGGAACCGTTTGCGTCTACAGTGCCTTTGAACAACAGGTCGTTGTCGATAAAGCCTTCTGCCCAAACCGTGCCGCCGTTGTCGCTACCGTGCGAGAAACTGACGTGACGCTTGTCGCTAAACACGTTGTTGATAATCACCTGCGTATTGCCTGTCCAGCCGCCGCCGCCAATGTCCAGATAAGCGTTCAGTTCGACCTTGTCGTTTTCGGCAAACACGTTCAGTTTTCGAATGTTGAACAGGTCGGGCGGAATCTTTCGGAACTTGATGTCTGCAAAGCTTAAGTTTCCAATGAGCTTGTTACCTTGGTTGTAGGTGAGATCACCATTCAGCATGCCCGAAGTGAGTGTGCTGTCGTTAAAGCTTTCAAGCAGTAGCGGAATACTGAAGTCGTGCGATGAAATGTTGGCGAACAACACTTCTACAGGCAAGAAGGTAGTAGGCTTGAAGTCCGGGTTCGAATCGTTAGGCAACACGAATACGGTCGTTGCGGTCACGGAGTTTCGGTTATGGATTGCCCTGAAGTTGTCAATGAATAGCGTGTCGCCGTTTGCACGAATCGATGTTTCAAGTCCAACTTTGAATGCGTCCAGGTCGCCGTCTACGGACACGTCCATGAATCCGAATTGGTTGTCAAAGTCGTGGTGCCATTCGCCGCTCACCTTTCCTCGAATGTTTCGTCCGAGTTTTATGTCAGAGAACGGAATCGTCTCGAAAACCACCTTGTCGGCCTGAACGTCAAGCGCAATCGAATCTCCGATGTGAACGTATGCGCTTGCGCTGCCGCCGTGTTGCTGCCTTACGTTCCAGGAGGTATGCGGGTGTTCGTCGTTCCACTTGACATCGCCGTCGAAATCGAAAGTTTCGTTCGGAGTGTAAATGACACCGTTCGTAAAGTCGATTCCCTTCTTGTTGATGGCGAGCGTCACCTGCAGAGAGTCTGCCGTTATGTGGTAGGCGTTTTCAATCGCATTGACTTTGGCGAGTATTTTCAGGTAATGTCCATCAAACGAACCGTACGCTTTTGTTCGGTCGCCCAAGGTCAGGTTGCCTTGCGTCCAGTCTAATGCCCACGGTTCGTAAGGGGAAATGTCACCGGTAAAGGTGAGTGAAAGCGAATCCTTGAGATGAACTTCTGCGTCGACAAGTGATCCGTGTCGGGTTTCGATTGAAACGGTCAGCTCGTTGTCGATCAGTTCGCCCGATTTGATTTCCATGTCGAGCGGCATCATCTGCGGACCGAACATCGCATTCATGCGGTCGATGCGCCCCGTGAAGAACACGTTCCTTTCTTTATCGACGTTTCCGTTCAGTACGATAGTTCCGCCTTCGTCGTTCCTGAGAACCACATCGGCATCGATGTTTTCCATGTCGCCCGAAAGGTTTACGGTCACGTTTTCGGCAAGCAGCGGCCAGAAGGCTCCGACTCTCGTTTCAATCGTTGCGTCGTAAGAGGTGCGGTTCTTTTGCAGGTCTACGTTTGCGGTTGCGGACACCTTGACCTTGCCGAGTTCGGGCACTGCCGGCGGTAGCTCCACCGGAATCCAGTCTTCGGGATTGGTGATGGTCAGGTCAGTGCTTGTCTTGATTTTCCCGAGGTTGTTCTTGGGGGCTTCGACATTCAAGGCGATAGAATCTTTCTTCGTCTTGATCTTGCCGTCAATCTTCAAGTCGTCGCTGCTGAAGTCTGCGTTCAGGTTAACGCTTGCTGGTGCCGAAATATAGTCGCCGCTGATGTTTCGTGCGCTGAGCGTGAGCGCTTTTTGTCCGCGGCTTTCCACGGAAATATTGCTTGCCTGCCAGCTCTTGCCGTCCGAAAGGTTAACGCGCGCCTCCTTGACATCGATTTGCGCCGGAATGTGAATTTTCAGTTTTTCCGGGAATTTGGGAATGCTGTCGGTTTTCTTCGGCTTCTTCTCGTCTTTATCCTTGGAAACATCGATGTCTGCAATCACCGAATCCATGGCGAGTCGAATGCCCTTGGGTTCGCCCAGCAGGGTGATTTCCAAATTCGGGTTGGCCACCTTGATATCGGTGCCGTCCATCGAAACGCGGATTGAATCGAAATGGTGGGTCAGCAGGTCGTCCATACGGTGCCCGTGAGGGCTAATCGTAATGCCCGCGATGGTGTGCGGAGTCGACAGGAACCGTTCCGCAAGCGCATGCAGGAACCAGACGCCAAGGGCAATGGCGCCAACAACAGCCGTGGCGAAGGCGGCTGTTCCTAGAAATGTCGTCGGTCTCCTGATCAACTTGATTCCAAGTATAGAAAATACGCAGAATTTGGTCTTGGATTTCTGCGGAGTAGCGAGTCTAAATCGTTGTCTGTCAACGAGTTAGAGACTTCTTTTTGTTTCGGTTTACTTACAAAGGCGTGAAAACGCAATCGGAAGGTGATTTTTGTTACTTTGTTATGAAATAACGGGGCGCTTTGCCCGGCTTGAAAGGCCCCAAGTAACGGCCTTGCAAATCGAACATTTTTGCAGGATCGCTTGGCGCTGTAAGCGGTTTCGTTGAATTCCGGAATTTCTTGATGATCGGAGTCGCAGAACCGCTATAATTGAACGCTCCCAAACCTAATTCTAGGGCGCGGCTCCCCTTCTTGAGTTTCAAGAAATCCACATCGGGCAAACTGCCGTCGGCATTACGCGGGCCCAGGATTCCCGGAATCGTCGAGAGGTCCTTGCCGGTCACGGTCATGCTCGGGTCGTCAAGACTTTCAAAATCGTCGACCGTCAGGTCGAGATTCAGGTTCCAGGTGTTGTTCTCGCCGGCGGGGCATTCCACGTAATGGTCGATGTTCTGACTAGAAATTTTTTCCCAGCACTCCCCGATTTGCGAATTCTTGTTCGGGAAGGCAATGTTGTTCTTGAGTACATGTGCATTGTCGCCGGTGAGGGGCGCCACCTCGGCAATGCGGTTCCCTTCGGAATCGAAGAGCGTCGATGCCATGGCGAATTCGCGGTCCTTGTTCATGTACGACGTGTTGTTGAGCCACTTGCTGCCCACGCCGGTGTAATTCGCATAAAAGCCCGTCGCCTTATTTTTCCAGGCGGCGCAGAACTTGATGGTATGCCGCCCGCCGCCGAGGGTGCTTTCGCCCATCTTGATGCCGTGCCCGTTGCCGTTCTTCGGGTTTCCAAGTCCGTAGTCGCTGTAGCCGTTCCCCATCGCGTAGCAGTTCTCCAGCACCACGGGGAATTCCTGATTGATGAAGTCGAAACCGTCGTCGCTGTTCCACCAGGCGCGGCACCCGATGAACTTCGTGGTATCGCCCTCGCCGGGTTTCTGGTAATGCGCGCCGAAGCCGTCGGCGTTTTCGCCGTCGCCCTGCCAGCCCAAAGGGTCGTAGTTGTCGTGGGCATCGCAGTTCAAGAAGATGTGTCCGCCGCCATCTGGCGCGCCGTCGTTCGCGAAGAATCCGGGGCCCGCATTATGGTGGCTATCAATCTGCTCCAAAAAAATGTGCTTGCTCGCGTAAAGGAAAACGCCGGAATTCGAGTTGTGTTTCATGGGCGTGTTGCGCACCTCGAAACCCTTCAGGTGCAGGTACTTTGCCGAAATCACAATGGGCGAGGTGTACATCGCGCCCTCGGGCGTGCCGTCGCTATGCTCCACGCCTGCGGCCACAGGGAGGTTGGTCGCGTCAAAAATCGGACGTTCGCCCGGATAGGCCAGGTAATGGATGCGGTTGTCGTCGCTTTCACCACTTGCAGTCAGTAGGATGCCCGCAGTCATCTTGTACCGTTCGTAAAAGACTGTATCGTGCAGGTCGTAGATGCCGCCGCGAATCCATACGGTGTCGCCCGCGTGCACTACAGTATTTGCCTTGTTGAGCGAGGCGAAGGGCTTGTCTTTTGTGCCCGCCGCATTGTCGCTACCGTCGGTCGCCACATAATACACGGCACCGAACGCCTGAATCGCCGTTAAGGCGAAAGTCAAAAAGAACCTTGCTCCCATATACACCTCGAGTATTTGCTTAAAATATACTTGAATTTCTAAAAAAAGTGATGTTCTTTTTGATTTTGGCCCTGATTGTAGCTATTTCTTGTGCTTAGATTTCAGGGGGCTATAACACTATTGTTCTAAAAACACTATATTTTTGTGCAGTAAAACAAATGTTCACTATGTAACGAGGTGCACATGGCCCTAGAAAATATGGATTTGGAACAACGACAAGCGGTGGAAACCACCGAGGGCTTTGTGCGCGTGGTGGCGGGGGCTGGGTCCGGCAAGACCCGGACGCTGACCCAGCGTTACCTGTACCTGGTGAAAGAGATGGGCATTTCGCCGTCGAACATCCTTTGTGTCACGTTTACCAACAAGGCCGCGAACGAAATGAAAAAGCGAATCCGCACGGTGTTGGGCGGCGACGACAGCGGCTACATTTCTACGTTTCACGGTTTTTGCGTGCGATTCTTGCGCGAAGAAATCCATGTGCTGAATTACCCGAAAGAATTCATGATTCTGGACGAAGACGACCAGAAGTCCCTTTTGCACAAGGCCTACGCCGATCTAGGCTACTCGCTTAAAGATTTGAAAATCAGCAGCGTTATCGATTACATTGGGGGCCGCAAGGCGGCCGACATCAATTACGTCTCGCTTTTTGCAGAACTGCCGTCAGAGGGCATGACCACTAAAGACCACTTGCTTGCGCTTTCGGAAGCGGCCGATGACAAGTGGATGCGGGTTTATTACCGCTACCTTTACGAACAGAAAAAGAATTACGCTCTGGATTTTGACGACTTGATTCTTTCGACGCTGTACATTCTCGAAAACTTCCCGGAACAGCTCGACAAGTGGCGCAAGCGCATGATGTACATCATGGTCGATGAATACCAGGACATCGATGGGCAACAGTACCAGTTGGCAGATTTACTGGCAAGCTACCACAAGAATCTTTTTGTGGTGGGCGACCCGGATCAGACCATTTACGGTTGGCGCGGCGCCGATGTCAACCGCATTCTGGAATTCGACAAGACCCACGAAAATACCAAGACCATTTTGCTGCAGAACAATTACCGCTCCACACCCAGCATCTTGAAGGTGCCGGATGCGGTTATCAAGAACAATAAGTTTCGAATCGAAAAAGTCTTGAGGCCACAAAGGGTTGGCGGCAAGACGCCAGTCTTTTACCATGCCAAGAACACCCGCGAAGAAGCTAAGTGGATTGTGGAACAAATCCAGAATGCCGTGCAAAGCGCAGGCGGCGTGCATTACAAGGATATCGCGGTACTTTACCGCATGCACTCGCAATCGCGTTCTGTAGAAGAAGCATTGATGGCCGAAAACATTCCTTACAAGGTTTACAGCGGGGTAGGCTTTTACCAGCGCAAAGAAATCAAGGATGTCATTTGCTACTTGCGAATGCTGGTGTACGCCGACGATTTGTCGTTTGTACGTACGGTGAATACGCCCAAGCGCCAGTTTGGCCCGAAGAAAATTGCAACCTTGCAGGCCTTTGCCGATGCCCGCGGAGTCGGGCTTTACGAGGCTCTGCTTGAAATCGTTTCGGAGGCGGGCCTTTTGAACAATGTGGCGGCCGATGTTTCGTCGCAGGCGGAACTTTCTTCTGTCGGCGACGAAAGTCAAAAAATCGATTTCGACTGCAAGGGATTCCTGGCCCGGAGCAATGTGGTCGAATACGTGAAGCTGATCGAGAAGTACCGTTCCCGCTACAAGGACATGAGCGTCTCCGAAGTCCTTGCGAAAATCTTGCGCGAAACCAAGTACGAAGAAATGCTTCGCCTCGATGGCGACGAAGACCGCCTGGACAATTTGGCCGAACTCAAGCAAGGAATTCTTGAATTCGAGAATTACTACGAAGAAGACGCCTCGCTGGATGAATACTTGCAGAACATCGTGCTGTTCACGAATACCGACGAAGACACCGAAGAAAAAGACCGCGTGCAGCTCATGACGATTCACAACGCGAAGGGTTTGGAATTCCCGTACGTATTCGTTTGCGGCTTGAACGAAGGCTTTTTCCCGGTCAAGCGCGTGCAGAACAAGATTCAACTCGAAGAAGAACGCCGCCTGGCCTATGTGGCATTTACCCGCGCCGAGAATGTACTTTGCTTAAGCGATGCCGAAGATGGTGTTGCAGGCGAAAGTGGAACCCGCTATCCGTCTAGATTCCTGCTGGAAATGGATATGGGCGGTTTGAACATCGCCCGCGGTATTTCAGAAGATTTCCTTGAAGCCGCGAAAGCCTACATCGCAAACATCGATCGCGACCGCGAATTTTTGAGCGACGAAAGCCTTGGGCTTGTAAAGAAGGCGCCTTCGGCCGAGTTTGCCGTGGGCGACTGCGTGGTGCATAAAATCTTTGGTGCAGGAATCGTGAAGGCGGTAGACGAAAAGAACTTCTGTTACGAAATCGCCTTCGAAAAATTTGCGACCCCGCGCTCTATCCAGTTTGACTTTCCTTTGACGAAAAATCCGTAATTACTTTAGTGCTTTTTTGTGCATTTACGTGCGTTTGACAATTTATGTCAGGCGTATTTTGTTATATTAGTGCTCATGGTAGCACTAAATAAGTCGAAAGCGAAAAAAGAAATTGAGTTCCTTTGCACCGAATGTGGCAACACCACGCCCAAGTGGGCGGGCAAGTGCCCGTTCTGCGGCGCATGGAGCAGCCTCAAGGAACATGTGGTCGAAAACATTCTCGAGGGCGGGCGAGCCTCTCGCGGCTTGGGAGGCCCGGTGCACAAGGTGGTGCCACTCAAGGATGTCGCGACCGAAGATACGCGGCGGCTGAGCTCCGCCAATGCCGAATTTGACCGCGTGCTGGGGGGCGGGCTTGCACCAGGTTCCCTGGTGCTCATTGGTGGCGATCCGGGTATTGGCAAGTCCACGCTCGTGCTTTCGACGCTCGCCACCATGACAGCCGCCGGCGTCAAGACGCTTTACGTGAGCGGCGAAGAGAGTGCGGTACAGGTCAAACTCCGTAGCGAGCGCCTGAATGTCGCGGGCTCCGATATGCTTTTGCTTTGCGAAACCAGCCTCGAAAAAATCTTGCAACAAGCCCAGGAACTCAAGCCGCAAGTGCTCGTGATAGATTCTATTCAGACAGTCTACAAGAGCGACTTGTCGGGCACTCCGGGCTGCGCCACGCAGCTTCGCGAATGCACGCTCGACCTGATGGTCTTTGCCAAGAATACGGGCTGCATCACTATTCTAATCGGGCATGTGACCAAGGACGGCCAGATTGCGGGCCCGCGCATTTTGGAACACATGGTCGACACCGTCGTGTACTTTGAAGGCGACCGTAATCATCAATACCGAATTCTCCGGACTATCAAGAACCGCTTTGGTGCTACCGACGAAATCGGCGTATTCGAGATGACGGGGCACGGGCTTTCGCCTGTGGAAAATCCGAGCCGCGTGTTCTTGCAAGAAAACGTTCCGCCGACGCCCGGGAGCGTCGTCTGCTGTACGCTCGAAGGCACTCGCGCCATGCTCTTTGAAACGCAGGCGCTCGTGAGTTCGACCACGTTTGCGGTACCCCAGCGTGTGGCGGCCGGAATCGACCCCAAGCGTCTTACGATTATTCTGGCCCTGCTCGAAAAGTTCGGCGGGGTTATCGTTGGAGCCTCCGACGTGTTCGTGTCGATTGCCGGCGGGCTGAAGGTCTCCGACACTTCATCGGACCTCGCCTTAGCGCTTGCCATTGCGAGCAATCACCTCGCAATTCCGCTCGGACGCCAGTGTATTGTGATTGGTGAGCTAGGACTGTCTGGCGAGGTCCGCTCCGTGAGCCTGTTGGAACAACGGCTCAAGGAAGCCCGCCGCCTGGGAATTACCGAGGCGGTCGTGCCTGCGGGCGGCCGTTTGCCCGAAAATACCTCCGGCATGAAAATAGTCCAGGTTCACACCCTCTCCGAGGCTGTGAACTGGCTGATGGATCATAAATAACGCAGCCCGTTGCTAACCCACTAAAAAAGCCCCGGTTCTTCACCGGGGCTTCTTAAATCCGTTAAGGTTCTAGACTACTCTTCGTCGTCAGCGGCTTTTTTTCTTTTCTTCTTCTTGCCCGAAGAACCTGTGCCTTCGACCTTGATGTCGGCTGCCTTTTCACCACGCTTGGTGAAACCATACTGACGCGGGTCAAAGCCTGACGGGAACTGGGTCTTGTTGTCGTAGATTACCTTCTTGGCGGTGAACTTTTCAATCTTGGCGCCTTCGAGGTTTGCTCCAGAGAAGTCCACGTCTTCCATCTTGGTGTCGGCGTCAATCTTGATGCCCTGCATGTTGGCGTTGGTGAAGTTCACCTTTTCGAGCTTGGCACCGGCAAAGCTTACACCGGCGAGCTGGGCGAGAATGAAGTCGGAACGTTCAATGGTGGAATTCGCGAAGTTGGCCTTGGTGAGGTCAGCTTTGTCGAAGATGTTCTTGCGAACGTAGGCGCCGTCGAACACGGCCTTCAGGAGTTCTGCGTTCTGGAAAGCGTTCTTGCTCACTTCGGTATCGTAGAAGGATGCCTTAGAAAGCTTGGCCTTCGTGAACGAGTTCTTTGCGACGGAGCCCTTGTCGAAGATCACGCCGGTCAGGTCCTGGCCGTCGAACTTCATGTTCTTCACGGTGGATTGAGCGAACTTGGCCTTCTGGAGCTGAGTCTTGGAAAGGTCGACGTCATTGAAGGTCGTCAAGGAAAGGTCAGCGTCCTGCAGGTTCACGTTCTTGAATTCTGCACCGCTGAAGTTAGCCTGAGAAAGACCAGCTTTTGCGAAGTTCACGTCAACGAGGTCAACGCCCTTGAAGTTGGCGGCAATCAGGTTACAGGCGGTAAAGTCCGTCTTGACGATGGTGGCCTTGCGGAGGTCGCTGTTAGCCATCAAGGAACGGGAGAAGTTTGCACGGGTCAGGTTTGCCTTGCTGAAGTCGGCTGCAGTAAGGTCCACATCCATCACGGACGCCTGGGTGAGGTCGGACTTGCTGAAGTCAGCGTTGTCGGACACCTTCATAGCGTCGAGGCGTGCGTTTTTGAAGTTGACTTTCGGGAAGTTACTGTCGAGAAGCGTTGCACGGTAGAGGTTGGCTTCTTCCATGTTGGCGCCTTCGAACGAAGAGCTGCGGATGTCGGCACCGCTGATGGTCGCCTTAGTAAGGTCTGCGCCTTCGAAGTTTGCTCCGCTAATCACGGCGTTCTGGAAGGAAACTTCATTGAGCTTTGCTCCCTGGAAGTTCGGACCTTCACCGGTGGCACGGCGGAAGTCGGTGGTGTGGGCGACGGCTTTCGCATTTTTGAAGTTGAAACCGTCAATACGCTTGTTACTGAAAGATACGTTCAGGTCCTTACCTGCCCAGTTGTCTTGGGCGTAAACGTTGAGGGCAAGTGCGCTCAATAGGCACAGGCCGAACTTTGATACACTCTTCATATTCATATACATTCCCTTTTAAGGATAAACCAAATAACGGATAGCTCTAAAATAACTAAAAAAATTGCCAATTAACAATAAAAAAGAAAAAAACTTTATAAATAAATGCTAATTTGTTCCCCGAAATGGCAAATTTTACCTCAAATCGATACGATGTGGTGGTTTGCGGGGCCGGTCCTGCCGGTCTCATGGCTGCCTGTACCCTTGGTCGCTTGACCTCCGGTACTAGACGGATTTTGCTTTTGGACAAAAAAGAGCCCTGGAAAGAACCCATTTTCTGTGCCGAAGCTGTATCTAAGGATCGCTTGAATTCCCTTTGGCCGGTAGACGATACCTTTGTCCGTGGAACTCTTTCTGGAATTTATTTTACCTCGCCCAAGCGTTACCGTGCTGAATTCTATAGCAAGGACTGCGGCTTGATTCTGGACCGAGCCAAGTTCCACCATTCCATTTCGGATGGCTGCGTATCTGCAGGCGTGGAATGCCACTACGATACGGTTATCAAGAAACTTGAAAAGACCGAAGAGGGCTGGAATGTTACAGTGTCGGTCGGCGGCGAAATCGAAACCTTGTTTGCGGAGGCTGTCATCGACGCGACTGGTCCGAGCTGCAGGCTGACCCGCAATATCGATTGCCTTAAAGGCATTGAATCGGGCGACACCGATTTGGAACCCGCTATTTTCGCGGTGGCCGAAGGCATTGAACATAGCAAGGAACATATCGAGCTCTTCTTTGGTTCCGAGTTTGAGTCGGGCTACGGCTGGATTTTCCCGCGCGACGGTGTCGAGGTGAATATCGGCTTTGTGCTGGGCAAAGAGGTGGACCACAAGGTTCCCCTGCGCCAAAAACTGTTGGACTTTATCGCACGCGATTACCCGAAAGCAAAGGTCAAGGCCGTGTACGGCGGCATGATCGCTTGCGGCCAGTCACAAAAGCCCATGGCCAAGTGCGGACTCTTTAAAGCCGGCGACGCTGCCAGCTGCGTGAACCCCATTAGCCGTTCGGGCATTGTGGAATCGCTTCTGTGTGGTAAGATCGTTGCGGAATCGGTTAAGGAATGGCTCGGCGAACCGAACGAAAGCCGTAGTGCCGTTGAAACCAAGGTTCTTGACCGCTGGATGTCTGCCCTCGGCAAAAAGCATCTGCAGGTGGCCCGCGCCAAGGTCGGTTTCAATAAAATTAGCGACAAGCAGTTTGACCGTGCGGCATTCAAGCTTTCGAAGCTCCCGCGCGAAAAGCAGACGTTGTTCCGTATTTTCTTTAATGTTTTGTGGGCGGCACCTTCCCTAATTTGGAAGATGCGTTCCTTCTTGCGGTAGGTTTATGAGCGCTTCGATCAGTGAACAAATGAATGCGCGTTTAAGCGAAGTTCGCGAAAAGTTTGCAAGCTTTAGCGACCCCGATGACAAGTGGAAATTCCTCTTGGATTTGGCTCGCGCCCACAAGGGGATGGACGCCGCCTTGAAGGCGGAAAAGTTCATTATCCAGGGCTGTGCATCGACTATGTACCTGGTTCCGAGTTTTGACGGTGCTAAAATCCATTTCGAAATGGACGTAGAAGGCGGTACCACGAACCCGCTTATTAGCCGTGGACTCGGTGCTTTGGCACTCAAGGTGTATAACGACATGGCTCCCGCAGACATTCTCGCCGTGGATCCGAAGTTTTTCCAGGATATTGGTCTGAATGTAGGACTTTCGCCGACGCGCTCGAATGGTTTTGCAAGCTTGGTCAAGCAGATTTATTTATATGCACGGGTCTTTGCGGCCCTCACAAAAAAATAGGTATAAAAAAGTAGGTAGAACATGTTCAGTTTCTTGAATGGAAAAAGCCCCTTTGACGAAGCCGAGGAACGCCTGGAAGCGGGCGATACCGTTAACGGAAAGCCGAGACTCCCGTCGGGCCCGATCATGGGCTGGCAAGACGGCGTATTCCTTTTGGTCATTATCGGCTTGATCGTGGGCGGCTATCAGTATTACCAGTATGTGAAGCGCAACTGCGCCGAAACGTTTGCCAAGTGCGACGCCTTGTACGCTGCCGCAGCCGAAGACGCTTCCAAGTTCGCCGAGGTGGAATCCTGCTACGAGGCTACCTGGGATCTCGCTTTCGTGAGCGATACCTTGGAGGTGCTCCGTCAGAACCGTTTGGGAGAAATCGAGGACATGCGCAATGTCCAGAAAGATTTGCTCACAAGCGCCAATGACGCTTTGGACAAGGGCGATACCGCCGCTGCCGCAAAGATCGTGACGGAATACAAGGGTGCCATGCTCCTTTACACCGGCGACAAGAGCGAATGGGACGAAATCGTGAAGATTGCCGAAATCCAGGCTGCAAAGGCTGCCGCAACCGCTGCCGCTGCTGAACCGGCTGCCGATTCCGCCGCAACGGATTCCTCCGCCAAGAAATAATATTTTGCTGGAGTAATGAAAAACCCGCCATCAGGCGGGTTTTCGTTTTTTTAAAGGGTCGTGACTTCGATTTCCCTCTCGGTTTCCGAGAGGATTTTTATTTCGATCTTGTGTGTTAGACCGGGGTCGTTGTCTTCGAGGCGTTCGGGCCATTCAATCAGGCTGATTCCCTTTTCGAGGTAGTCGGGGTCGAGGCCGACTTCGTTCAAGTCGGCGCCGCCGTCCAGACGGTAAAGGTCGAAGTGGAAAATCGGCGGGTTGTTGGGGTATTCGTGCAGAATCGTGTAGGTTGGGGAGCAGACAGACCCTTCGAAACCGAGACCTTTGCAGACCCCGCGACTGATCACCGTTTTGCCGGCGCCCAGGTTGCCATAAAGAGCCACCTTGTCGCCCGGTTTCAGGCTACGGCCGAATTCAACCGCCCAGTTGTATGTTTCTTCTTCGCTATTGAATATCACTTCTTACTTCCAACTTCCTACTGCCTACAGCTTGTCTTTAAACTGCTCGTAGGTGAACTTGTGGAGTAAATGGAATTTGCCCTGTTCGTCGAACTTACCAATACTCGGGTGGCGCACGCCATTGAAGAACGTGGTCTTTACCATGGTGTAGTGGATCATGTCTTCGAAGATGATTTTGTCGCCGACCTTGAGCGGCTCGTCGAATGAAAAGTCTCCGAGCTGGTCGCCTGCCAAACAGGAATTTCCTGCTAGTTTGTATGTAAACTTCTTTTCGCCCGGCATTCCGGCGCCCGTCACTGCAGGGCGGTACGGCATTTCGAGGCAGTCCGGCATGTGTGCACTGATCGATACGTTCAGTATGACAATGTCCATTTCGTTATGAACAATGTCCCCGACGGAGGCCACCAGTTCGCCTGTCTGCCACCCGACGGCCTCGCCCGGTTCCATGATGACGGTCAAGTGCGGGTAGCGGTTGTGGAAGTCGTTCAGGAGACGGACCAGTTCTTCGCGGTGGTAATCCTTGCGCGTAATGTGGTGCCCGCCACCGAAATTCACCCACTTCATTTGCGGCAGGTACTTGCCGAAATGCTGCTCGAAGGCCTTCAGTACGCCTTCCAGAGCGTCGACGTCCTGTTCGCAGAGGGCGTGAAAATGGAGTCCTTCGATGCCGTCCAAGAGTTCCGGTTTGAACTCCGCTTCGGTGACGCCCAGTCTCGAGAACTTGCCGCACGGGTTGTACAGGTCGGTCTCGACGGTCGAAAATTGCGGATTTACGCGAATGCCTGCGCTCACACCTGCGGCTAAAGTCTTGTCTTTAAAACGCTGCCACTGGCTAAAACTGTTGAAGGTGATGTGGCCAGCGCAGGCGAGAATCTGGTCGATTTCGTCGTCGTCATAGACGGGGGCGAACACATGGACTTCTTTACCCATTTCCTCCTTGGCGAGCCTAGCCTCGTTCAGACTGGAGGCTGTGGCACCGGCCAGGTACTGCCCGATGAGGGGGAAAGAACGCCAAAAACTGTAACCTTTTAAGGCACAAATGATTTTTACGTTGCCCCGCTTCTGGATATCGTCCAGAATTTCCATATTATGGCGCAGTCTGGCCTCGTCAAGAACAAAACAGGGGGAAGGAACTTGGGAATAATCGAGTGTTTTTTCAAACATAGTCCAAAGATAGCCTTTTTTTGTATGTTATCCTTACCTTTTTTATAACGCTTTAACTACATTTACGATGATGAGTGTATCTATGTATAAGCATATTATTATTTCTTTATTGTCTTTGGCTTTCGTTGGAATGCCTTTGGCGCAGACGGCTCCTGCCGCAACTCAACCTGCAAACCTCGTTAAAGTAGAATCCCAGGTGGTGGCCACACCGCGTGGAGCTACGGCAACGCTCGACGAAATGATTCAGGCTAAGCTTGATTCAATGAACCATGTGGCACCGGCGGTCGGTCCTCGTAACGCGGATAGCCTTGCGAAAGTCCAGGCCGACAGCGTCCGCAAGTTGGTCCAGACGGGTAAGTACGTGCAGCGCGCTCGCTACGACAAGAGCAACTTCGACCACTGGCGCATCGACACTGTGCTCCAGAAGCGCATGAAGGACCAGGTGGTGGGTGTTTGGCGCACTCCGATTATCGCTCACGGCCATGCTTTCCGCGATGCTGAACTCCGCTTCGGCGCAAACGATACGCTAGTCGGTATTACTCGCACTTACTCCGATTCCGGTCGCTACCAGATGACGGGTGAATACACGTTCAAGGCCCGCTACCGTTTCGATTCCGACCAGTCTCTCGTGAGCCGCGAAGTCTTTAAGGAACGTCAGGTGGTTCGTTGGGACTACATCACGTTCGATATCGTGAACGACTCTCTGCGTTACAACTTGAACAAGTTGGAATTCCGTGACCTGAACGATAACTGGCTCAACGCCCTGCAGGGATTCGACAATATCCCGCCTGAACTCTATATCCGCGATCCGAAGCAGACTGCGGAATTGAAGCAGGCTGCAGCGCAGACCCAGAACAAGAAGAAAAAGTAAGTCTTCTTGGGGGCTAGCGATGCGCGGCATCGATCATAGAATCCTTGTTGGATTTGCGCTGCTCATCGCCCTGATTGCCATCCTTTCTTATTTGACTCTATTTTCTGGAGCGGTCGGACTTTCTTGGTCTGACCTTTCTTTTAAGGGCGGCCAATACGATTCCGTGGAAGCCCGCATTTTTTGGCAGATTCGCGTGCCCCGACTAGTGGCGGCGGTTCTCTCCGGAATTTCTTTGGCGGTAGCGGGTCTTTCGCTACAGACTCTGTTTAGGAACCCGCTGGCAGGCCCGTTTGTGCTTGGCATTAGTAGTGGCGCAAGCCTTGGCGTTGCGCTTTCGCTGTTGGCCGGATTCACCTTCGGGCATTTCGGAGTCTTGTCGGGGGCGGCTGCGGGCGCACTTGCTGTGACTTCGGTTGTGATGTTCGTTGCCTCGAGGTTTGAAAACTCGACCATCCTTTTGATTGTGGGACTCTTGATGGGCTACTTTATTGATGCCCTGGTGAGCCTCCTGATTATGGGAAGCGACGCGGAATCTTTGCGCGTGTATGTGTCCTGGGGAATGGGCAGCTTTGGCCGCCTGACCTTCGACGGCATTTGGATTTTTGCACTGTGCACGGTTGTCGGCCTTGTGCTTGTGGCGCTGTCGATCCGGTATTTGAATGCCGCCAGAATGGGCGACGACTTTGCAAAAGGCTTGGGCGTGAATGTACGCCAGGGGCGCGTGATGGTGTTGCTGGGTGCATCGCTTCTGGCGGCTGCATCGACGGCGTTCTGCGGTCCGGTCGCGTTTGTCGGAATCGCGGTTCCGCACCTTTCTTTTATGTTGTTCAAAACAAGCAACCATCGTGTCTTGATGCCGGCGTCGGCTTTGTGTGGCGTGGTGCTTTGTTTGGCTGCGTCGCAGTTTTCGAAATTCCCGCTAAATGCGGTGCTTAGCCTGGTGGGCGTGCCTGTGGTACTCTGGGTGATTGTTCGCGGGGGAGGACTCCGCCGATGAATTTGCCTTTGAATGCGACGCTTCTTCAGTGCGAAAATTTGGTGATCGGCTACAAGCAAGACAAGCGCTCCGATGCGGTCGGGCTTGTGACTCCTGTGGATTTTGAATTGAAGGCGGGCGAGGTGGTTGCCTTGCTCGGTGAAAACGGTACGGGCAAGAGCACCTTCCTCAAGACTTTATGCGGACTTTTGCAGCCGGTATCGGGATCGGTTCTGCTGCAAGGAAAATCGCAATGGACTGCCCGCGAACGTGCCAAATTCATAACGCTGGTGCGCATGGGTGGTGTGGTATGCGACCGCATGAATGTTCGCGAATTCGTGGGACTTGGTCGTATGCCTTACGCAGGCCTTTTCGATGGGCGTAACCAGGAAGATGAAAGCTTTGTGAGTGAAGCGCTGGCCTTGCTTGAAATCGAAAAGTTTAAAGACCGCTGGCTTACGGAACTCAGCGATGGGGAACGGAGCCGCGTGTATTTGGCGCAGGCGGTTGCCCAGCAGGTAAACGTGCTGCTGCTCGACGAACCGAATGCCTTTATGGATATTCCTCGCAGCCGCAAGCTGTTCACGCTTTTGCAAAAGTTGGCGAAAGAGCGAGACATGGGGATTCTAGTGTCAACGCATTCTGTGGAGTACGCCGAAAAGTATTGTGACCGAATCATGGTCATCGAAAAAGGATTCGCCCGTTGCGAGCGGGCAAGCGATGCACGAGCTAGAGGTCTGCTAGACTGGACCGAAGGTTAAATACAATGTTTAATGTGAAGTGTGAGGTGAGGAATCTCATTCCACATTACACATTTTACATCTTTTTTACGTCAACATTCAAATGTTTAAGGCGGTTATAGAGGGCGGTGCGGAATAGCCCGAGTTTTTGTGCGGCTTCGCGCACGGAACCATTGCATTCGCGGATTTTCTTGATCAAGAAATCGCGCTCCTGTGCCAGTTGCATTTGCCTGAAGTTTTCGTATGCAGAGGTGTTTTCCGGGGTGCTCTCGGAAGAATCGCTTGCTTGAGAGTTGCTTGAATTCGGCTTGATTGCGCTTGCCGAGGTGGTGGGGCTCACGGTATCGATGTGAAGGTCTTCGGGCTGTAGGGCGCCTGCGCTTGTAAAGCAGAGGGCGCGCTGGATGACGTTTTCAAGTTCGCGAATGTTGCCCGGCCAGTCGTATTCCTGGAGCTTACGGAGGGCAGCGCTTGAAAGCGTAAACTTTTCGCCGGAACCCTGGTAAATCTGGATGAAGTAATTCGCCAAATCTTCGATGTCTTCTTTGCGGTCGCGTAGTGGCGAGATTTGCATGGGAATCACGTTCAGACGGTAATAGAGATCTTCGCGGAAACGCTTTTCGGCAATCTCTTGGTGCAGGTTTCTGTTTGTTGCGGCAATGATGCGGACATCGATATGCTTGGTCGTATTGGATCCGAGCGGGCGGATTTCTTTATTCTGCAAGACTCGCAAGAGCTTGACTTGGGCGTGCAAGGGCATATCGCCGATTTCGTCGAGGAATATGGCGCCGCCGTCGGCTGCCTCAAAAAGACCGATGCGTTCGTTTTGAGCACCCGTGAATGCTCCACGGGTGTGGCCGAAAAGTTCGCTTTCGAACAGGTTTTCGGGAATGGCGCTGCAGTTGACCGTGATGAACTTTTCGTACATGCAGCCGACGGCGCGGGCAATTAGCTCTTTACCGACGCCGGTTTCGCCTTCGATAAGAACGGGGCCTGTATGCACGATGGCGCGTTCTACGGTTTTGCGGAGCTGTTGCATGGCCGGGCTTTTGCCAACCAGGTGGCTCATGCGTTCCCTGAAAATCTGGCGCGCGGTATGAATGTCCTTAAGCTTTGCAATTTGCGACATCAAGTGGAGCTTTAGGGATTCCACCGAAAGAATGCTGTCGTAAAGCTTGTTGGATATTTCCCCGAATTGCTCGGGGGCTTCGGCGTAAACAAGAATCAAGGTGTCTGGCGTTTTTTTGCGGAGCGCCTTGAGCATTTCCAAGTTATGCGCCGGAAAAGAATCTAGATCCCAAATGACAAGCGGAACCTGCGGAATCGCGCCCGCTGTCGGAATTTCGCGGAACGTGTCCACCGGATAATCTACCGACGAAAGAACGTCCTGTATAAACGAGAACGTTGCATTTTCTTTCGCAAATAGATTGATGGTCGCCATTGTTAGAACTTAGAACTTAGAAGTTAGAACTTAGAAAAAAATCTCTAAGTTCTGCCAACTAAGTTCTACCGACTGCGGCGAAGCCGCTATTTTCCCAGTTCCTTGCTACGGTCGGTACCGGCCACAACAGCCTTGATCAGCGTGCTGCGGAAGGCGCCTTCTTCAAGGGCGTTGATGCCTGCGATAGTGGTGCCTGCGGGTGAGCAAACCATGGCGCACAAGTCGCTTGGGCTCTTGCCGGACTGCTTCACGAGTTCGACGCTGCCCTCGATGGTACCAAGCGCAAGCTTGAGTGCCACATCGCGGGTGAGGCCTGCCTTGACGCCGCCGCGAGTGAGGCCTTCGATGAATTCGAAGACATAGGCGGGGGCGCTGCCCGAAAGTCCGGTCACCGCATCCATCAGGGATTCTGCGACGCGGCAGGTCACGCCGATGTTTCCGAAGATCTTTTCGGCAATGGCGAGCGTTTCTTCAGTAACGCCGTCAGTAGCGAGACCCACGGACCCCTTGCCAACGGTAAGCGGCAAGTTCGGCATCACGCGGAGAATCTGGTTCTTTTCGCCTAAAACTTCGATGAGGGCCTTGCGGGTAACGCCTGCCATGATGCTTACGAAGGTCTTGACTGCCTTTTCGGCGGCAGCGGCGGCCTTCCATTCGGCGGCAACCAGCTTGAAAATCTGCGGCTTTACGCAAAGGAAGGTGACGTCTGCCTTGTTGAGGCCTTCGGCAAAGCTTGCCACGCGAACGCAGCCGAGAGCAGAAACTTCTGCGGCGGCCTTGTCGGAGGGGTCAAAGAAGAAAATGCTGGAGGCGTCCGTGCCGGCCTTCAAAAGACCGCGGAGGATTGCGCCACCCATGTTTCCTGTACCTGCGAAAAAGATTTTTTCTGACATAGAATATCCTTTTGTTTAGCGAAGGCTGTCCTTTGCTTTTTTCATAAATTCTAGTAATTCGGCATTGGTCTTGTTTTGCTTCATGAGCTTAATGAGCTTGTCCATAATGCCGTTTTCGGTATCGTTCTGGGCGCCCTGACGGAATTTCCAGATGATATCCTGTTCGTAAAGGGTAAGAAGGCGGTCTTCTTTACGGGTGCCCGACTTGAAGATATCGATGGCGGGCCAGGTGCGCTTTTCGGCCAGGCGGCGGTCAAGCACCAGTTCCATGTTACCCGTACCCTTGAATTCTTCAAAGATTACTTCGTCCATGCGGCTGCCCGTTTCGATCAAGGCGGTACCGATAATGGTAAGGGAACCGTTCTTCTGGATGATTTCGCGGACCGGTTCGCCGGTAATTGTCTGGACAATCTGGCCGTTGGAATCTTTCTGGAAGTCGCCGAGCTTGTCGGCAATCTTACGGGCGGCACCGAAGAACTTTTTCGGGAACTGCATGGCGTTGGCATCCACACCGCCCGAAAGAATCTTGCCGGAGTGCGGAATCACCACGTTGTTCGCGCGGGCAAAACGGGTAATGGAGTCGAGCAAGACGACTACGTCCTTCTGCTGTTCCACAAGGCGCTTGGCCTTTTCGAGCACCATGGTGGCCACGCGGGCGTGATGGTCAGGCGGTTCGTCGAAGGTGGAGGCCACCACTTCGGCGCGCAGGTTCGGGTTCGCTTCTACCAGCTTGCCGATAATTTCTCGCATTTCGGTCACTTCTTCAGGACGTTCGTCAATCAGAAGCACGATGATGATGATTTCGGGGTGGTTCTTGGCGATAGCGCGAGTCATGTTCTGCAACAGAATCGTCTTACCGGTACGCGGAGGAGCGAGAATAATACTGCGCTGGCCCTTACCGATGGGGGAGAACAAGTCCATGACGCGGGTGCTTAATTCTTCGGGATCCCATTCGAGCTGAATCTTTTCGTTCGGGTGAATCGGGGTTAAGTATTCAAAAGCAACGCGACGCTTGATCTTTTCAGGGTCTTCGAAATTTACTTTGTCTACGCGGCGAAGCGCATAGTATTTGTCGTTCTGGTCGCGCGGCGGACGGGCGAGACCGGCAACGGTATCGCCAATTTTGAGTCCGAGCTTGCGGATCAGGTTCTGGCTTACGTAAACGTCGTCCGGGCCCTGCTGGTAGTTGAATTCGGTATTGCGCAGGAATCCGTGACCTTGCGGAGTAACTTCGAGAAGGCCTTCGGCGTATACGATGTTGTTTTCGTTTTCGAGGCTCTGCAACAAGAGACCCAGGGACTGCTTGCGGTAACGCCTGAAGTCTACGTTTTCTTTTTGAGCGGCAAGTTCCTGCAAGTCGCTCATGGTCATCTTGCGGTACTTGCTCCAGCATTCGCGAGCCTTGTTCCATGCTTCGGAATCCGGTTCCGGAAGCGGGGTGGTATCTTCTTCTTCGGGCTGGAATCTCTGGTTTTGACGGTTGTTCTTATCGAAACGGCGGTTGTTCTTGTTGAACTTGTCGAACTTGTCGAAGCGGCGGTTCTGCTGGTTTTGCTGCTGGCCGTTGTTATCGTTTTGGTTGGCGATTTGTTCGCCTTGGTTTGCAGCTTGTTCGACTTGTTCGGCAGGTTTTTCTGCAGATGCGGCTTCTGCATTTTGCACAGGCGTTTCTGCTTGAATTTTTTCAGCAGCAGGAGCTTTGGTTGTCGGGATGTTTACTGCCGTTTCGTTTGCGGCCTGTTCATTGGCGGCAGGTGCTTCGGCTACGTTGTTTGCAGCTCTTTTTTCAAAAGATTTCTGTTCTTTAGCGTCGACAACTTTTTCTTTTGCGGCGGGCTCTTTTTCTACCTTGGCGTCTTTCACTTCGGCCTTTATTTCTACGGTATCTTCTTTAGCTTTCTTGGGACGTCCGCGGCGCTTGGGGGAAGATTCCTTATCTTCGGTGTTTGAAAAATCCATGTTCAGTTCAGGGGGGATTTCTGCGCCAGTAGGTTCTTGATCTGCCAAATAGGCATTTTTAGAATTCTTTTTTGTTGGAGCCACGATGGTGTCCTATTGAATTAATAAATGAAAATGATGTTGGTTAATATTTTAATGTAGTGAAAAAGCCCTAGTCGAATCGTTTGACCGAAATAATATAATGGGCTCCGATAAAATAACTAAAAAAATCAAATTTGTCATAAGAAAACGACTTTTTTTTGAAAAATTTTTTTGAATCCGCCTGTGGCGGTTGGGTTTGCGTTTTTCGTCGGAAAAAGGACAATTTGAATATCTATATTTAATTCCGTGGATTCTTTAGAAAGAGTTTTTGTCGCCTTGGGTTCAAACCTCCCCAATCGCTCCAAACATTTGGAGGATGGTCGTGAGATGCTCCGCAAGATTTCTGCGGGCGGGTGGCTAGAAAGTCCCATTTACGAAACTCCACCGGTAGGACCGGCGGGCCAGGGTCCCTATTTCAATCAAGTCGTAAGTTTCTGGTATTCGGGAACGTCGACGCGCCTGCTGCATTATTTGAAAGGTGCTGAATTTGTATTGGGTCGCAAACCCCGGGGTCATTGGAATTCCCGCGAAATCGATTTGGACTTGCTGTACTTCGGCAAGGAAGTCCACCAGGGCAGGCCGAATCTTCCGCACCCCCAGATTGTGAACCGCCAGTTTGTACTGGTGCCCTTGAACGATATTGCTCCAGAATGGGAGGATCCCCAGCTGGGAATGAAGGTGACGGAAATTTATTCCAACCTTTTGCAGAAAGAAGAAAAAATCCCGTTCCGCGTCATTACCTCGGAGGAACCCTAATATGCTGACAGAAAAAGGCGTCCATTTTTTGGCCATCGAAGGGGCTATCGGTGTAGGGAAGACTTCTCTTGCAGAAATTATCGCCAATCGCTGGAAGGCGACTTTGATCGAAGAAAACTTCAGGGAGAACCCGTTCCTTGAAAAATTCTACCAGAACAAAGAAGCGTACGCTTTCCAGACGCAGTTGTTCTTTTTGCTCGACCGTTTAAAGCAGTTGCAGAATTCGGCACTCCAGAGCGACCTTTTCCGCGATTTGCTGATTAGTGACTATACATACGACAAAGACCAGATTTTTGCAGCCCAGAACCTGACCGAAAGCGAATACGCCATGTACGATCAGGTGGCAAAGGCCTTGAATCATGATATCCCGAGGCCTGATTTGGTTGTTTATTTGCAAGCATCGGTTCCGACACTTTTAAAGCGTATTCACGGACGTGGCCGCGCCATGGAAAAGACTATCGAAGGTTCTTACCTGAATGGTCTTCTGGAACGCTTTGACAATTATTTCTGGAACTATCCGTATGCGCCGGTGCTTATCATCAATACGGACCATATCGATTTTGTCCATAACGAAAATCATCTGCAGCTGGTGCTCGATGCGATTGCCGCGTGCCCCAAGCAGACGACTTATTTTGTACCAGAAGGTAAATAATGCAAATCGTAACTACTGTTGATTCTCTTCGTCAAGTCATCAAGCCGCTCGCCAAGCAGGGCAAGACTATCGGGCTTGTTCCCACGATGGGTGCTTTGCACGCCGGGCATGGTGCTCTGATCAAGGAATCTGTCAAGGAATGTGATGTAACGGTTGTCAGCGTGTTCCTGAATCCGATCCAGTTTGGTAAAAACGAAGATTTGGATAAGTACCCCAAGCGCCTGGAAGCCGACGCGAAGCTTGCCGAATCGCTGGGTGCCGATTTCGTATTTGCTCCGAGTGTTGCTGAAATGTACCCCGATGGCGACCCGCTGACTATGGTTCGCGACGAAACCTTGGAAGGCATGTATTGCGGAGCCTACCGCCCCGGCCATTTCCGCGGAGTACTCACGGTTGTCTCTAAGTTGTTCCTGATTTCGGGCTGTAATCACGCCTACTTCGGCGAAAAGGATTACCAGCAGGTGTTCCTGATTGAACGCATGGTGAAGGACTTGAATTTTGATATCCAGATTCACCGCGTCAAGATTGTCCGCGAAGATTCTGGCCTTGCCCTTTCGAGCCGCAACGAATACTTGACCGACGAAGAACGCGCAAGCGCCTTGTCCATTAGTGCGGGCCTTAAGCAGGCTAAGGAAGCCTACGAAAAGGGTGAACGCGCCGTGAGCAAGATTCGCGATGTCGTGTTGAAGTCTATTCTGGGTGCACACGGTATTGTGCAGTTCGTCGAACTTGTGAACCAGAAGAATCTTCAGAAGTTCGCCGGAATCCTGGGACCCGAAGACAAGGTCGTGATTTTGGTGGCCGCTTTCTTCGGAAAGACGCGCCTGATCGACAATATCGAGCTGAACTAATTCTGAATTCCGAAATCCGAATTCGTAATTGAAAAATAGCGGCTATGCCGCTATTTTTCTGTAGCGGTGAATACGCCATCCCATACCTCGCCTTCTGCAACAGGCGGGGTAATTTTGTATGCTTCGCAGCGCTTGATGTAAACGTGCGAAGGCGTCGTCTTGCTGCCCGGATCGCGGTCGGGGTGGTGGGGTTCCAGTTCCAGACATTGCTTGAACAGTTCGATGGCGTCGTCCCATTGCATGTTCAGGTAGCAGGCGCGTGCTTTTTCCCAAATGCCCACGAGTTCCTTGAGGGATTCCTGATACTTGCAGTCGGCCTTTTCCAAGATTTCGTAGGTCTTGACCGGTTGGCTCTTGCCAATCACGCGGATGGTGTCCAGGGAACGGTAGATGAAGTCGCCTTTGACCAAATCTTTTTGCGTGTCTTCGCTAATCTGGATGTAGGCGCCGTATTGCTTGGCGGCACTTTCGAGACGGGCGGCGAGGTTCACGGCGTCGCCCATCATGGTGTAGTTTTTACGCATCGAAGAACCCATGTTACCCGTCACGATATCGCCGGAATTGATGCCGATGCGCATGTGCATGTTGTGCACGACTGTAGGCCACTTGTCGTCTTCGGTAATCCATTTCTTGCGCAGGGCGATAAGCTTGCGTTGCATTTCGACCGCCGTTTCGCAGGCACTTTGGGCGTGGTTCGGGAGAGGCATCGGCGCGCCGAAGAATGCAATGATGGCGTCGCCTTCGTATTTGTCGAGAGTTCCCTTGTTTTCGAGCAGGGTGTCTGTCATTGCTGTCAGGTATTCATTCAACAAGTCAACGAGTTTACTCGGGTCGCCAATTTTTTCAGAGAAGGTGGAGAAACTTGCAATGTCGGTAAAGTAGGCGGTGATGTACGATTTTTCGCCACCCAGGGTCGGCATAATTTCGTTTTCCACCATGGCGGTAATCAGTTCGGGAGAAATGTACTGTTTGAACGCGTTGTTGATGAAGTTCTTTTCTTTGTTTTCAAAGTAGAACTGTACGACTAGAGCCGTAATACTGGTTAACAACATCGCGAGCAATTGCTTGGACGCACCGATGTAAAGGCCGCCCTGGAAATACTTGTAAGCGATGAAGGTGTAAATGGCCATCAAAATAAGAGATAGTGCCACAGAAATCGAGCTCGTAAAGTAGAGGCCTAGTACCAGGCACAGGAGCGCGAGCAAGATGACAATGATTTCTTGTTTCTTTTCGCTTAAGGTTACCAGGTAGTCGTCGGCCAGAATGTTCTTGATAATGGTGGCGTGGATCAATACGGCGGGGTAGTTTTCTTCGTGCGGGCCAGGCACAAAGTCGAATAGAGCCGCCGCCGCAGAACCGAGAATGAAAATCTTGCCTTGATAGAACAGGTTGTCGACACGTCCTTTGTAGACGTCGTAATAGGACAGGTGCTGGAATCGTCTGTTGTTGATTTCGTTGTAACGGCCTTTGTACTTGACTTGATAACGGCCTGCTTGGTCGATAGGAATGCGCTTGACCTTGCCGAAACGGAGTTCTTCGCCTGGTTTCAAGTTCTTGATGGCTTCTTCACTGGTGGCTTGAATATCGCGGATGACTGCGTCCGAAAGGATTGCCTGGTTTGAATTCCATTTCTTGATTGCTTTGTTGTAATGGATTTGCATGTCAAGCGAAAGAATCATCTTTTGGCCAACAGGCATGCGCTTGAGAGTATCTTTGTAGAAGTCTAAAGTCTTGATGGCGCTTCGGGTAAAGTCAATGGATTCCTGGTCGTCTTCATCCTCTTCTTCTTCTTCATCTTCGCTATTGCTCGTGTCGACGGGCTTTCTTACAATCTGGTAGAATCCGTCTTCGTCTTCGTCCTTGCGGATGATATAGTCTCGGTTGAGCTTTACGGATTCCTGCTCTTCGAGGGCGTCTAGCATGTCGAGGGAAACCATCGTCAAGAGCTTGGACTGGTTTTCGTCGAGAATACTGCTGGTGCCACCGTTCGAAAGTTCCAAGGTGATTTTGCCATTGGCGTTTTTGGAGGCAAAGACTTTGTGCGAAATTTCAAGAATTCCTTCGCTCGCCTTGGACTGGATTTTCTTTTCGGCGAGGGCTTCGCGGAGCAGCAGGAACATATGGTAGCTGAAATTCGGGTAGGTCGTGTGGTAGGTACCGGCCGAATCGCGGTAAATGCCGAAGGGCTTGCCCACATCGATGTATTTACCCATCTTGACCGTGATGTCCTTGGGATCTTTGTGGAATAGGTGCAAAATAGTCATGAGCGACATGGTGGAATACACGTAGTTTTTGTCGCCGCCGCTAATGATTGCTTCGTATTTCTGCTTGTCACTCTCGATGGTGGTATCCAAAAGCGAAATAATGTCAAGCGTGGGGTTCGGGAACCGGTAAAGCATCGAAACCTTGCGGACCACGCCGTCGTTGTCGGGGTAAGCGTTTACGGATCCGAATTTGGCTCCGGCCTGCGCAAGTTCCGGGAATATATTGTCCAGCAAGTCCTTGGGTTCGACGTTTTCAATCTTGTCAATCTGGGTCGTGTCCAAAGTGGAGCTGTAGCCAATGGCGTCGGCACGTTCCAAGGTGCTCAGGGGAATCCATTGCGAGGGGTGCTTGTACGACTTGCGGTCGTCAAACATGTAGCAGACGATGGCGTTCCCGCTTTCTTTGACGGAGTTCACCAGCATGGAGTCGAAGTTGTAATTGGCGAGTAGCGAGGGGTAGAGGGAATCGACTTTGGCTTCGGGCGCGATTTTCTTGAGCACGCTCGCCGCCTGATCCGTTTTTTGCTTACCGAAGTCGGCGCTCTTGAACAGGATATCGAAACTGATTGCTGCCGCACCACCTTCGCTCAAGTTCTGGATGACCTTGGCGTGAATGGAACGGTCCCATTCGTTATAGTTGCCGAGTTTGGTCAGGGATGCTTCATCGATATCGACAATGTAAATGTTCTGGTCAAGGCTGTCGCTAATGGATACGCGTTGGTGGGTGTTGTAGTCTTCTTCGTCGGCTCTTGCGGAATGGGTTGAGGTCTTGAAAAATAAATCGTAAAAAATGTTTTCAAGAGCTTCTGCGCCGTTACGCTGGGTCTTTCCGATGATGGACTCCTCGAGGGATTCCGGCAGAAAACTGCTTTGCGTGCTTCCGAAAACAAGAATTAAAAAAACAATAAGGGCTGAAATCAAGAAGCCCGATAAAACTTTTTTAATCTTTTTCGAAAACTTTATTTGCATAATAAAAAGATAATATAATACTATATTTAGGGGGTACTTGCGGAGGCATTTTTTGGCTACTCAAAAGAAATCATCATCAAAAAAATCGGGAAAATCGGCAAAGTCTTCCAAAAAAGACGATTTTGAAACCTCGGAACAGGGATTTGGCGCCATTCTCGGTGGCTGGGCCTTGGTCGGGTTCGGCACTATATTGATGATTGGCTGTATTTGTTCCGCCTATAGTGGCGTACGTGAAAACGTTTTGGGACCGTATCTGGGCAAGATGTTTCCCGATGCGCTGGCATTTGTGTTTGGCAGGGTCGCTTCGCTGTTTGTGTCGTCGGCGCTTGTTTTGTGGGGCGCTGCCTTGGTGTCTGTTTCGAGGCGTATGCGCTTTATCCGCTATGCAGTGGGGCTTACCCTTTTGTCGGTTATTATCTCGTTCCTTTGCTCGCTCAGAAACTATGGTGAAACGAAGGTCGCAAAAAACATGCTGATGCAGGGCGGCGGAGCGTTCGGGCAGTTCTTTAACCAGTTCGTGGCGGTCCCTATTTTTGGCAAGGCTTCTTTGTTGATGCCGCTTACCATTTCTCTGGTGGGAATAGCCTTGATTCTGGTGATTGCGTTTGGCCTTCGCCCGAGACATTTCAAGTTTGTGGTACAGACGACGGCTTGGCTTAAGTCGGTGTTCAAGAAAAAGGAGCCGATCGAAGGTGAAGTCTATGAACCGGTGGATACCCGCCGTATGCCCCAGGTGCAGACCAATATGGATCTGGGTGGACTTCCGCGCGGTGTGTACATGGACGACAATACCGTGAATATCCAGCCGGACGGTTTCAAGATTCGTCGTAAGAACAAGGTGACGCCTTTCAACGGACGCAGCAACTGGATGGATGACGAGTTCAGCTTGAACGGAACGACGGACGAAGTGCCGAACCTTCCGGACGAAGTCTTGCAGATTGTAACGCCCCGCCGCGCAAAGGAGATGGCTCCACAGCCTGATTCTACGAATAACATGGTTGGCGGCTATAATTTGGACGAAGATCCTGAAATCCGCAGGCTCGAAGATTACTTGCGCCAGAACGGCGGCAAGATGAATGCCCTTGAAATCGTAGAAGTCAAGGAAAAAATTGCGGCCCTCAAGCGTGCCCGCGACTTGATTGCTTGGGAAAAGGACCACCGTGGTCGTATGCAGGTCAAGGGCGATGTACGCCGCGAAGGAACTCCGGTAACAGGTTCCATGGCGACGCGTACGGTTGCCGGCAGTGTAATGCCGACGGGAACGCAGCCTGCCGCAAAGGGTGCTACGCAAAGAAGTATGACGCAGGTCCATGCTCAAAATGCTGACGAACGCACTGTGATGGCGGGCGAGCCGACTGTTGGTAATGAGGCACCCTTTAATGCCGAGGACTTGCTCGGTGGCGATGGCGCTGCTGACGATACGTTCGTGCCCGAAGTTTACGGTGCCGACGATGTGGGCTATGTCCCTGAAATGCCGGACGAAACATTGGGCGCTTCGATTGGGAATGTGCCGAACGGTACATCGACAGCGGGTATGAAGGCGGCCCCGATTCCGCAGCGTGACCCGACCACGGTTTACGACGAATACAAGGTGCCCGCGATTAGCGACATTCTGGAAGAGCATGAACCGCAGACCGCCGATTACAGCGAAGAGGAACTGAACGCTATCGGCAAGATGCTTGAAGAAAAACTCGAAAACTTCAAGGTGAAAGGCCGCGTGATCGGTTGCGAAACGGGCCCGATGATTACCCGCTTTGAAGTGGAACCGGGCCCGGGCATGAAGGTGAGCCGGTTCTCCGCCTTGCAAGAAGACTTGGCGCTTCCACTCAAGGTTTCTTCGGTGCGTATTCTAGCCCCGATTCCGGGCAAGGCTGCTGTCGGTATCGAAATCCCGAATCGCAAGTTCCAGACGGTGTACTGCCTCGATGTATTCCAGAGCGAAAAGTTCAAGCCCTCGCCTGAAAAGATTCTGGTGGCCCTCGGTAAAGACATTACCGGTGAAGCGTTTACGATGGACTTGGCCAAGGCCCCGCACTTGCTGATTGCAGGCCAGACGGGTTCCGGTAAGTCCGTGTGCATTAACGCCCTCATGGCTTCGATGCTTTTCAGCAAGACTCCTGACGAACTCCGCATGATTCTGGTGGACCCGAAGGCGGTGGAACTCAAGATGTACGAAAACATCCCGCACTTGCTGGCTCCGGTGATTACCAAGCCCGAAATTGCGATTCAGGCGTTGCAGTGGCTGTGCTATGAAATGGACCGCCGTACTGAAGTTCTGGCATCGGCGAAGGTGCGTAACATTGGTGGCTTTAACGCGAAGTTTGAGGCGGGCGAGTTGCCTGATGAAGTGCCCGAAGAAGACCGCAGTCACCGCATGGCGTTCATCGTGGTGATTATCGATGAAATGGCAGACCTCATGATGGTCGCTGGCAAGGAAATCGAAAAGAACGTGGCGCGCCTTGCCGCAAAGGCTCGTGCCGTGGGCATTCACCTGGTGCTTGCAACGCAGCGCCCGTCAGTCAAGGTGATTACGGGTATTATCAAGGCGAACTTGCCGACTCGTATCAGCTTCAAGGTGGCATCCCAGATTGACGCCCGCACGGTCATGGACCATGCCGGCGCCGAAAAGCTCCTGGGCCGCGGCGACATGCTTTACAAGGCGGTGAACGATCCGGAACCGGTTCGCGTTCATGGAGCCTTCTTAAGCGACGAAGAAGCCGAAAAGCTTGCCGATGCCTGCTCCGACCAGAACGTATTCTACCCGCAGGTAGAATCGTTCGACGTTAGCGACGGCGAAGGCGACGAAGACGGCGAGGGCGGAGGTAAGGACTTGGGCAAGCTTGACAAACTGCTCTACGATGTGGCCGTTTGGGCTGTCGAATGCCGCGGGCTTTCGACCTCGGCGGTGCAGCGCCACTTTAGCGTGGGATTCAGCCGAGCCGGTAAAATTGTGGACCAACTTTACAGCCTCGGCGTGTGTGGCCCTGCCAAGGGCAACTCCAAACCCCGCGCCATGCTGCTCGGAATCGAAGAAATCCAGAGCATGCAGCGCTCCGGAAAATTCGGGTAATGTTCCCTATAAAATCGTTTTAAAAGAAAAGCTGTTCTATCGGAACAGCTTTTTTGTAATATTATGTGTTGTTTTTTTCTGATTGGATCGCCGTGTAGACCATTTTGATGACTTTACGGTGATGGTTATTAAGTTTTTCTAGAAATATTTTTGCTAAGTTTAGAAACATGAAAGAGTACGCTCCTGCTAAGATTAATTTGTTCTTAGATGTCATCCGCAAGCGTGAAGACGGATATCATGACTTGGGCACGCTGTTCCAGACCATTGACGCAGGCGACACCGTGAGTGCCGAACCGCGCCAGGATGGTCGAATTACGCTTTGCTACAACGAACCGCAGAATTATCCGCTGGAATCGGACCTGGTTTACAAGGCCGCAAAGCTCTTGCAGCAAGAATCGGGTACGACCCTCGGTGCAGACATTTATTTGAACAAGGTAATGCCCTTGGGTGCAGGCCTCGGTGGAGGCTCTGCAGACGCTGCAGCAACGCTCCGCTTGCTGAACCAGCTGTGGAAGCTCAAATTCAAATTTGAAAAGCTCGAAGAAATTGGAGCAAAGCTTGGTGCCGATGTCTCCTTCCTAGTGCGTGGCGGTACCGCCATGGCCGAAGGTATTGGCGAAAAGCTCACTTTTGTGAAACCGCTACAGTTGAACGACGAACAGTACCTGCTGGTGGCCACTCCGCTAGACTCCGTGCCGACCAAGGATGCCTACGCTGGCGTTCCCAAGTCTGGCCCGGATCGTTGGGAAACATACAAGTCCAAGTGCATGCGCACGGGCAAGTCCGCATCGATCGACTTTGCACTTGCCAATACCTTCAATGCGTTCGAAGAATCAGTGTTTCCCAAGCACCCACTTGTCGAAGAAATGAAGGCCGAATTTAAGCGTCTCGGGGCGAAGGCCGTCCTGATGTCGGGGTCGGGGGCGTCTGTTTTCGGCGTTTTCGAAACCCGCAAGCAGGCAAAAGAGGCCGCCGAAGAGCTGAAACCTCTCTCCAGGTACCAGGTGGTGACCCGCTTTTTTGAGGGTTTTTAGCCCGAACCCTTTGAAATTGGCGTAAATTTGCTATATTTGCGCCACCATTGGGGTATCGTCAAGTGGTAAGACAACGGATTTTGATTCCGTTATTCGTTGGTTCGAATCCAGCTACCCCAATGAATTTTTTAACCATTTACTAATTGGAGTAAAATTATGGAACTCACAAAGCTCGCAGCAACCTCGAGAGTGCTAGGCAAGAGCCGCGACAACGCCCGCCTTCGCAAGGCTGGCCAGATCCCGGCTGTCTATTATGGTAAGGGTCAGGAGTCCGTGAATATCAGCGTTAGCGCAATCGATGTTCGCAAGGTCCTCGCCCCGGGTAAGCGTTACACGCTTCTCGATTTGGAAATTGATGGCAAGGCCGGCAACGCTGCCGTAATTTACAACTACCAGAAGAATCCGCTGACCCAGGAAATCGAACACATCGACTTCTTGAAGATTGATGACACCACCAAGGTCAAGGTTCGCGTTCCCGTTAAGCTGAACGGCCTTCCGATTGGTGTTAAGACTCAAGGTGGTACTTTTGCTCAGCAGAACCGCTACATCCAGCTCGCCGCTGTGCCGACCAAGATTCCGGCCGTGCTCGAAATGGACATCTCCGAATTCCCGGCTCCGACGACGTTCTACGCCAAGGACCTGAAGCTCGAAGACGGTATCGAACTCGCTTGCAAGCCGCGCACCGTGATCTTCACCATTTCTGCGAAGAGCGGTAAGAAGGCTGACGACGCTGCTGATGCTGCCGCTGCTCCGGCTGCCGCTGCTGAAGCCAAGTAATTTTCAAAAAAGAAAATTTCAAAGAACCTGTCCTGAACAAGGGCAGGTTTTTTGTTTACGGTTCTTACTGTTCGCTGGAACGGGTTGGTTAAAGCGCGAATACTCGCTTGATGTCGTCGGTGCGGCTAGTTTGTGTGAGCACGAGCTTGAGGAGGACTGCGGCCTTTTGAGGCGGCAGTCGTCCGGCGCAAATGCGGCCTGGCGCAAGGGATTCGTTGAGAGTCACGAGCCCGTGGTGAGTGCGGCTTGCGATGACGACCGGAATGTCGATGTTTTCGAGGGCGCGGGCCCAGGCGATGCTGAATTCGCCAGCGCCGGCGCCCGCAATCACGAGGCCGTCGGAAACGCAGGCCGCGTATTCCAGAATTTTCGGGTTTGCATCTACGGTAAAGTAGACTACGTTTACTCGCGGCAGGCTTTCAAGCTTGGAAACGTCGAAGAAGTTCTGTTCCTTTAAGGCGTTCCAGTTAGAGCCTTCGCCGGGAGCGCTTACGCCCATCGCGTTAATCGCCGAGGCGCTACACTTTTGAACGCTCCGGGCGTCGAAAAGTTCGCCCGCAAAATACACCCACACCAAATTCGCCGGTGGGTCGTCGTCGACCGCGAAGCCGGCTGCCGCACGCACGGCGCCGAACAAGTTTGCGGGGCCGTCAGGGTCTTTGGCGGTAGCGGGCTTCATGGAGCCTGTAAAAATCACCGCCTTTTCGCACTTGACCGTAAGGCTTACGAAGTAGGCCGTTTCGTCCATAGTGTCGGTGCCGTGAGTGACCACGATGCCGTCCACCGAATCGTCCGCTTGCAAGTCGGCGATGCGGTTCGAAAGCGCAATCCACAGCTTGTCCGTCATGTCGTCGGAATTCACGTTGCAAATCTGCTCAGTCGTGATTTCGGCGTACTCCGAAAGCTCCGGCACAGACGCCACCAAGTCTTCGGCAGAAATCTGCCCGGACACGTAGCCCGTATTTTTGCCGGGCTCACCGACGCCGGCTATCGTGCCGCCCGTCGCAAGAATCACGATGTGTTTTTTCTTCGCCATAGAAACCTCCGCTACCTTACTTCGTCGAGCAGTTGCTGCGTTGTCACGCCATAGAACTTTTGCAAGGCAGGCTCGTCGCCCAAAGTGCGCATGCTCTGGATGAATTCTCTGAAGTGCACGAGGCTTGCGTTGCGGGCCAAAAGGCGTTCCACCATGGCCTGCGAATACCAGTAGAGCTTAACGGCTGTGCCGGTGTTGTTCTCGTTCACGAATGGTGTCGTGAGAGCTTCGATGCTGGGGGCGCCACCTTCGGGCCGTTGCATTCCCGTGCGCGAGGCGTCAATCACTTGGGCAATTCCTTCGTTAACCCAAAGCGGAATGTGGTGGCGTGTCATGGCGCGGATGAAGGCGTGCGTGAGTTCGTGGAAGAACATCGGGCGGTAAATTTCGCGGTAGGCCATCACGTTTACAGGAATGCGGAGCTTGCCGTCAAAAACGGCGCCGACCCATTCGGGGCGCGGGCCTACCCCTTGGTATTGCGAGGACTCGTAAAGCACCAGGTGCATCTTGTTTTCGGGGTGAAAGTCGAACAGGTGGCAGAGCGAATCGTAGGCGACTTCCAGCACGGCGAGCGCTTCGGCGATGTCGCTTCTGGCGGGGCGGCCTTCGAATTCCACGCGAAAGTGCATCGAACGCTCCAGCTGCAATTCAGCCATCTCGCGCATCAGCGACTCGGACTTTTCTTTTAAGAAGTCGAGGTCACCATGCTTGAACTTACGTGACTGCACGTAGGCGATGCAGTCTTCGTAGCGTTCCTGCTCGAAAAGGATTCCCGCCAAATGAAGTTGTAAGTTTTGGTCATCGGGCGATTCTTTGAGGAGCGTGCGCACGTTTTTCTCGGCGCAGTTCCATTCGGCCATTTCAAGGCACTCGTTTGTCTCGGCGATTAACGCTTCGTGCTTGTCGAAAGCCTCCTTGGCCGCCGACTGCTGCATAAACCAGCGGACACCAATAAGGAGTACAATAATCAAAAGGACGATGTAAACGATATTCTTCATTGTATTCCTAGTTCGCTACAGTTCATTTCACATTTCACACTCCACATTTCACACTCCACATTCCACTTCCTACTTCCTACCGCCTACTTCCTACTGCCTACTCTTCTTAAATTTCTCCCGAATGAGCTGCAAGTCGTGCTGGTACGGATTCCGCTTGAAGTCTTCGAATGCCCACGCCGTCGGGTGGAATTGCCCCTTTGCGTAAGTCAACAGCATGTCAAGCCACACGCCTTTGCCGGCATAAAGCTTGAAGGGGCCGCGCTTGTAACTGGGGAGCACCACCTTATCCAAGTCCATGTAGCCGATGTCGATGTTCACGCGGCGCGCATCAGGATCGCTCGCCTGCGCCATCGTGAGTTCCAGCGCATTGCTGCGTTCTTTTTCGGCAGCAATCGTTTCGGGCGGAATTTCCTTTTCGAAAGAAACCACGCCGCGGTAAAGGCCTTCGCCCATTTCGGGGGTGTAATAGGGCGTCTGGTCGAATGCGAAAAGCTTGCCCTTGTGGCGGATTTTGCCCCAAGTGCGTTCCAATGCGTCAATCACTTCGGGCAGCCACTGCTCACCGGGCTGCAAGACGAATGCCAAAAGTTGTGCGTTTTCAGAAAATTGAGAAGACTTCATAAACTTAGTGTGGGAAAATCATCAGGTTCTGGCGGATAATGGCCAGCTGTTGTTTGCTAAACGAGAGAGTTTTGTTTTCTACCGTGAGCGGGAACATGTAATTGCCTGCATCCGGGCAGTCCTCGATCTTGAACGAACTGTTGGCAAAAATGCGAATACGCGGCATCAAGCGGTTGATGCGGAAGTCGGTCCTTTGAACTTTGGTAAGGCTTGTCGCCACAAGTGAATTGCAAGAGGGCGTGTCTTCGAGCCCGTCTTCAAGGTTCGAATAATCGCCAAAATCGTAGTCGTCAAAGATGGTTTCGATATCGGCCCTGGTCGCGGTCGTGTGGCGGAGCCCAAAGAAATGTCCGGTTTCGTGTAGAGCCGTTTCAATGATTCCCTGCATGTCAAGCGCTTCTTCGCCAGCCGGAGTCTTGATGTGCGTACCCAGAACGACTGTACTTCCGAGTCCCTTGCCGAGGTTCGCGCTAAACAGGTTCGAATATCCCAGAATCCCTTCTTGGTCAATAAAGTGCACTAGGGTTATATCCAATGCGTTTTCGAGCCCGGGCCAGCCGCCCAGTTCCGAAACCATGATGTTGTCCGAAGATCGGCCCGCAATCCAGGGTTCGTTTGCCGGGTACGTCTTCCCGAGAGTCGGGTGCTCGGCGGCTCGGTTGATATAGAGCGTGTCAATCGTTACAGAAGTATAGAGCTTGCGGTATTCCGCCAAAAGGTTTGTGGCCAGTTCCTTGGCGGTAAATTCTTCGAGTTCGTCTTCGATATTGCCGACCAGAATCAGGTTAATCGAAAAATGGTCGGAGTAGGCACCTTCGCCCGTGAACCGGATGTTGGAAACGCGGCCTTCGTAGTAAGTATTGTTTTGAATCAGGCTTGTTGCCCATAAGGCGTTTTCGCGTTCTTCGCAAACGAAGGAGTATATATAACGGCCGTTTTTGACAACGGGATCCAGGGTGCGGACCGGTTGGGCGTGCAAATCTTCACCATTATCGCTCATGAAAATTCTGAAAAGCTGGAGCTTCGGGGCTTCAAAATTAGGGTCGACATCGAACGACAACTGGTAAGTGGCATTGGGGTGGACGATCAGCGTAATGCCGTGAGCCAGGTTTGCAGCCGAAGAATCGTTTTTGGCGTAGTCATTGGGGAACAGCCCGAAAGCAAGTCCGCTGTCCGGGTAAAGGATAAATTCCTTATCAGGTTCATCACCGCAGCCAGCCAGGAACAGCACCAGGCCTAAAAAGTACAATACACAAAATTTTTTACAAAAATTTTTCATAAAAAAACGTTCCAGTGCCTCAAAAAAAGCGTGTATAGAAGAGGGACTCTTCTGAAGGGCTTTATAATTATGAAATCTAGAAAAAAATATAAAATTCTGACTGATTTATACAACCTGCTGACTCCGCTCATGGGAAAACCGGCCTTGTTGAGCGCCGTCGTGATGACGATTGTTTTTGCAGGCCTCGATGAACCGCTGTACGCTTGTTTTTTGTGGCCCGTTTTATGCCTTGTGACGCATGTCTTTAAAAAGTCGCTGCAATGGGTTGTTCTAGTCAGCATCGTGGTGGCCTTTGTTTGTCATGAAGTGCGCCAAGACGAAAATGATTTGCCTGCGTTAGGAGCTTATACAGAGGCTTGCGGGCTAGTTGAGACGACGCAATCCAAAAAGAGCGGCATGGCAATCGTCATTCAAACAAAGCAAACGGTCGCGGGGGAGCCGCTATCGCCTTATCGCGTTCGATTGACTGAAAAACGCTCGTTGCCCGAGTACCCCATGCCTGGGGATTCGCTTTGTTACGAGGCGTCGTACTATCCGGTTTTGCCGCCTACGGTGCCGGGCGCCTTCGATACTCGAGGCTGGCTCAGGTCGCAGGGGCTCTTGGCTTATGGCAAGTTTGTCCATTGGACTGTTTATGGCAAGAACTGGGTGCCGGAGCGCAGCTTTTATCAGTTCCGCAAATGGATTGGCTCGAGGTTTAGCGATTACTTGGATCCGTCAGAAACAGGGCTTTTGCTTGGGCTCTTGGCGGGCGACCGGAGCGGTATTCCCGATGCCTTGCGCAGCGATTTCCAGCGCTCGGGGCTCGTGCATGTTTTGGCCATTAGCGGGTTCCATGTGGTGCTCTTGGCCGGAATGCTCATGATTTTTTTGAAGGCGACGGGACTTCCGCATCGAGTGGTGCGAATTGCGGCGATTGTCTTGTTGTTCCTGTACATTCCAGTGACAGGCGGGTCGCCCCCCCTAAGGCGGGCGGTGCTCATGTTCGCCGTGCCGCAGGTCGGCGCATTGTTCCAAAGGACTGCGAATACCCTGAATAGTCTCGGAGTCGCCCTCCTTTTCATTATGATTCCAGAGCCCTCTGTTATTTGGAATCCGGGCTTTCAGCTTTCGGTGGCGGCGACTATGGGAATCTTGATGGGGGGCACCTGGAACCCGCTTAAAAAGCTGCCCGAAGAACTCCAGAAGACTAAATGGTGGGCGCGCCTGCAAGCGCTTGTGGTGGAGCCGACTTATGTGACTTTATGCGCCACGCTATCGACGGCTCCGTTCCTGATACACCATTTCAAGACTCTTTCGCCATTTGCGTGGCTTGGAAATATTGTGGTGGTGCCTGCGATTTCCATGGGCATGCAGGCGGGGCTTTTTGCGCTACTTTCGCCGTTTGATTTTTTGCGGGAGCATTTTTGCTATGCGGCGCGGTTCTTTTTGCGACTAGCGTCGCTTTTGACTCGCTTGCTGTCGGATTCTTCGCAGGCGTCGGTGACTGTCGGGCCGTTCGACCCTTCCATATTGCTTTTGTGCGGAGTGTTGATTGTCTTGATGCCCGTTGCGGGTAAAAACAGGATTGCCCGGCGTTTTTCTCTTTGCTGCATGATTCTTTTTGCAATAACCTTTGCCTACAAAGGCTATTACGCCATTGTCAAGCCGAGCTGGAAATTGACGGCTATCGATATCGGACAGGGCGATAGCCTCTTGCTTACGACGCCTTCGGGCTCCCATATTCTTGTCGATGCCGGCGATATCAAACGGCAAGATTCCGGGAAAGACATCATCGTGCCGTATCTGCACCATATCGGGGTTTCCAAGCTAGACGCCTTGGTCATCACACACCCAGATCAGGACCATTTTGGCGGTGCAGCTTCGATCATCAAAATGTTTCCGGTCAAGGAACTCTGGCTAACAGATTGCGCAAGAATCGACGAAAAAGAAAACTGGCAGCAGGTAATTTCCGAAGCCTACCGGCGCGGCATTCTCATCCGCGACATTTCTCGCGGAGTACTGTACAAAGAAAAATTCTTTGAAATCAAGGTGATTCACCCCGATACCAAGCACTGCGTAGATGCCAACACGCAAAGCATTTCGTTTCGGGTAAAGGGCCTCGGGCGTTCGGCTATCTTGACCGGCGACCTAACCGTGCAAGGCGAAAAAGAAATTATGAAAACGGATGTCTATCTGAAAAGCGACGTGCTTAAACTCGGCCATCACGGCTCAAAGACGTCGAGCAGTCGAAAATTCCTGAATCGGGTCAATCCGGAACTGGCGCTGATTTCGAGCGGCCGCAAGAACCGTTTTCGCCACCCGAGCAAGCAGGTGATTCAAAGGCTTGATTCGCTTAAGATTCCGTATTTGAATACAGCAGAACGCGGAACGATCGATATTATCTTTCGTTCCGATACAATGCTTGTGAATACAATGCTAGAGAGTGGGTTCTGAGTTCTAAGTTGCTGGCTGCTAGATTGTTTTAAAAAAACTCTAGTAACTATTAACTGTGTCGTAAGCACTATAATGCGGTCTGTACGTAAAGCCCGATGCTCTTTTGGTCGTTGTTGTCATCCTGCAGAACGCCGATGTCGAATTCCAGGCGCACGCGTGTGCTACCGAAGGCCAGTTCCATTTTCGGAATAATGTCGACCATAAAGTCATCGCGGAAATGTCCGACGCTTCCGCTTGAGGTAATTTCGATCATGCAAAGAAAGCTTCTGCCAAAGTGCAACGTCGGAATGGTGCCGAAAGCGAATTTGACATAGCCGTCATCTCCGGTAACGCCGTCAAAAAAGCCGGCGCGGGCTTCATAGGTATTCGAAAAACTACTTGCAATATAAACTTCTTTGCCGTAGGTCAGCACCATGGCGCTACCATTGTTGCGGTTGAGCCCAAAATAGCCGTCCAATTCGACAAATCGGCCGGCACCCATGCGGTATCTTCCGCCGATGTCGATGGAGGCTTCCATGTTGTCCATCTGGTTGTAGGTGTACATGTCCACCTTGGCGCCTAATTCCCATTCTTTGTTGAGCGCCCCTAGAATGTTCACGGGGAAGAGTACATTGCTTCCAAAGTCAGAACGCAGTCCAAGGCCTGCGGCAAATTTGGGGGAGGGTCTTGCGTCGGGGCCGAGAGTGTAACGCATGTTCCAAATGCGGTCCAAGGCGAAGGCGTTTTGAATGCAAAGGCCTATTAACACAAAAATAATGAAATGGGAAATTTTCATGTGCTCCAATTTAGCTAAATTTTAGGCGCAAAAAAAGAGGATATCATGATTGATCCGCGTCCAGAGCTTTTGAAACTTTCTGATTACGTTCCTGGCAAATCCATAGAAGAAATCCGTGCGAAGTACGGGCTGACCGAAGTTGTTAAACTCGCTTCGAACGAGAACCCGCTCGGTGCTTCCCCGAAGGCGGTCGAAGCTTACCACGAAATCGCGAACTCCTTGCACTTGTATCCGCGCGGCGATGCCCCCAAGCTGATCAACGCCATCGCTGATTTTTACGGCGTGAACACCAACCAGATCGTGATCGGTAACGGCTCCGATGAAATCATTGATATGGTGGGTAAGGCCTTTATCCGTCAGGGCGACAATTGCATCGGCATTACGCCCACGTTCTCGGTCTACAAGTTTACGACGCTTTCGAACGGCGCCGACTTTGTCGGTGTCGGTGTGGGCGACCAGAAGACACCCCTTTCGGAACTCTTGAAGGCAATCAACAACAAGACTCGCGTGATCTTCATTTGCAGCCCGAACAATCCGACTGGCGTTTACTACAACAAGCAGGAATTGCTTGACTTCTTGGATAAGGTTCCGAGCAATGTGCTTGTGTTCCTTGATCAGGCTTATTCTGAATTTGCAACGGCAAGCGATTATCCTGTACTGATTGACATGCTGGACAAGTACAAGAACTTGTTCATCAACCGCACCTTCAGCAAGATTTACGGCCTTGCTGGGCTGCGCATTGGTTATGCCTTCGGTAACGTAGATGTAATCCGCGCCTTGTGGAAAATCAAGCCGCCCTTCGATGTGAACCAGGCCGCTCAAGTGGCTGCCATTGCCGCTCTCGGCGATAAGGATCACGTCAAGCGAACGCTTGAACTCAATGCCGAAGGAATCAAGTATCTGACACCGGAATTTGAATCACTTGGTTTCAAGGTGTTGCCGACTCAGGGTAACTTTATTTGCGTGCACATTGGCCCCAAGGCGAAGGACCTCGTGCTGTTCCTCGAAAAGAACGGCATGATTGTTCGCGGGCTTACGAGCTTCGGTCTTCCGGAACACATCCGCGTGACTCTTGGCAAGCGTGAAGAAAACGAACTTCTAGTCAGCCTTGTCAAGAAGTGGAAGGCAGAAAACTAATCGCCGGAGGTGTTATGGCAGCGACTGCTGAAAATCAAGAGCTTTTGAAGATTGCGCTCAAGGCGGCCGAGCTTGCCCAAGAAAATATCATGAAGTATTTTCAGGCAAGTGTCGGCGTGGAATGGAAAAAGGACAATACGCCTGTTACCATCGCCGACAAGAGCACCGAAGAAATCGCCCGCAAGTTCTGGGAAAAGGAAACTCCGGGCTTCGGCGTGATTGGCGAAGAATTCGGTATCGAAAATCCCGATGCCGAATACCAGTGGGTCATTGACCCCATCGACGGCACCAAGGCGTTTATTCACGGCGTGCCGTTGTTCGGAACATTGATTGCGCTGTATCGCAAGGGCACGCCGCTTGCAAGCCTCATTCGCATTCCTGCGATGAACACGGCGGTCTGGGCGGTCAAAGAGGGCGGAGCCTTCTTAGACGGCAAGCCGGTGAATTGCTCCAAGGTGGCGACATTGTCTGAATCGCTGGTGCTTTCGGGCACGGTGAATACCATGGAAACCGCAGGTTACGGCGAAAAGTACGCGGCCGTGCGTCGCGCAGCCAAGCTGCACCGCGGCTGGGGTGACTGTTACGGCTACTACTTGGTGGCCGCCGGCCGTGCCGAATTGATGATTGACCCTGTGGTATCCCTTTGGGATATCGCCCCATATCCGCTCCTGTTCAAGGAGGTGGGCGGCAAGTTCAGCACCATCGACGGAAAGACGGACCTGTTCGATGCAAGCGGCAAGCCGGTCGCACCGATTTACGAAGGCTACACGAGTATGGCCTCGAACGGACTGATTCATGACGAAGTTATTCGTTTCTTTGCGTAAACTCCAAGAAGTTTATTACAAAAAACTTATATAAGCTATTTTTCTTTAATTTAATCCTTTCAAATTTCGTACCAAATTAATATATTTGGTACGTTTTTAAATTTGTCCTAAATAATTTAGTTCAAATTTACAGTATAACATAAATCAGGAGAACAAATGAAACGAGTTTTTAGCTCTGTTTTTTTGGTATGTTCATGCATTTGGGCTCAAAGCGGCCTTACCGTTGAAGCCTTCGATGAACAATCTAATAATAATACACAACTTACGCTGCGCCTGCGCTTAAAAAATAATACTGCAGAAACGCTGAATAATATTCAGGCGAAGTACCTGATTGAAAGGGATGACTCTAGAACGCTTAATGTCTATCCCTACTATATGCCCAATGCGACATACACGCTGGACACCTTGAGCGATTATATCGTCGTTAACATAAATGTAGACGCGGTCGCTTCCGGTTTTTATCCCAACGAAAGCGGAATCAGCCTGGGTATGGTCTATTCCGATGGTGAGGACTTCTATAAGGATTCTGACTATAGTTACCCGGGAAAAGGCAATTTCAAAGCCGCTCCTAATATCGTTGTGATGCAAAATGGTGCATGGCTGACGGGCGAACTTCCGTCTTCGATGGCTGCTGCAAAACTGCGTTTCAAGGCTATTCAGCCTGAAAATTCCGACACCCGTTCGGCATGGGTTGAAATTGAAAACTATGGCAAAGAATCTGTGAATCTGTCTCGATTCGTCCTTAAGAATTCAGAAAGCCATAGCGCCTCTATTGGTGATTTCACCTTGAAGCATGGCGAAAAACTTCGTGTTTGCCAGGACGTTACACTCGAATGTCCTGCAGATGATTTTAGCACGGTTGTTCAGAACCTTACTTTTGGCAATGTGGGAGAAATCAAACTTGCTCTCGGTTCAAAAACTGTTGATTATGTGGCTTGGGGCAAGCAGGGTACTATGGGTGATTCTGAGCCGTTGCCGACGATTGTTCCGGATGTAAACGGCATGTATGAATCTTACTATGTTGGAGCGTTTTTCCGTTATATTGATAATATAGGTTGGAAAATTTTTCGCGCTAATGAAATCGAAAGCGGTGATAATAGTTTGCCCATTGCTCGTGATTATAATATGCCCGATGGGATTGTCGTTTTCTTAAACGCAAATCAAAAACCTCGTTTTTCTTGGGTAAATGTTGAAGGTGCGGAATCATATATTTTGAATGTGTATTCACCTGAAGATAAGTCTCTGATCTATCAGAAACAAACTAATCTTAATTATGCTGAAGTTGATTTGCCTAGTGGTGAATATCTTTGGAATGTGATTTCTGTTAGTGATCGATACGGCATGTCTGTATATGAAATAACTTTTGAAGATGAGAAAACACTTTTGCGTTGTATTTTTAAAAGAGATGAGGATTCTATATTACAAAATATGGTCTATCTCAATGCTCCGATTTTTGGTGCAAGAAAGGATACCCGAATGCTGGCAACAAATTGGGGCAATAAAGCGGCCGCTAACAGATGGAATGAAATTCATAAACTCACAGACCCAATAAATGAAGAAGAGGAATGGCGTTGTTGGGCGGTTGCGTTTAATGTTCTAAACAAACATTATAATGGAAATCTTACCCAAGATGAAATCAAGATTCTTGGTATGAAAGAGTCTCTTAAAAATTATTATCCTTTCACAAAGAAAAATGGTGAATTTGCTCCTTTGATGTATTTCCCGTTGGGAGTATTGGGCGGAGCGGGTGATGAGGTAATACCTGTTTTGTATTCTGAAATATTTAAGATGAATGATGTAAAATTGAATTATTTGAAAAGTGGCGTTATGCCGAAACATTCAGTATATAAAGACGTCATGAAATCGGATGCCGAAAATGAAATTAATGTCACGACATTTAGAAAGCGTCTTGAAGCCAAGAGACCTATTTTGGTTATCACGACTAATTCTAACGGGTCGGGACATATCATGATTATCGACGGATATGCTACGTCTGGCGATGATTTCTGCTATTCTGATGATAAAAGCACTTGCGTTGTAAGAAAGGGGGATCCAGTATTCCATTTTATCAACACCGATAATAATGGATCTCATTATTGGGCGAGTGCAAATTCTTATCGATATAAAGCTTATTATGTTATGGAAAAACCCAGCTTTGTGCTTAATAGAGACCCTCTTTTGAATAATGAAAATAATGATGCCGACAACGATGGTGTCATTGCGTACGATGAAGTAAAACGCTTCAAAACCGATCCTGATAAGTGGGACCATGATGAAGATGGAATTTCTGATTTTAATGAAATTTATGCAATGGTAGATAGATGTACCAATTTGAAGGTGGATCTTGTTGATGAAAATGGAGAAAAGACTGGCGAAAAGGTAGAAGTAGGTTGTACTAACTTTGAATACTATGATTCCGATGGTGATGGTGAACCGACTTATCGCGATCCGGATTCTGATAATGGTGGCGTAAAGGATGGCGCCGAAGATCTCAATGGTAATGGCAAACTTGATCCGGGTGAAACCGATCCTTACCTAAAATCGGATGACAAGAAAATAGAAATTGTCCAAAAATCATATGATCTTCCGGATGGTATTACTATTTTCGGAAGAGAAAGAGTAGCCCTTAACGATGGTGTTGTCTGCTATAATTCCACTAAAACTGATGGGGATTATTGTGATATTGTTAGTTCTTCTCGGGACTCAAAAAGTACAATTATACTTGGCGTATGGGCAAAGGTTCGTAACATTTATACTCGCGGAGGAATGTGGCTTCGTGTTAAATCGGTTGTTGATGGGTTTGTTGCCCCGTACACGCTTCCGTCGTTAAAGCATCCGATTAAAAAAGATATTGATGTGACTATTCGTGGAAAATCGGATGCCCTCAATACCGTAGCCTTCCCCTATTCAGATGAATTTGATACATGGACACTTGACGAGGAACCGAAACTTGAACATGTTGTCAAGGATGGCGAAGTGTTTGAATGGAAGGAGAGCGACAAGTATAAGACGCTTAAAGTAGAAGCAGGTGGTAAACTGGTTCTCAATCCGGGAACGTTTATTGCCAAGGAACTGATTTTGGATAGAAAATCAGCTGTTGAGTTTACAAAACCAGGCGAAGCGACTCAGGTTGTTGCTATGGATTTTCTGAATTGGCGAACCGAAATTATTAACGAGGATCTGCCTTTGGTTGCTCGTGGATTCAAGCTGATTACCTATATGCAGAGCGAGCGTCTGTATACACTCGGCATTAATTGGGCTGGAACATTGTATGCTCCTAAATCATATGTTGTATTCGGACAGGCCTCTAACAAACTGATGTATGGTCGATTCTATGCTGATATCGCAATTGTTCACCAGAGAACCAGTGTTGTCAGAGTGGATTACGATCCGATTGTTCCGGAAGTGGTTCCCGAAGAAGATGAAGAGGAAGAAGAACAGGAACCTGTTGAAGGTGTGGGCCAGGAACCGGTTGTTGCCGAAGATGATCAGGAACCCACTGATGACGACCCCTCTGAAAATGAAGGCGATGCTTTTGCTAAACGTCATTACGGTGACGATATGGTGCAGGAAAGTGTGGTTAGCCCACTTGCTGCAGAATTGAAGGGCTTCAGCAGAAATGGTATTGTGTTCGAGACAAAGTCGGCAGGAATCGTTAAAATCAGCGTCATGTCTGCTAACGGCATTATGGTGAAGAGTATTTCTGCGGGCAATCTCGAAGCAGGAACGCATTCTGTCGCTTGGAATTCCGACAACGTACCTTCGGGTCGTTACCTCGTAACGCTTTCCCAGAACGGGAAGGTGAGTGGCAAGTTTGTTTCGTTGAAATAAATAGAGCCATCTAAAAAGCAAAAAAAAGAACCCGCTCCAGTTGATCACTGGGGCGGGTCTTTTTGTTAGGAGGAGGGATGATTGGAGAAATTACTTCACCGTGAACGCATTCCCGTCGTAGTCGATGACCACAGGCTTTGCCGCACTCACGGTACCGGCGAGAATTGCGTGGCTCAGCGGGCGTTCCACGTTCCTTTCCAGGTAACGCTGGATCGGCCGCGCGCCGAATTCCGGCTGGTAGGCACCGTCGGCAATGGCATCGAGCGCCTTGTCGGTCAGGGTCAGTTGCAAATCCTGACGGGCGGCGCGTTCGGCGAGTCCCTTGAATTTGAGCCTTACGATGTCACGAATCTGCGGCTTCGTCAAGCTCTGGAATACCAGCACTTCGTCTAGCCTGTTCAGGAATTCCGGCCTGAAGAAGCTGCGGAGTTCCGGCTCGATTTCCTTCAAGGTCACGGGCTTTGCATCACCCGCGCGGTTCTGGAAGTGAGCAGCACCCAGGTTCGACGTCATGAGAATCAAGGTGTTCTTGAAGTTCACGGTACGGCCCTTGCCATCGGTCAGACGACCGTCGTCAAGCACCTGCAACAGCGTGTTGAACACATCGGGGTGAGCCTTCTCGATTTCGTCGAGCAGAATCACGCAGTACGGATGTGTACGCACGGCTTCGGTCAGCTGGCCGCCTTCTTCGTAGCCCACGTATCCCGGAGGCGCACCGATCAAACGGCTCACGCTGTGCTTTTCCATGTATTCGCTCATGTCGATACGCACCAGCGCGTTCTCGTCGTCAAACAGTTCCACGGCAAGCGCCTTCGCCAGTTCCGTCTTGCCCACACCCGTCGGGCCCAGGAACAAGAAGCTGCCAATCGGCGCATTCTCGCGGCTTAAACCACTACGGTTACGCAGTATTGCTTCAGAAACCGCTTCCACGGCCTCGTCCTGGCCAATCACGCGGGCATGCAGGCGTTCGTCCAAGTGCAACAACTTGGCCTTTTCGCCTTCGCAAAGCTTGGTCACCGGAATTCCGGTCCAGCGGCTCACCACAAGGGCGATGGTCTCTTCCGTCACCTCTTCGCTCAAGTCGCCGTCGCCGGCGGACTTCTTGATTTCTTCCGTCTTCGCGGCGATTTCCTTTTCGAGGTTCACAATCTTGTTGTACTTGAGTTCGGCAGCGCGGTTCAAGTCGTAGCGGGCTTCGGCCTGCTCCATCTCGTCCTTCGCCTGCTGCAAAGACTTTTTAAGGCCCTGCAATTCGGCGTTTTTCGCGCGCCTCTCCTGCCAACGGTCCTGCATCAGCTTGACTGCAGCATCTGTCGTCGCGAGTTCTTCGCGCAACTCTTTCAGGCGCTTCACGCTGGTGTCGTCGGTTTCCTTCGCCAAGGCCTGCTCCTCGATTTTCATCTGGAGTTCCTTACGCTGCAAGGTGTCCAAGGCTTCCGGCACGGTGTCCATCTGCGTTTTCACAAGGCTTGCCGCCTCGTCAATCAGGTCGATGGCCTTGTCCGGCAAGAAACGGTCGCTGATGTAGCGGTTCGAAAGTTTCACGGCTGCCACGAGCGCGTTGTCGTGCAGACGCACGCCATGGTGCGCATCAAAGCCATCCTTGATGCCACGGAGAATGGAGATAGATTCTTCTTCGCTAGGCTCATCAACCTGCACGGGCTGGAAACGGCGTTCCAATGCGGAATCCTTCTCGATGTACTTGCGGTATTCCTGCGTAGTGGTGGCACCAATGCAGTGCAGTTCACCACGGGCGAGCTTCGGCTTGAGCATATTGCCCAAGTCCATGGAGCCTTCCGTCTTGCCTGCACCCACGATGGTGTGGATTTCGTCGATGAACAAAAGCGTGTTGCCGTCTTCTTCGAGCGCGTCCAGCACGGCTTTCAGACGTTCTTCAAAATCGCCACGGTATTTTGCACCCGCCATCAAGGCAGACAAATCCAGTGCGAACAACTTCTTGCCCTTCAAAGCGTCAGGCACGTCGCCGCGGTAAATACGCTCGGCAAGGCCTTCCACAATGGCAGTCTTACCCACGCCCGGTTCACCCACCAGACAGGGGTTGTTTTTCGTCTTACGGCTCAGAATCAAGATGACGCGGCGGATTTCCTCTTCACGGCCAATCACCGGCGAAAGCTTTCCGTCGGCAGCCATTTCCACGAGCTCACGGCCGTAGAGTTTCAGCGGGGACTGTTCCTCGGCATTGGCGGCACCCGCAAACGGGTCCGACAGCCAAGTTTCCACGACTTCAACGCTACCCAGCGCGTCTTCAAAAACCTTCGCGAGTCCACGGTCGCCCGAGAACTTCATGAGGGCCACGAGCATATCGCCCGGGGTCACCATACGGTTCACCTGACGCGCCGCCTGCACGGAGGCACGCAAAATACGGTTCAAGTCGTTGTCGGGTTCCACGTCGGGGTTCACGCCCTCCATGCGCGGAATCTTCTGCACAAACGGCTCCAGCTTGCCGCGGAGCTCATTCGTCTTCGCGCCCTTCGACTTGTAGAGTTTCTTCAAGGTGGCATCCGGGCCTTCGACAAGCCCCACAGCCAAATGCGCCGCACCCAAGTAGGAATGCGAGCAACGGTCGCGCAGGCTCTGCGCCTTCGCCAAAACTTTTTCTGCATCGTTATTGAAATCGGACATAGTTGCCTCTTTTTTATTTTTACCGCTTTCTAGATGCAAAACCCGTGCCAACGCCCTGAAAAAAGAAAATTGGGCCGTTTTGGGGCTTTTTTTGTCTAAAAATGGGTCTTTTACAACAATTCCATCGCGGGCTGTTTAATAAAAAAATGCCATTTTTTCAAAAAATTACGCCTTTTTGACTCATTTTGAGACTGAAACGGGGCCTGGGGTGTTGTAAAACACAACAACGCTTTGTGTCTTGCAACTATACCTTTTGCCCCCGTACGAATCTATCTTATAGGTACGAAACCAAACATCCCAAACACCAACTACGGCATCCCTTGGGGGGGATGCCGTTAGTTTTTTATATAGGTATTTTCAAATTATTTCGAAAGGCACTGCGCCGATTTAAGTATAATATCGATTTCCAGCTTTTTCTGGTCCTTGAAGGCGGTCTTCATCAGGTCGCGCACGCTGTAATCCTTTTTGATCGATTTCAGCACGCATTCGCAGGTGGCCTTGTCCACGTCGCCGGCCTTCAGGCATTCTTTTACGAAGGCGTTGTCCGTTTCGGCGGGAAAGCTTTGGGGAATGCAGGGCTCGATAAATTCAAATCCCCATTTCTCGAAATCGATGTTGTCGCCGTTGATCGAACTCATAATCTGGTTGATGAATTTGCCGTCTTTAACAAGGCGGTCAAAGGCGCAATTGCAGGTCTTGTCGGCCTGGCTTGCACCGAGCCATTCTACGGACTGCGCGGCACACGACTGTATAAAGTTGTCCTTGAAAAGCGGAGTTTGTAGTAGAGTCTTGAAAATCAGCATTTCTTCTTGCAAAATTGCGGGAGCCTGGGTTTTTGCGGTCGAATCGTTGGCGGCAAAGCAGAACGCTGTGGCGCACACGAAAATGGCGAGTGTTTTAGAAAAGGACATAAGACTCCGTTTTTTTTCAGAAAATAGAAAATTAGTTATTTTTGGGCCATGAAGTTTTGGCTTGCCTTATTTGTAAGTTTGCTTGTAGCCTATGCCTCGGCGGCACCTAAATCCAAAAAGAAAAACGAGTTCAAGGACCCGCGCGACAAGCAGACGTACCGCACGGTGAAAATTGCCGGCCTCGAATGGCTGGGCGACAACCTGAATTACAAAACCGAGGGCAGTTTCTGCTACAAAGACGATGACGACCAGTGCATGGTTTTCGGCAGACTCTACACTTGGGATGCGGCTAAAAAGGCATGCCCCGCCGGATTCCGCTTGCCCACGCATGCCGACTTTGAAAGTCTCTGGACTGCGGCGGGCGCCGACTTTAACGCGGGTTACTTGATCAAGGCCGATTACGGCTGGTCGGGCGACACCAACGGCAACGACACTCTCAAGTTCTCGGCGATGCCTGCCGGCAACCGTTTCGACGACGAAACCTACGGCAACACCGCCAAGTTCGCCTTCTTCTGGAGCGCTGACGATTCCTCCGAAGGCGTTGCTCCCGGCTCTGCCCGCGTGTGGTACCTCACCAGCAAGTCCATGGCGTTTGGCTACATGTCCAAACCCAAGAACTTCGGCTTTTCTGTACGGTGCGTGCGGTAATTATTTCCCGAATAAATCGGCGTGAGAGCCGGTGTCTACAAGTTCTAGAATAAGAATGTTTTCTTCGATTTTGTCATTTTTTTATGTCCAGCTCCTCAAGTAGTTCATCGAACGAAGCATAAGTTTTTGCATTAGGATCGTGGGCGAGTTCTTCGCCTTCCTTGATGGCTTCGAGGAGTTCTTTGGACGGAGGTCTTGTAACGGCAAAAGGCAGGCCGTGGTGCAGAATGGCTTGCTTCAGGAAAACCGTAAACGCTTGGGAAAGCGTCAAGCCCAAGTCGTTGAATAGTTCGGTTGCCTGAGCCTTGAGCTCTTTGTCGATTCGTATGTTTGTTACCACGGTACTCATACCTCTAAATATACAACAATTAGTTGCGTTTGTAAAGTGTCTGTGGTGTAAATGTTGTAAAGTGGGTGGTCTTGTCATTTTTCGCAATTTCCTTAATTCTTGCCCAAAGATAAAACAAGAAACGTCTAATGCGTGCAATCAATTGATTGCAAAATTGCGATTATTTTTAGGAGGGGGAGGCATCCCCCTAACTCTAGCCACGGCTCAGCCTACTCCGCACGCCATATATGGAATCGGCGGCCTTTCGACCGCCACGTTTGTTTAAAGATTTACTTCAAGTTGCGAATTTTAGCTTCCGGAAGTCCCGTATAAGAAACAATCTTTTGAAGAGGCTCTTTATTTTCAAGCATTTTTTTCGCAATATCCATTTTCGTCGAATACTCGGCTACAGCCCGGTCGAAATCGCTCATGTCTACAGTCATAAGATACCTCGAACTGAAATTACATAATTTCACCTCGTTTTGCAAGACCTTGAACACGGGATCATTTGCAAATTCACTGAAATCGGCTTCGCGATTCAACGTGTCGATGGCGCGGAGCCACTGAGCCAAGCGGCAGTTGTCGCCGACATAGTCCTTCGCGTTCTTGAGAAACTTCGCCACTTCAACCAACGTCACTGTCTGGCGGTCAAAGTAAACCTCCTGTTCCTGATTTTTCAGCTGCACCGTATGGCGGTAATTTGGCGACTTCGCGAACGCGTCAAAGAACTATCCGTCGTTGTAGAAATACACGTTCCTGTGTTCGTATTGTTTGACAAATGCGTCAATGTCTTGCCCGTTTTCATTCGTTTTTCTGAGTTCACCAAGAAACTGCGCGAATTCATCACGTTTCATTCTATTTTTCCTAAACCGGGGAACAGCCCCCGAAAAGCGAATAGAGAGTTGTCCCTATCTTTATATATACACGCTTTTTTAGGCAAAATTGAGACTGAATTCCATGTAAAAAGATGTTTTCACGTTTCCAACGGGCGCTCAGTCGCCGCGCAACGCCTCGGCTTCAAAATGCCCACGGCTCCAGAAAAGTGCTCGTCTCACTCACATGGATTCGGCCTTCGGCCTCTAATGTTCGCTCAACGACACATTTTCTTCCGCCTTAGGGCATTCATCTCCGGTTGTCTTGCCGCACTTGATGCGGCACCTCCTTTCCCCGCCCGCGTCATGCCGATGGAAATCGGCATCAGCTTTTCATGTCCGAAAAAAAGCGCTCCGGCTCAGCCTGCTCCGCACGCGGACACATTACGGCCTTCGGCCTTTACTGTCCGCTTAGCGGCCAGTCATTCGCCGTCGCTTTCTTTAGGCATCCATCATCAAGCGCAGCTCGAGCGCTTCGATTTTGTAATTTTTACGGGTGGAATTTTTCTTATTGTTCTTAATGTTGTTGACGCCTTCAGCGTCCGCGGCGTCACTCGGTCATAGAATCAAACAAGTTTGATTCTGCGACACTCGTTTAGCGCGCTTTTCTTGGACATAATAACTCCCAATAGCATTCCTTAAGGAACGCCCATTTAATTTTTATTTTTTGTTAAAATTTTTACTTAACGAACGTGTCGCCTTCATCCATTACGCAACGGACTGGGAAAGCACTAATCTTATAACTTGGTGCTATACTAAAATATGAATCAGAGAGACTAACATACATTGCACCAACATCTTCTTTTGCCTGTTCTTCCTGAGGCAACCACAATATGGCAACATTTCTGTCACTAGCCATAGCCGATCCATCCCCATAAGGCAACACAGACATTCCAGTGGAATTCGTGTTTTTTCCTTCTTTCCATATGGCTCGCGACAACATCGCAAAACTCGCATTCAAATCTCGTGGGAACGCATAATGTTTCCACTCAGTTTCGTTCATTACATGCCATCCTTCTGGGCATACCCCCTGCACTTTGGCATCGTAACCAAGCTTTATGTTACATCTTGAGTCATCTGCAACACCGACGCTGTCACACACTTTAGGAAGTCCCAACGCTTCGCTCCAAGTGTAAAGCGCTCCGAAATAATTGTCGCAATACCAAGGGTCATCTTGATAGCAACGTTTTTCCACCTTCGAATCATCAAAGACATTCGTTGTACTATCTATTGTCGTATCAGCGTAATTTAGATTCTGGGCCATCACCGTAAAAGAATCAATAAAAGTCGTGTTGCCACTTTGAAGTTTCATATAGTACTGAACAGTCTTATAAACCTTTCCATCACGGGGATCCTTAAACGAACCATAAGTCACAGCCGGATTAAACACGCTATCCATATTCGGATAGACCCTGGGTTTTACTACATCCACAATAGAATCAACAACCCACTTGCCATCTTTACAACTCACAAATCCTGTGTCTATTTTAGAAACAACTATTTTTTGTTCACCTTCTTCACATTGTTTAAACAGAATAGCAGAACTGCTGCTAGAATTCCGCGCGCTACTACTCGACTCAACCGCAGAAGAGCTACTATTCTTGCCGCTTACAGAACTAGAGGATTTCTCTTCAATCGAGGAAGAAGACTTATCCTTGCCGGAACTCTTTTGAGAAGACGAGGATTGGAGATCCCCGCTCGAGGCGGGGATGACAGAAGACGAAGAATCGTCGCCCGGTTCCGGCGAAACAGAAGAAGAGGATTCATCGCCACATGCTGCGAGCAGGGCCAGGAGAATGGACAGAGCCAATAACATGCGAAGCGAATGCCGCGGCAGGCTGCTTGCAGACTGACATGGCTGAGCTGATGCTGTTATGCGCTTGCGCAATACGTTAAAAATCTTCACAGAAGACCTCCAGTTATAAAAATCCCACCAAACATTCATTTTGGGGCAAATATAAATAATCAAATTTATACTTTCTGCAATTCGCGACCGATTATATGGATTTCGTTGCATTTTTTTTCTTTTTGTAAAAAGAAATAAATTTTTCGAAAAAATGGTATTCAATCGCCTGAAAATGGCGTGTATAGTAATAGGGGGTATAAAAATTCACCTTAACCCTTGATATTATGTCAAATCTGATATATATTTTATGAGTCCGAGTCATAAACCATTGGTCTGGTAGCATGAACAACCGCAGACCCCACCGTTATCTCAAAAAGCGAGGATAGAAACCGGATATTTGTTACGATTGCTGCAATCGGGAATGAATCTGTCGCTTCCTCAGAGTCGCCCGATGCCGTCGATTGGAGCACATTGTCATGAGCTTCGCATTCGAGATGAAAATAAGATATGGAGATTATTTTATCGGATTGATGCGGACGCTATAGTCGTGATTCTATGGACTGAAAAGAAAACGAACAAGACGCCTGATGAAATTCTGGACTTGTGTCGTCAACGATTGAAAACTTATGATGCAGAGGATTAGTTTATGGATAAGTTGAAAAAAGAAAGATTGCAGAAAAAGGGGTGGAAAGTCGGGGATGTCGACGATTTTTTGGGGTTGAGTCCCGCTGAAATGGCGATTGTTGAAATGAAGGTCGCTTTGGCTAAGGCGTTGGTTGCCAAGCGAAAGGCTCTCGGTGAAACTCAAGTCTCTGCCGCAATTATCGCGAAAACGAGCCAGTCTCGTTACGCCAAAGTGGAACATGCCGATTCAAGCGTTTCTTTGGAACTGATGATCAAGATGTTCTTTGCGTTAGGTGCGACCAAAAAGGAATTGTTGAAGACACTTTCGGCGAAGTCGGAAGCGGAATAGCGAGATTGACGCCTGTTGAAGCGAGATTAGATAAAGCCTTCACTTCGTTTCATTTTTGTCTAAGCATTCATCAGTGAACGCGAGATTAGACAAAAGTTTCACTTCGTTTCAACTTTTGCCCTGCGGGTTTTGGCTTGCGCCAAAATCTCTAACTTGCCCGATATTCGCTTTGCTCATGGGGCAAGTTAGTCGAACTCACTTCGTGAGTTCTCATCTCGCGCTAGTTGCAATAAAAAAACGAAAGGACACCCAAATGGTGTCCTTTTCGTTTTTATCGGAATAGCGAGATTCGAACTCACGACCTCTTGCTCCCGAAGCAAGCGCTCTACCAGGCTGAGCTATATTCCGGTTCGGTGGTCCAATAATAGAAAAAAACTTGAAGAATTTAAAGGGGAAAGGCGCAAAAAAGTGAAAAAAATCGGATTTTTATTTCTTGGCGGGCTTTCTAGGGGCTTTTGCCTGGGCGGGGCGCGGTTTTCCGAGGATCATGATGCTTGAACCGGCGTTGTCGGGCTCGACTTTGTACAGCTGGATGCGGTTGCTCCATTCGGAACGCACCTTGCGGTCGATGATTCGCTTCACGTTGCCGTAGCTGGGGTTTCCGCCGCCGTGGATGACCCTGAGAATCTTGAGGCCTGCTATCATCAGGTCATCGATGCGCCGTTCCACGGCTTCTGCCGCCTCGTCGGAGGTCATGCCGTGGAGGTCGATTTCGTCTTCGGGCACGGGGAGTTCCCAGGCGGCCGGGTTACGGCGCATCTTGCGCCCGCGCGGGGACCGCGCGGGGCGTGCGGCGGCTTGCTCTTCGGCTTCTTTCCGCGCCTGCTCGTCCTTGTCTTCCATGTGGTGGTTGTTGATCCACTGCAGCTGGAATTCTTCTTCTTCGTTTAGCGCCATGATTCTCTCTTTTTGCGGTAAAAATAGATTTTTTTGCCGAAAATGCTGTTTTTGAATCCGTTTTTGCCTTCTAATAGTCAACTATTACAATTTTTTCCATTGAATTTGGACTCTATTTTCTTATATTGTAATAAAAAGTTGAGATTTTTGTAAAAATGAGCCGCTTCTGGAAAATAGCTACTTTTCTCCTGTTTTTGTTGCTTGTGGGTTGCAGTAAAACTGAAATTCCCGAAAACAGGGTGTTTTCTATTGACGACTTGGCGAACAAAAAAGTAGGAGTTCTTGTCGGCACGACCGGCGAAATATACGCTGCCGATTATGGTACAGATTCGACCCGACTCCATGCAGAAAAGTTTGAAACGCTCGCTCAGGCAGTAAATGCCCTGCTCGAAGGCAAAATCGACGCCGTGCTCACAGACGATGCTCCCGCCAAGGTGTTTGTACGCAAAAATCCCTCGCTGCGAATCTTGAACGAAACCTTCAAAGAAGAATCGTATGCAGGCATTGTTGCAAAAGAAAATATAGGCCTGTTGGATTCCGTGAATATCGCCTTGATCCAGATGCGGGCCATGGGCGTTTACGATTCCATTTTCGACAGTTATATCGGGGGGCAGACCAAATACCATGTCTCTCAAGATTCCGCTGTTGGCCCTGTTCTCAGGGTAGCGACCAATGCCGAATTCCCGCCGTTTGAATTCCGTTGCAAAAAACGCGGAATCGTGGGTATCGATATTGAAATCGCCCGCTATGTGGCCAATTACCTGGGGCGCAATCTCGAAATCATCGATATGGATTTTGATGATATTATAGATTCTGTTCGTGCCGGGGCTGCTGACCTCGGACTTGCCGCCTTGTCGGTGACCGAAGAACGCAGCCATATCATTAACTTTACGGATCACTATGCCACGTCCAAAATCGTGGTTGTGGTGCGTAGTGGAGAACAGGAATCGACCTTCCAGCGTATCAAGGATTCGCTGTTGGGGGGCTAGACCCTAAAGTTTCCGTGGTAGTTCCAGCTCCACTGTTCAGGGTGTTCTGATATCCACGTCTCCGTTTCCTTTGCAATGTCTTTGACGAACTTTTCGGGGTCGTATTTGGGCGGATAGACGCTTTCAAAACGGATGACGATTTGTCGCTTTGTGTTGGTCCACGTGCGGAACGTGACGACGGATGCTCCCATCTGGTTCACTTTTTGCGGGAGACGTAAGTAGAGCGTGCTCGCTTTCCCGAAAAGCTGGACTTCGTTGCCTTTGGTATTCTTTCCTTGGTCGAATACCATCGCAAGAATCCCCTTGGTCTTGAACAGGTCGCGGATCAGCTTGCCGGTTTCTTCGGGGTGGTATTCGGTCAGGTGCGGGTCGCTGCGGAGTTCTTTGAGTACTTCGCGGAATGCGTCGTTACCCACGGAATCGGTAATCAGGTGCACGTGCTCGCTGTAGCGGCAAAGGGCGCGGTGCAAAAGCTCGAATGCACCCTGGTGAATGCTGATGCCGGCAACTGGACCATGCTTTACCGCTTCACGGATGATTTCTTCGTTTTCGTAAACGATTCGATTTTCGACACTTTTAAAGCGGGCGAGTCCGCGGTAAGAATCGAGTGCATTCCAGAAAATGCCTCTGAACATGTCGCGAGCGCTTACGTTTGTTTTCAAATAGGCCTTCGCGTTTTCGAGGTGCATTACCGTGCGGCCGTAAGCGCGCTTGGTATGCAACGCCTTGTAAATCGGAAAAGCGAGCGTGAATAGTACTGCGTAGAATGCGTTTGGCAGGCGGAGCAGGAAATGGAAAGTCGCTTTGTACAGAACGAATTTGATTTCCTTCATTGCTCCTTCCTACTTCCTACTATTCTTCGTCAAATTCTAGAATGTTTCTTCCGAGTTCGCGTTCGAACACGCGGCGGCTGAGTCCTTCGCCAGCGTAGCTGAGCGTGGGCGACACTTCGTAGAGCTTGTTCGGCTTGACTTCGACATGAGCCTTGCGGAGCCATTCGCGGTGGAGTCTGCCAATCATTTCGCGTGCAGTCTTCGGACTGTCGTTTCCTTCGGCGTTCTTCACTGGGCTGAATTCTTCTTCGCGCACCACGCCAAACGGCATCATCGTGCCCAGCTGCGGGAATGCATCGAACAGGAACTGTTCGAACTTCCAGCATTTTTCGATACCGCAAACGGTCTTGCGGGCCGTATGCCACGGGAGTTTGCTCGTCTGCAACTTACGCAAGCCTTCGGTTTTGAACAAGTGAATGGCGATATTTCCGCCGTCAAAGGTCAGGCTTCCGTCGGCGTTAGTCATGTCGCGGTAGTTCTCGGGCAGGTCGCTGTATTCCACAACGCCGGGCTTGCCGTTCTGCAAGGCGAAGATGCCCACTTTTTCGTTGGGCCCCGCCTTGTGCACCACCTTGGATGCCGACATGCTGCGGCCTTCGCTTGCAAGTGCCCCGATAAATGCCGGGTCGCAAATGCGGCAAAGCGCGTTGTCGACGCTGTAAAGGAATACGTAGCGAACGCCTTTTTCAATCAACCAGGCGAGAGTGCCGCTCTGAGCGAGTGCCCTAAAGCACCCGCCATTGCCATCGGGCACCAGGGCCAAACGGTTGTTCTCGTCGACGACGGCTTTTCCGTTCGGGTCGAGCGCGCAAATCGTACCTTGTTCAAAGAAACGGATGTTTTCGCGGGCGTAACCGAAAAAATTGTGCTCGGTAAAGAAGTTCACAGTCGCTTCGTGATTCAGCGGGCTTGTCATGATGCACCACGGAATCGCATGTCCTACTTGGGCGGCCAAGTTCTGCAAGCGTTCTGCCTGCAGCTGGAACAAGCTCTTGTGGCTCGGGAGTCCGATATCGAACATACCCTTCGGACCATCGAAGCCGAGGCGGGAACCTTGACCGCCTGCAACCAAGAATGCGGCCACCTGACCCTTGCCGAGAAGAATTTCGCCAGTCTCTTTCCAGAAGTCGTAGCGCAAGTCGTCGGTTGCAATCTTGAACGGCATCGGTTTCAAGTCGCCCGATACGTTGTCATCGAGCGAGGCACTGGATTTTTCGGTGTAAAGAGCCTTGAGTTCTTCCCAGTCCTGGGTGGCGATGTCGCGTTCCAAATTCTTGCGAGCATCGTCATTCAAAGATTCAAGCTTGGCGACCAGCTCTTGCTGGCCCGCCGCATTCAAAGTTTCGATAATGTCCATATATTCTACCTAATGCCGAAGAAAATCACCATGCTTACGATGAGTGCGAAGATGCTGATGAGGTGCATGCGCCACACGATCTTGGAATTCATGAGCGGCTTGCTCGGGAAGCGGCCTTCCCACTTCTTTTGGTAGTGGTGGTGGAGAGGCGCACAAAGGAAGATGCGCTTGCCTTCGCCGGTGGTTTTCTTGGTGAACTTGAACCAGCTAATCTGGAGCAACACGGAGCATGCTTCGGCAATGATGATGATGCATACAATGGGGAGGAAAAGCCCAGCCTGCACCAGAATGAACATAATGCCAATCGCGGCTCCAAAGCCTACGGAGCCGGCGTCACCCATGTAGATTTCGGCCGGAGGGCTGTTGAACCACAAGTAGGCGAGGAGTGCACCCGCAATCGACATCGCAAGCGGGAATAGTTCGTCGCAGCCGGGCAGGTACGGAACGCTCAGGTACTGGCTAAAGATAAAGTTGCCGCTCACGTAGGCCACGAGTCCAACGAAAATCATGCTTGAAAGAATCGGTACAGAAACAAGGCTGTCGAGACCGTCGGTAAAATTGGTCCCGTTGGCTGAGGCGGCGATTACAAAGGTCATGAAACCCACGAAAACCCAATTGGGCAGGTGAATCTGGAACACATCGATGGGGCAGAAGGGTATCGTCAGGTCGGCCTTGAGTTCGGGGATGAACTTGTAGCAGAAAATGGCAACGACCAGGCTAAACAAGAAATAGAGGAAAAGTCTAAGGCTGCTGGAAATACCGTCGGCCTTGTCCATGTAGTCGGCGGCCTTGAGTTTGCCGAGCTTGATCAGGCGCTTGGCCTTGACTTTGGCGATGTCGTCGATGGCACCCACGGCAGAAAACGCGGCAAGCACAATCAGAGTCGAAATGGTGTAGCCGTTCATCTTGCATACTAGGAGCGACACGATTTCTACCACAATGACAAGGAGAAGTCCGCCCATAATCGGGGGAGACTTGGATTTTCCATCTTTATCGAAGTCGGAAGTTGCATCAAGGCTCTGGAGCTTTCGAATGTAGATCGGCATGAAGGTCATGACGAGGATGATAGAGAGCATGGCTGCTGTACCAGCGCGGAACAGACGGCCATCAAAAAGATCGATATTCGTTAAATGATAAAGCCACTGACAAAGCATATAAAAATCGTAATTCGGAATTCAGAATTCGGAATTGTTGGTTGGTTGTTAAACTTTTTCTCTTAAAAAATAATTTTTTGTTTGTTTTTTGGCTTTAGCCAGGTACACGAATGCGCCCGCATTTTCTAAATTAGGGAACATGAGCGAATTTCATATCGACTGCCCCCATTGCGGTACATCTTTCGACGCCCAGATTCAAGGTGATGGCGCCAACATGATGGTGTTTTGCTGCGCCCGCTGCAAGACTCCCTTGATGTATTACCATGGCGAAGTCGCAGAACTGGATCGCGACGAATTTGCCGGACTCCGCAAGAAACTCAGCCGCGCAATCGACGCCGTTGTCAGCAACGGCGGTGCCATGGGCGCAGTGGCCGAAGCCCTCAAGAAGATGGTGGATGCCTCCGAAGCCTTGGCCGAAGAACGTACTGAAAAAGGCGAAAACCTGCCAAGCCCGCGTGCGGGTTCTGCTCCGTCGGAATTTGAAAATGTGGCCGAAAAAATCGCTGGCGCCATGGCATCTAACGATGCAGAAAAGGTGCAACCGGCGGTTATTTCGGACGATGTTCTTGCCGATTTGCAAAAAGACCTCGACGAACTCGATGTCGACAGCTTCTTGGAAAAATTGTAGCGTTCAACAGTTTCCTGTCTACTGTCTACTTCCTACCGTCTACTAATCATGCTTGAATTCTTTATTGCAGCGCTTGTCGTGGGAATTGCCCCCGGGCCAGATAATTTATTCGTACTTGCCCAAAGTGCTGCCCACGGCGCCCGAGCCGGTTTTTGCGTGATTTTGGGGCTTTGCACGGGAATCATGGTGCAGACGGGGCTGCTGGTTGCGGGGGTTTCGGCGCTGGTTGCCGCAAGCCCGACGGCGTTCTTTGTGATGCAATGTCTCGGTGCTGCATACCTGCTGTATTTGGCGTACCGGAGTTTTCAAGTTCGCGCCGGAAACGTGGCTATAGATGATGAAAATCATAAGCCCAGCGATGTCGGCCATCCTTCTGCCCGCAAGCTTTATCTTCGCGGCATCATCATGAACCTTTCGAATCCGAAGGTGATTCTGTTCATGCTTTCGTTTATACCGCCGGCCGTGCGCCTGGACCGCCCGATTCACCCGAGCTTGCAGACAGCTATCTTTGGCGCAGAATTCATTGTGGCGACCATGATCGTGTTCGGTTCGGTCGCCCTGTTGGCTGGCGCCGTCAAGAAGTTCCTGCTGAATAGCCCGAAAGCGAACCGCAACCTCAACTGGTTCAGCGGCTGCGTGTTCGTACTCTTGGCCGTGGCGCTGTTCTTGGTTTAAAGCTGTTTTTCTATCAACTTCAGGATTTTTTCAATCGCGACTTCGGGGGCGTCATTTGTATCGCCGCCGGCGGCACGGGTGTGGCCGCCTCCGCCGAATTCTTTTGCGATGGCGTTTACATCGACTACATAGTTGCTGCGCAGGCTGATTTTGTACTTCCCGTTTACGGGATACAAAAGCAAGGCCACTTCGGTGCCGCCGACTTCGCGGATGGTGTCGATGGTGGTGGAAAGTTCCACGGGCGTGACTCCGAATCGTTCCATGTCTTCGGGCGTAATGTAGCTGTAAACGACTTTACCGCCCAAGCCCAGCTTGCTCTGCTGCATGGCATAGCCCGTAATGAGCGTCTGCTTGTAGGTGCGGGTGTAGTAAGTCTCGTTCACGATTTTTGCGAAGTCGACGCCAGCTTCAATCAAGTCACCCACCACCTGCATGGTGCGCTTGCCGGTGCAGCTGTACTTGAAGGCTCCCGTATCGTGTACAATGCCGAGGTAAAGGGAACTGGCGGTGTCGCGGCTGATTTTAGCCTTGTCGAGGTTTACGTATAGAACCTCGCTTGCAGAACTTGCTTCGGGCTCCACGAGGTTCAGGGTGCAAAGGTTCAGCGGGTTGCTAATATGGTGGTCGATGTTGATGTTTTTCTTGGCTGACTTGATGCATTCGGCGCCGTTCGCGCCCACGCGTTCAAAGCTCGGGGTGTCCATGAGGAAGACGAGGTCGTAGGGCTTGCCGCTGTTACACTCGGCCGTCCATGTGGAGCGGGCATCGCTTGCCCCGCGCAAAATCTTGTAGCTGTCGGGGAATTCTTCAAGGAACAAGTCCGCCTGAATGGTGGGGTAGTTATCCTTGATGTAGTTGTAGATGCCGGTGGTAGAACCCACGCAGTCGCCGTCCGGGCGCACGTGCCCGAAAATGGCTACGGAACTTGCTTCGCTTAAAAATTCATCGATTCTCATACTGGTGAATATAGAAAAAGAGCTTAGAACTTAGAACTTAGAACTTACCTTTGGCCACTTAGTGCTTTAGCACTTAGGTGGGAACTTAGAACAATCCTTTCTTCTCTAGGCTCTACCAATGGTTGTCCCGAATTCTGAAATCCGAATTCTGAATTACTATATTCTACGCATGAAACTCCTTTTCACCGACCTTGACGGTACGCTCCTGACCGACGACAAGCAGATTCTCGATGTGGACATGAAAGCCATCGAGGGAATGCTTGCACGCGGGCACAAGCTGGTGCTCTGCACCGGGCGTCCGCTCACGAGCGCAAAGCAATTGGCGCAAAAGTACGGCTTCGACAAGCCGGGCTTTTTCCTGGTGAGTTTCAACGGCGGCCTCATTTATGACTACGCCACCGAACAGTCCATCTTGACGCGCTACATTCCGGTAGAATCGGTCAAATTCATTATGGATGCGGCCCACAAGGCGGGCATGCACGCGCACACGTACTCGGGCGATCTGGTAGTTTCGGAATACGAAACCGAACAGCTCAAGACATATTGCCGGCTGATGAAGATGGACTACGTGGTTGTCAAGGATATTCGCGACTACTACGGTGATTTTATCAATGTGGTGGTAAAGCCTCCCATCAAGGTGAATATCATTACGCCGTTTAATCACGATAGTCTGCTCGATTTTCGCGCCGAGATGCGCAAGACCACGGCGGGCAAGCTCTTTGACGTGTTCAGCAAGCCCGAAATGCTCGAATTTTCGCACATGCAGTCCAACAAGGGAGATGCGGTGCGTTTTATGGCCGATTTTTACAAGGTCCCGCTTTCGGATACCATCGCCGTGGGCGACGAAGAAAACGACTGCCCCATGATCGAGGCCGCAGGTGTAGGAATTGCCATGGCGAACGCTTCCGATGTGGCTAAATCGGTGGCCGACTATGTCACAAAAGCGGACAACAACCACGGCGGAATTGCCGAAATTATCCAAAAATTCGTGATTTAGTCACTTTTACCACAAATATTCCAATTTGGAGTAAATAGGGTAACTTTTTTCGAACGTAATGCACTTCTTTGTAGTATCTTCTATATTGATACATATTATAGGGATATCTCAGAGACATGAAACAATTCCAGTTCGATTACCACAGTATCACTACGTTAAAACGCGACCTTGACAAGATTAGTCTCTGGTGTAAATCACGAGTGTTTTCTCATGTGGTATTCCAGATTTATTCGAACTCCATGGATCGTGGGCAAATAGACCTGGTTTGTGACGTCATTTCGCAGAATTTTCCGGATTCCATTTACATGGGTTGTTCCACGGCTGGCAACATTGTGGATGGGCATATATCAAATGCCGAAATTTCCGTTGTCTGTACGATTTTTGAATACCCTACGACTCAGCTAAAATTGCTGCAGTATACGATGGATGCGGACAATGCCGTTGATGTGGTTGGCAGTATTAAAGAAGAAATCAAGGCGAATCCGTGGGTGAAGGCGGTTGAACTGCAGCTGACGACTCTTGGTGTTTCTATGACACCGTTTTGCGATGCGTTCAAGGATGTGGACCCCTCGATTGCGATTTTTGGCGGTGGCGCCATTAATCCGAACTTGACAAGTACGGAAACATGCGTGTTTTCGAATGTGGGCGGGTATTCAGGAAAGGGAGTCCTAGTCCTTTTGATGGGGGGCGAAGACTTCTTTGTCCATACCACCCATGTGATTGGCTGGAAACCCCTTGGTCGTGAATTTGTAGTGACAAAAGCGAAGGGGCCGGTGCTGTATGAACTGAATGGCGAGCCCGCTTATGAAATCTATCACCGCTATTTGAATATCCAGAATGACGAACACTTCATTTACAACACGCTGGAATTCCCGTTGTTCTACAAGCGCAATGGAATTGACATCATGCGTGCTCCGGTAGCCTGTAACGAAGATGGTTCCGTAGTCATGTCGTCGGATATCAAAGAAGGCGTGAAGGTGCGCCTTGCTTATGGCGACCCGTGGACAATTCTTGCAAGTGTCCGAAAAGACGGCCGTAATATAGGGGTGTTTAGCCCTGAAATAATCAAGGTGTTTTCTTGTGTAGTACGTCGAATCTTTTGGGGCAAAGAAGAAATCAGTAGTGAAACGCTCCCGCTGCAGAGCATTGCGTTTACTTCGGGTTTTTATTCCTCTAGCGAATTCTTGCGCACGGGCTGTTGCGTGAACCAGCACAATGCGACTCTTGTGATTGCAGGAATGCGCGAAGGCAAGGGCGGGGAACGTTATGATTTCGAAATGCCCGAGGAGGCTTTTTCGGGCAAGGTTTCCATGATCAACCGTCTGGCGACTTTTATCGATGTGACGGCACAGGAGCAAGCCGAAACTTACGCGAAACTGCAGTTGACCTCTATTACGGATTCCTTGGCGGAGGTGTTTAACCGTGGCGAAATTCAACGCCGAATTACCCAGTGCGTGACGTCAGGACGACCTGCCTGCCTTGTAATGTTCGATATCGACAATTTCAAACAAATTAATGATACCTGGGGCCACAAGGAAGGTGATAACGTTATTCAAGAAATCAGCCGTCTTTTGAGAAGAGTCGCCGATGAAACCGGAGTATCCGGGGTCGATGCGGCTGGCTTTAATATGACTGATTTTGAAGGCATGTGTGCAAAGGAATACGAACTTCATGGTGGAGACTTTTTACAGCCTGTTCCTGTGATTCTGAATGTAAAATCTCCCATTGGCCGTTGGGGTGGCGAAGAATTCATGGTGCTTTTGCAGGATTCTTCGTTAAAAACGGCTATAGATTTTGCTGATAGGGTGCGTGTCGCGTTCAATGATATTACATTTGAAAAAGCTGGACGTCGTTCCGTGAGTGCAGGTGTAATTGAACTTCGGAAGGGCGAAAGCGCTGATGCCGCAATCGTTCGCGTTGACAAGGCTCTTTATAGAGCCAAGAAAAACGGCAAGAACTGCGTTGTGGTGTCTGAAGGAGAAAATGATGGATAGCGTTGTCAAAGCGAAAATTGATTCCTTGTATGAGGCTTTTTCGGTACTTGCGAATGGGGCATACATCTATGTCACCGATATGAGAACAGATTGGACCCGCTGGTCTAAAGAGGCTGTTCACTATTTTGGCTTACCTGACGAATATATGCAGGGGGTAGCTTATGCCTGGATGGAAAAAATCCACCCGGATGATCGCGCCGCCTATAAAGAAAATATTGACAAGGTCATGTCCGGCCAGATGAACGAACATAATCTTCAGTATCGCGTGTTGACAAAAAGTGGCCGTTACATTGTTTGCACCTGTCGAGGTGTTCTGCTCCGTGACGAACACGGAAACCCGAACTACTTTGGCGGAATGATCAAGAACAATGACACCCTAAGCTATTATGACGATGTTTCCAACATGAGAAGCCTTTATGGTTTTTTGGAAGACATGCAGTCGACGAGTTGGCGTGGTAAAAGCCTGCAGGTGATGATTTTGGGCATTAATGATTTTTCTCGCCTGAATGAAATTTACGGCTACACGTTCGGAAACCGCGTGCTCCAGGAATTTTCAAAGATGATCAAGGTCGAAGCCCATGGCATAGGCGACTGGTACCGAATGGATGGAACCAAGTTTGCTATTGTCTGCCAGAAAGCCTCTGTTGAAGACCTGAAAAACCTGTACAAACGTATCCAGTACAATTCCCTTCATGATTTTAATGTGGATGGAACTCGCGTAGTTCTTTCGTTTGTCGCAGGTGCCATCAACCTCGAAAAGTTCGATGTCAGCGTAGAAACCGTTTATTCTTGCCTGCGCTTTGCCTATTACGAATCCAAGAATAATCACTTGGGTGAGTTGTATATTCTTAAGAACGACGTAAACGACGACAAGCGTTTCGCCATCGAGCGTATCAATGTGATTCGCAATAGCATCGTGAATCATTGCGATGGGTTCTACTTGTGCTACCAGCCGATTGTGGACGCCAACAGCGAAAAGATTATTGGCGCCGAGGCCTTGATCCGTTGGAAAAATGAGGAGTACGGCGTTGTACCTCCGGTAGAATTTGTCGATATTTTGGAACAAGATAATTTGTTCCCGGAACTGGGTAAGTGGATTCTAAGGACTGCAATCAAGGATGCTAAAGTATTCCTTGAATCGAATCCAGGCTTTGTAATCAACGTAAACCTTTCGTACACCCAGCTAGAAAAGCCGAATTTTGTAGAAAGCGTACTTTCTATTCTGGAAGAGAAATCGTTCCCGCCGCAGAACCTGTGCCTGGAAATTACGGAGCGTTGCCGCCTTTTGGACATGGCTCTTCTTAAAGACATCTTTACGCGGCTGCGCAATAAGGGTGTCAAGGTGGCGCTCGATGACTTCGGTACCGGCTTCAGCTCTATTGGCGTGTTGCGTGAACTGCCGGTGACTACGGTGAAAATCGACCGCAGCTTTGTCATGAATATCGAACAGGATACTTCTGACCAGAAGACTGTTCGTTTTATTTCGGAACTGGCGGATTCCTTCTCGTCGTCGGTAACTGCAGAAGGTATCGAAACGCCCGAAATGCGAGAATTCCTGCTGCGATTCAAGGTCAAGAGTTTGCAGGGGTTCTACTACTCGAAACCGCTGCCGGTTGACGAGTTCATGGCCAAGTACGTGAATGTGTAGGTGCGGCTGCGCTAGGCGCCGTTCTGAGGTTTGAGGACGCTCGAAAACTCGCTTTGAGGAGTGTGTTTTAAAATTTGGCGCCTGTGGCTCGATTATTATGGCTCAAAGGGGCGAAAGCCCCGAGCTCATACCTGAGACCTCGTAGCCTCTTTCTATATTTCTCGGTATGAATAATATTCTTGAACGTCTGGGCATTGGCCGCAGGCATTTTGTTGTTATTGGAATTACGCTTGCCGTTCTGGTAGTCGCATTCCTTATATTCAATAACTTAACCGTTTCGTATGCCCGTCGCTGGGATATTGACTGGGGCTATTACTCCATTCTTTCGACCTTCATTTTGCTGGTCGTGGGCATTGTCGTCAATTTCCCTGTTGTCGCGCGGGGCTGGAAAAGCTTTAGGCCTTCGGGCAAGAGCATTTGTGCCTTTGCGGGGATTGCGCTCGTGTTTTCGGTGTTCATGTTCGGAAACATCAGCAACACGCACCGCGTGCTCAGCGATGAAACGAGCTGGGAATCCATGGGTCTCCAGATGTTCTTTGACCACACGGGTGGCGTCTGTAACGAGGGCATTTGGGAAAACGGGGTGCTGGATTGCAAAACCGAAGTGAACAACTTCAAGGGCAAGGCGCTGGGTTTTGTGTATTCGCTTGTGTTCAACTTTATGGAACCCAACCGCGATACAGCCCTGTTGGTCAACTTTCCGTTCTATTTGCTTAGCCTGCTGTTCTTCTTTTTTGCGCTTTCCAAGTGGTTCAAGAACGAATGGACGGCTCTAGCAGCGACGGCCTTCTTGGGCGGCATGCCGATTTATCTTTTGCAGGCGCGGTCCGCCTCGACCGAAGTGCTGTACATATTCTTGCTTGCGGTTCTCATGGCGTGGTATGCCTTTGTGCCGGCAAACAAGGTGAACTGGAAACATTTCCTCTTGACTGTTCCTCTGCTTGGATTCTTTGCCCAGACTAGGCAAGAAACGGTGTTTGCGTTTATTCCGTTTGCCCTTTACTACTACAAGTATTTCTTTGAAAAACCGCATAGGCTTCCGCTGTTTGTGGCGTCCGTGATTGCCGTGAGCTGGCCTTCGGTGAATACCATGGCTGCTTACCGTGGTTACGATTTCCAGGGGGGCGAACATGCGGCGCATTCGCTTGAAAACTTCTGGTTTAATTTGAAGACGAATATCGAAGTCATGATGAACCTGGACCAGGATCCGTCTTTTGGCGGCATCATGCAGAATCCGTTCTATACCACCTTTACCGTTATTCTGCTAGCCGCTACGGCTTGGCTCCTGTTCCGCTTGATTTATTCCCGCAGGTACTGGCGCGGTGCTTTGCTTGGGATCACGTTCTGCCTGCAGATTTTCGTGATTCTTTTGAACGTGTCGGGTACGTTTACGATCGATATTAACCAGCGTTACGTGCTGGTGGCGCTCCCGCTGTTTGCCTTGATTATGGCGCTTGGCCTTTACGATGCGCTTGAATTTTCGACCAAGATGAAGCCCGAGGCGGCCGGCAAGATTGTTCTGGCTGTCGCAACAGCCCTCTCGGTCGGACTGATGATTTATCATGGAGATAGTTACCGCCACAACATGCTCTATTACAAGAATAAACTGTTGGGCGAAGAAGACTACCTCGACAAGGCTCTTGAAAGCTACCCGAAAAATTCCATCTTTATTTATGCTCGCCCTTGGCAGATGCTTGCTTCGGGACACAGTTCGTTCAGTGAACGTTCCTTTATGAGCTGGGATAACGAAACCTTTGCCAAGTGGCAGCAGGTTTCGGGCGGAAACATTTACATGGTGCGTGGCCAGGACGGCTATGGCGAACTCAACCGCAAGTCTCGCGTGGTGGGCTTCAAGACGACCGACCAGGTCGATGAAATCTTGAAAGACTACAAGAGCGAACGTGTGTTGATTGAACCCAAGCTGTTCGGTTACCCGCTTGCCATGTACAAGATTACGGCAAAGAAGGGCGTGTCGACTTACTTGCAGAATTTCTTTGTGAGCGACATGGAAAACAATGCCATGGTCGTGAACAAGCGATTCCCCGAAACAATCACTTGCAATTATTCCTTGAATGGCGAACTGCAAGAAGAATTGATGCTTTCGCTGAACACGGATACGCTGTTGTTGGATTCGACAAAGATCATGGCGGGCATGAACCGCGTGACATTCGAATGCCTAATGCCGGATTCTGACACGCTTGCGCTCAAGAAGGATTTCTTTGTGGAATCGCCCGAGGTGATGTTGTTGTCGGAACTCAAGATGGAAAGCTTTGAACAGGCCTGGGGACAGCCGCAAAAGAATGCGACAGTCGAACACCGCAAGATTACGATTGACAAGGAAGTGTTCCGTTACGGAATCGGGTCTCATGCGCCGTCGTTCATGAAATTTGCGCTCCCGCGTTCGTTCAACAAGTTCCATGCGACCATTGGTCTCGATGACGAAAGCGTCGGTGGCGATGGGGCTTCGTTCATTGTGTTGGGCGACAACCGCGAGTTGTTCCGCAGCAAACGCATGTATTCGACCGAAAAGCAGACAATCGTGGTTGATGTCACTGGCGTTCATGTGCTGGAACTCCGCTTGGACGAAGGCGATAAGCATGACAAGGACTTTGACCACGGCGATTGGGCGAATGCTTGGCTGGAGGCGACTCGTTGAAAGTTCTAGTGGCGCCACTTGACTGGGGACTGGGGCATGCGACTCGTTGCGTGCCTGTGGTTCGGGAGTTCCTGAACCAGGGCGCCGAAGTTGAACTTGCCGTGGTGCGGTCTAATGCGGGACTCTTGCGTGGTATTTTCCCGGAACTTCGTCAACGGTTGGTGCCCTCATACAACATCGTGTACCCGAAGCATGGCTACAATATGGGACTCTGGCTCGTAAAGAATGGAGCCCACTTGCGGACGGTGATGAACTATGAGCATCGTATTGCCGAGGAAATGGTGAAGCGTTTCCATTACGATGTTCTGGTGTCCGATAACCGTTTTGGTTTCTATAGCCGGAACGCAAAGTCAATTTATATGACGCACCAGCGGCGAATTGCCTTTCCTCGTGTGCTGTCGGCGTTTGAGCCGCTTGGAATGCTTTGGCATGCTTCGGTGATGAAGCGCTTTGATGAGGTCTGGGTGCCTGATTTGCCTGAATTTCCGGGGTATGCGGGCGCGCTTTCGCATGTGGCAAATGCGCCGGTCCCTGTAAAGTACGTGGGCGCGTTGTCGAGGTTCAGCGGAATGGATGCTGAAGCGCCTGCTAGTTTGAATGGTCGCGGCCCCTATTGCTTTGTTGCGGTCATTTCGGGAGTGGAACCTGCGCGAACGCGTTTCGAAAACCTGTTACGGGAGACTCTCGTCAAGATTCCGGGACGCCATGCGATTATCCTTGGCAAGCCGTCGCTCGGAGTGAAAAGTTCCAACGAACGTAATCTGGACTTGTTCACGCACTTGCCAGATGACCAGTTTGCTTCTGTGGTGCGGTCGGCGCAGTGGGTGATTTCGCGTGGCGGCTACAGTACCGTGATGGATATGGCTGTCCTTGGAGCCCGTTGCGTATTTGTACCGACTCCGGGACAGTATGAACAGGTGATTCTAGGGCGCGATCTTGCCCGCGAAGGCTATGCCGCGACCATCGATGAATCCAAGTTCTCAACAGAAACTCTGGTTGCTGCTGTTAGCGAAAAAGGAAATGTCGCCCTGCCGAAACCAGGAGAAAATAACCTACTGAAAGATGCTGTTAGAGAACTTATGTCATTCTCGACCGAAGGGAGGGAATCCAGTGCTGGATCCCGTCGCTACGCTCCAGGATGACTCATCTCATTCTTAATTCTTCATTCAACTAACTATGCCTCAATTCATTCTAGCTTTTCCCCTTACGAAAGAAGTCGGCGAACCGCTCGCCATTACCGAAACGGTGACTCTCGCTGCCGATGCGACCTCTGCGATTATTCCCGGTTGCAGCGTGATGTTCAAGGTGGTCCGCAAGGAACATGTGGACGGTCTTGCTGATATTTTCAAGGAACATCAGGATATCTCTGCTGAAACGGCGGCTGCAATCGAGGCGCACAAGTCACTCTTGTTCTTGCTCGGCGAAGTCAAGAACATCGAAGAAGTGACCCAGGTGAACATGGCAATCCTGAAGGTCTTTAATGCGGGTGCGCTTGGCGTGTACATGCAGCAGTGTGGCGCTGCCTGGACCGATGTGGGCTTCCGCGAAGAAGTGGGTGATGGTGAATACCCGATGGATCCGTGGATTAATTTTGTGGAAGCGGGCGATACGATTTATACGCTTGGTCTTGCAACGTTTGTGTTGCCGGATTTGTGCATCGCGGCCAGTGCCGATGACCCGCAAGAAGTCTTGCTGATGGCGGCCGATTCCTTATTTGGCGATGGAGTTCCCGCCAAGTCGGGCTCCGAAGTTGACCTCGGCGAGGGCGTGCATTACGTGCTTCGCGCCGAAGCCAAGAATCCCTTCCCGAAGGACAGCCCCGAGTACAACAAGCAGGGAATCTTAAGGCTAATTAAAAAGTAGCGGTGAGCGATGAGGTCGCTTCGCTCTTCTGTTTGATAAACAGAAAAAGAACCTAGTTGATACTAGGTTCTTTTTGCTCAAAGCTCATTGCTCAAAGGGCGCATAGCGCCCGAGCTCATTCCTCTTACAGTTCCGGTTGCTTGCCGGTGAGGCGCACGAAGATTTCTTCGTACTTGGCGAGCGTGTTCTTCACGACATCTGCCGGGATTTCTGGACCCGGGTAGGTCTTGCCCCAGTCGAGAGTTTCGAGCCAGTCGCGAACGTACTGCTTGTCGAAGCTTTCCTGGTTCTTGCCCACCTGGTACTTGTCGGCCGGCCAGTAACGGCTGGAGTCCGGAGTCAGCACTTCGTCGATGAGGATGGTTTCGCCATCGATTTCACCGAATTCGAACTTGGTGTCGGCGAGGATAATGCCCTTGCTTGCAGCGTAGTCGCGGGCCTTCGTGTAGATGTCCAAAGACATGTCGCGGAGAGTCGTTGCAACCTTTTCGCCCACGATGTCGAAAGTCTGTTCGAAGCTGATGTTTTCGTCGTGGCCAACGTCGGGCTTGGTGCTCGGCGTGTAGAGCGGCTTTTCGAGCTTCTGGCAGAGCTGCAGGCCTTCAGGGAGAACGTGACCGCAAATCTTGCCGGTCTTCTGGTAGTCCTTCCAGCCGGAACCCACGATGTAGCCGCGCACGATGCATTCCACGGAATGGCGGTGGGCCTTCTTCACGATCATGGAACGGCCGCGGAGGTAGTCGGCGTGCTTTTTGAGCACGGCCGGGTATTCGTTCACGTCGGCGGTGATGAGGTGGTTCTTCATGCCGAGGTGCTGGAACCAGAACAGCGAAAGCTGGTTCAGGATTTTGCCCTTACCAGGAATCGGGGTGGGGAGCACCACGTCAAAAGCGGAAAGACGGTCGCTGGCGACCATCAGGAAGCTGTCGCCCAGGTCGTACATGTCGCGTACTTTGCCCTGGTGGAACAGCGGAACTTCGGTAATGGGGGTTTCGAATTTTAAGCTCATAGTAGCCCAAATATAGGAAAATAGTGGGCTGTTGGCACTATGCAGTCGGCAGTAAAAATGACTGGCTTACAGGTCTTTGTACTGCGAAAGCTTGCGCCCGCTGTTCAAGGCGATGCGGATCAAATCGTGGATTTTGTCGGTCCGGGCAGGGAAATCCACCGGGTGGAGAGCGATGCGGGGGAGTCCGACGGGAACCTTCAGGGCGATGGCGCCGAACTTGAAAGCGGCCTTGATCAAAAAGTCGGGGATACCTGCGAAACTGGCGACAGGGGAGGCGTAGCGCTTGCCTTTGGCGGTCACCAGGGCGAATCGCTCTTCGTAGAGCATTTTTTCGGCGTGCACTTGGCTCGGCAGGAACTTGTTGCTGTACCAGGTCGGCGGGACAAATGCGGCAGGCTTTTCGGAATCGCCAGTCAAATCTTTCCAGGCGTCTAGGCCCAGGTGCAAAAGTCTGCTCGATTCAAATTCGCTGAGGCCTGCAAATTCGGCTTCGCCACCGGTCAGGTTCATTCCGATAAGGCCGGCGTAGCTGCGGCCCTGGCTGAATTCGGCCTGGTGCTTGTAGCCGTGGAGGGCGAGCTCGAATCCGTCTGCTTTAAGTTTCTGGAGCATTTCGCGAAAGCCCTTGACCATGTCGGAGGGGGCCTTTTCGGTATCCGGAATAACGAGCACGCTGAAAGGTCTACCTGCCAGGTCCTTGAGTTCTTCAAGAATCGGGGCGACTTTCTGGTAGTTCCAGACGCTGAAATCGTGAAAGCAGAGGAGGAATTTACGAGCCATACTATGGAAAATAGTAAAAGGTTGTGAGGTATGAGGCATGAGGTTGCTCGTAAACTCGCTTTGAGCTATGAATTGGCGCCAAAGGCGCGATTATTAAAGCCTCAAAGGCACGAAGTGCCGTGCTCAAACCTTAGAGGGCGTAGCCCGAGCCCGTTACCTATTTACTACATTTACCCTACTATGTTTGAATCTATCATCCTCGGCCTTTTGCAGGGCCTCGCCGAATTCCTCCCCATTTCCAGCTCCGGCCACCTCGTGCTGGGCCACGAACTTCTAGGCATGAACGAAGCGGGCATGTTCTTCGACATCATGCTCCACGCCGGCACGTTGCTTTCCATCTTCGTGGTGTTCCACAAGAAGATTACCGACATCATCGTGGGTTGCCTCCATCGCGACAAGGACCAGCTGCGCGAAGCAGGCTACATCATTCTGGCAAGCATCCCGACGGCTTTGATCGGCCTCGGCTTCAAGGACGCTCTCGAAGGCCTGTTCGAGAATCCGCGGGCCGTGTGCGTCGCCGAACTCTTTACGGGCTTGTTGCTGTTTACCTCGCAGTGGGGCGCTACCGGAGCCAAGCATCCGGATAACGAAGGCGTCAAGATGAACTGGTGGCGCGCTCTCGTGACCGGTACGGTACAGGGTATTGCCTGCATTCCGGGCATCAGCCGCAGCGGTTCTACCATCAGCGCCATGATGTTCATGGGCGTGAACCGCAAGTACGCGGGCGAATTCAGTTTCCTCATGAGTATCCCTGCCGTGGGCGGTGCCGCTCTCCTCGACTGCATCAAGTGGATCAAGTGCCAGAGCATGACTCCGGAAAAAGCACTCCTCGACCCGGAAAAGGCATTGAAGTGTGCCGATGCCGGCAGCTTTACCCCCGAACTTCTGGTGGGAATGTTGGTATCCTTCATCTTCGGCATTATCGCCCTCAAGTGGCTCATGACCTTCTTGCAGAAGGGCAAGTTCCAGCACTTCGCCTGGTACGTGTGGGCCGTGGGTATCTTCGGACTGATCTTTATCAAGTAAGGTTGCGAAAGCGGTTTGAATGTTGGGGCTCAATCGAGCCCCTTTTTCTTTTATGCCAAACGGTCTTTTGTGAGCGACAAGCGCCTCGTATTCTTGTTTATTCGGTAGAGCCGAACGGTCTTTTATTGGCACGGTTCTTGCATCTTCTATAGCGAAAACAAGGCAGGACCGTTGTTTTGTTTCATTTTGAAACGTGTTGACGGCCTAGACCGCTTGAAAATTAAACATCAAGGAGATCCCCGCCTTCGCGGGGATGACAAAGGACAGAAAAATGGCAACAGAGAAGATGGAATTCCAGACTGAAGTTCGCGACATGCTGAACTTGATGATCAACTCCCTTTACAGCAACAAGGAAATCTTCCTCCGCGAACTTGTTTCAAACGCGGCGGACGCACTCGACAAGCGCCGTTTCCTCTCGCTTTCGAACGCCGACTTGCTTCCGCAGGGCACGCAGCTCCGCATCGATATCTCGGTGAACAAGGAAGGCAAGCGCATCGTTGTCGAGGACAACGGTATCGGCATGAACAAGGAAGACTTGATCAACTGCCTGGGCACCATCGCCCGTAGCGGTACCAAGAACTTTATCAAGAATTTGAAGGAAGGCGACAAGGGCAGCGTCGATTTGATTGGCCAGTTCGGTGTGGGTTTCTACTCCGTGTTCATGGTCGCAAAGAAGGTCGAAGTGTTGACCCTTAAGGCCGGCGAAACTCAGGGCTATATGTGGTCTTCCGAAGGCACGGGCGAATTCGAGATTTCTGAAGCCCCGCGCGACAAGGTGGGTACCAAGATTACCTTGTACCTGAAGGACGACGAGGACGCCGAAGATTTCGCGAGCGAATGGAAGATTAAGGACATCGTGCAGAAGTACAGCGGCTTCGTGAGCTACGGCATCTACTTCCACCCCGAAGCAACGAAGAACGACAAGGGCGAAATCGAAGAAAAGCCCGAAGAACGCCTGAACGAAAAGCAGGCCCTTTGGCGCCAGAGCGAAAAGGAAGTCACCGACGAACAGTACAAGGACTTCTACAACGTCATCAGCCACGAAGCCGACGAACCGGCCGCCTGGAGCCACAGCCACGCCGAAGGTTCGCAGGAATTCTGGAGCTTGGTGTACATTCCGTCGAAGGCCCCGTTCAACATCTGGCACAACGACGCTTTGCATGGCCTGAAGCTCTACGTGAAGAAGGTCTTTATCATGGACGACTGCAAGGATTTGCTGCCGCCTTGGCTCCGCTTTGTGCGCGGCGTGGTGGATAGCGAAGACTTGCCGCTGAACGTGTCTCGTGAAATCTTGCAGAACAACAAGATTATCACCAACATTCGTAAGCACGTGATCAAGAAGGTGCTCGACACCCTGCAGAACATGGCCGACAAGGATGCCGCCAAGTACAACGCCTGGTGGCGCGAACTCGGCATGGTCTTGAAGGAAGGCTTCTACATGAACTGGGAACATCTTGACGAACTCAAGAAGTTGCTCCGTTTCGAAAGCACCAAGACTGAAGGCGACGCTCTCGTGGGCCTCGACGAATACGTAAAGCGCATGCCGGAAGGCCAGAAGGAAATCTACTACCTCATTGGCGACAAGAACGCCGTGAAGAGCAACCCGATGCTCGAAGCCTTCAAGGCGAAGGGCTACGAAGTGTTGCTCATGAGCGACGGCATCGACGAATTCATGATGTCTAGCCTCACCGAATTCGGCGACAAGAAGTTCCACGACATCGCCCGCGGCGACGTGGATTTCGAAAAGACCGAAGACGAAAAGAAGGCTGAAGAAGCTAACAAGGGCATCTTCAAGGGCCTCTGCGAAAACCTGCAGAAGGTTTTGGACGAAGACATCAAGGAAGTCCGCGTGTCTAGCCGCCTGAAGGATAGCCCCTGCTGCCTTGTGACCAGCGAAGACGCCATGAGCGCCCAGATGGAACGCATGATGAAGGCGATGGGCCAGAAGAACTTGCCGAAGAGCAAGCGCATTCTGGAAATCAACCCGACGCACCCGATTTGCGAGATGCTCAAGAAAAAAGTCGAAGCCAAGGAAGACCTGGGCGATTGGCCGAAGGCCCTCTACGGTCAGGCTCTACTTGCCGAAGGTTCTCCGCTTCCGAATCCGGCGGAATATGTTGCCGCGATTACAAAGCTGCTGACCGCTTCCGTCAAATAGCCGTTTCTGTGTCATTCTGAGCGGAGGCGTGTAACGCCGGAGTCGAAGAATCTATACACTTGCGAAAAAGACCGCGAATCAATCGCGGCCTTTTTTGTATGCATTTTGATAAAAATTAGAACGATTCTCTCAAGTCAATCGTAATGCCGATGTGCTTGCCGTCGACAAGCGAAAGGTCGCCGCGGGCATGTAGCTTTTCGCTCTTGTTCAAGGCGAGGCGCCCGCCGAAGCCTACGGCGTAATGCACTTGGCGCCTAAAGAGTTCGCTGAAGTAGGGCGCCGATTGCAAGGCTTCGCCAAAGATAACGCCGGCGAATCGCCAGAAGAGCGGGCGGCGGAATTCCATTTGCCAAATTAAGGCTTGCGTGTCGCTCCAGATTCCTGATTCTACTCCGCGGAATCGCTTGGTGCCGTCGGGGCCGGCGAGGCAGCCGAGCGGAACATTGTCGCCGCGGCTCTGCTTTGCGTAAAGTCCAAGAGCGATGGAAGTTTCCCAGAATAGGGGAGAGTAGAATCTTGCGTCAAACGTTTCAGTGTGGTAGCTAAAGTCGCCGCCGAAAAAGATTTCTTCGAAGCTTGCGTAGTAGCCTTTGGTGGGCCAGTTGTCGTTGTCTTTTTTATCAAGAACCAAAAGGTAGCCGCCGCCTAAATAAAAACCGTCTTGATAATTCTTGGGAATGTCGCTCCCGAGTTCGTTGTTGCGGGCTTCACCTTCTAATACAACGCCGTAGCGCAGAGGAATGTTGTTCGAAATGCCGAAGTTCATTTCGAAGGGAATCTTGCCGTAGATAAAGGTGCTCTTGTATTCGTCTATGCGGTCAAAATCTCCGCGGGCACCTCGTTCAAACAGTGAGTATTGCCACTTGTTCAAGTTGAGTTTTGCCGGAATGTGCAAATGGTCTTGAAAAAGCCACAAGTTCGGGGCATACTGGAATTGGAACTGCCCGCGCGTGGTTCCGCGTGCAATAAAATCCATCGAAGAAATGTTTTCGCCTTCTTGGAATGGCCTGAAGAACAGGACGAATACAGCACCGTACTGAATCTTGGTTTCTTCGGTGTAGGCGCCAAAGGGCAGCAATGAGAATCGCTGGAAGTTGTCTTGTGCATGAGCGCAGATGGCAAAGACCAGACTTGCGATTATGGCGTAAACGAACTTCATGACACAAGTATAGTAAAGGTTTATTTGTTATATTTGATCAAACTTCACATTTCACACTTCACACCTCACATTTCGAAGCGAAGCGAGCTAATTATGGCCGAACAGAATAAAGCAGAAAAATTCGTTTTCTACATGTACAAGATGACCAAGTCGTACCCGCCCAACAAGGAGGTGCTGAAGGATATTTCCCTCAGTTTCTACTATGGCGCAAAGATTGGCATCATCGGCCAGAACGGTGCCGGTAAGTCGACGCTTTTGCGCATCATGGCGGGCATCGACAAGGAATTCCAGGGCGAAGCATGGATTGAACCGGGCCGCACCGCAGGCTACCTGCCGCAGGAACCGCAGCTGGACCCGAACTTGACCGTCAAGGAAAACGTGATGCAGGCTGTTGCCAAGAAGCAGGCCGTGCTCGACCGCTTCAACGAGATTTCCATGAAGTTTGCGGAACCCATGGAAGACGACGAGATGAACAAGCTCCTCGACGAACAGGCGAAGCTACAGGACATCATCGACGCGCAGGACCTGTGGAGCCTCGACCGCAATATCGAAATTGCAATGGATGCACTCCGCTGCCCGCCGGGCGACTGGCCGGTGACGAACCTCTCCGGCGGTGAAAAGCGCCGTGTGGCTCTCTGCCGCTTGCTTCTCGAAGAACCGGATTTGTTGCTCCTTGACGAACCGACGAACCACTTGGATGCCGAAACGGTTGCATGGCTCGAACGCCACCTCCGTGAATACAAGGGCTCCGTGATTCTCGTGACGCATGACCGTTACTTCCTTGACAACGTAACGAACTGGATTTTGGAAATTGACCGCGGTCGCGGCATTCCTTGGGAAGGCAATTACGCCCAGTGGCTTGACCAGAAACTTGAACGCATGAAGAACGAAGAAAAGGGGGAATCTGACCGTCAGAAGCGCCTCGCTCGCGAACAGGAATGGGTGAAGGCTTCTCCGAAGGCGCGCCAGGCCAAGAGCAAGGCCCGTCTTAAAGCTTACGAAGACTTGCTCGCCGAAGATTCTCGCGAACAGATCAAGGTGGCGCAGATCCACATTGCAAACGGCAAGCGCCTGGGCGATATCGTGATTCAGGCGGAACACCTGCAGAAGGCCTTTGGCGACAAGGTGCTGTTCGACGACTTAAATTTCAGCTTGCCGCGCTCCGGCATCGTGGGCATTATCGGCCCGAACGGTGCAGGTAAGACGACTTTGTTCAAGATGATCATGGGCCAGGAAAAGCCCGATGGCGGTACGCTCAAGATTGGCGAAACCGTCGAAATCATCAGTATGGAACAGGGCCGCGAAAGCCTCGACGATTCCAAGACCGTGTGGGAAGAAATCACCGGCGGTAACGACGAGATTATGGTGGGCGACCGCAAGATGAACGGCCGCGCCTATTGCGGACTCTTCAACTTTACGGGTGCTGCCCAGCAGAAAAAGCTGACGGCGCTTTCGGGCGGTGAACGCAACCGCGTGCTTATGGCAAAGAACTTGCAGAAGCCGGGTAACCTCTTGTTCCTTGACGAACCGACCAACGATCTCGACATCGAAACGTTGCAGGCTCTGGAACAGGCCATTCTCAAGTTCGCTGGCTGTGCTGTGATTATTTCGCATGACCGCTGGTTCCTGGACCGCATCGCCACCCACATCCTCGCTTACGAAGGTGACTCGAAGGTCGTGTGGTTTGAAGGCAACTGGAGCGAGTACGAAGCCGACCGCCGCAAGCGCCTCGGCGAAGATGCCGACAATCCGAAGCCCATCAAGTACAAGACACTCACGAGACAGTAGTACAATGTGTAATGTGTGGTGTGGAATGAGGAATTAGTCATTCACATTTCGCATTGCGGCGCATGTCGATTTAATCGATTAAGCAAAAAAAGCAGGATTTCATCCTGCTTTTTTCTAAGAGAATCGATGTCCGTATTGGGAAAAGGAAGGTTTTAGGAGGGGCAAAGCCTCTCCTTGTCATAGAACGATTCTCGCTAAGAGAATCGTTCGTATAAAGCATCGCGCTCCACTGGCACGAGCCCTTCGTTTGTAATCAAGGACTTCATTCGCTCGGGGCTCATGCCCACGGGAACCGTGGCGCCGGCGGCGTGCGTGATTTTTTCTTCGATAATCGTACCGTCCAAATCAGACGCGCCGGCGTGGAGCGCCTTCATTGCGGTCTCGATTCCCATCTGAATCCAGTACGCCTTAATGTGCGGGAAGTTGTCGAGGAAAAGCCTTGCGACAGCGACCGTGCGCAGAATGTCTTCTTCGCTAGTAATGTTCGGAACGATCTTATGCAGTGCATTGTGTTCCGGATGGTACACCAGCGGAATGAACGCGAAAAAGCCCGGAGCTTCATCCTGCAAGTTGCGAAGCATTTTCATGTGCGCGATGCGGTCTTCAATCTTTTCGATATGTCCGAAAAGCATCGTCGCATTCGTCGGGATTCCAATCTTATGGGCCGCGCGATGAACGTCGAGCCATTCTTCGCCAGTTTCTTTGCCCGGACAAATCTGGTCGCGAACATCCTGCACCAGAATCTCGGCGCCGCCACCGGGCAGTGCATCAAGGCCTGCTTCCTTCAGCGTGGTCATAATCTGTAGCGGAGTCTGTCCCGAAATTTTCGCGAAGTGGCAAATCTCCACAGCGGTAAACGCCTTCAGGTTCACCTTCGGAAATTCCACGCGCAATTTTCGCAACATTTCGATGTAGTAATCGAACGGATGGTCCGGATGCAGCCCGCCTACAATGTGCAGTTCGCGGGCGCCGCCTGCAATGGCTTCGGCGGCCTTGTTGCGAATGGTGCCGTAATCCCAGTCGTAGGCGGTGGGGCTATCCTTCTTGATTTTAGAGAACGCGCAGAACTTGCAGTGCAACACGCACACGTTGGTGTAGTTAATCTGGCGGTTGTTCACCCAATACACAGACTTGCCGTGCCTGCGTTCCTTTTCGGCATTGGCGCGGGCACAGAGTTCGTCGAGCGGGGCGTTTAAAAATAAGTCTAATGCTTCAGCTTCGGTCAGGCGCGCCATGTTACATCTCGGGGATGTCTACGTTATAGCTTGCCTTGTGACCGGCTTCGTCCACGAGCTTGATGGTGAAGGATCCTTCTTCGGGGAGCTGGGCACCTTCAATCACGATTTCGCGAGGCTCGGAATCGTATTCGGCAGCAACCCATTTCTTGCCGACCTGCACCGTAATGGCGTTGCCGTCAGGAATGCCTGCGTACTTGAACTGCACCGGAACCTTCAGGGCCGGCTGACGCACGCCGCTGATCATCATGTCTGACCAGTAGGGGAATCCGAGTGTCGGCGCTTCGGTGCTTTCGATGTTGGCAATGTCGCGGATTTCGTTCATGGTAGCGCAGCGGTTCTTGCCCTTGGTCTGCTTGCTAAAGTAGAACCAGTTGCGGGTCGTTTCGCCGAGCCAGTAAAGCGGTTGGTTGTTTTCCGGATTGTCGATGCAAACGGTCCAGTTACCGAGCTGCATGCCCTTCGGGTGGAATTCAAAGTAATCCAGGCTGTCGGTATGCGTGCGGGTGACAGCCAAAATCTTCTTGGTGGTGTCGCGGCCTGTCGGAATGCCGGTGAGTTTCTGTGTGACGCCCACGTTGCCAAGTTTGGTAGACCAGTTCACGCTTCTCTGGTACTGGTTGAAGGAATAAAGCTCAATGCTTGCATCGGCAGCGATACCATCGCCCGTGGAACCGGCGTCAGCGGTGTAGTGGATGCTTGTCATTTCGGGGTAGATTTCAAGGAGGCGGCCGATGGTAATCGGTGCCGGCTTGAGTGCCTTACACATATCTTCTTCAATCACCTTGTCGCCGGTCATGGCGGTAAACTTCATGCCGTTCTTGCAGCGGAACAAATCGAGCATCGGGCGGCTAAGGAACGTGAACAGCGGAGAGGCCTGGTCCTTGTACAACTGCATGGGCTTGTCGCTCTTGCAGCGCGGGTGGAACGTGAACTTCTTGCTCACCTTGTTGCCGCTGTAGTCTTCGGCTTCGATGGTGTAAGTCGAAAGCGGAGCGAGCTTGGCGTTCACAAAGTGCCAGTCGCCTGCAGTGTCGGCTTCTTCGGCCCACAAAAGCTGGTCGCGGATCAGAGCCATCTTGCTGTAACGCAGAGTGTCGAGAATTTCTTCAAAAATCTTTTCGTCGTAGCGCCACACGGTAAGACGGCGTATAGACATCGGATTGTCCTTGGGCTCACGGCTGTAGTCAGCAATCTTAACGGCCATGCTCAAGTTGAATTCGTTTTTCACCGGTGTTTCGACGCAGCCCTTACTGATGGCTTCCGGATTCGTGACGGCGAGGTGGTTGCCCTGCCATACGGCAATGCCAAAAATCTGCGGTGCCAAGGTGTCGGTAATCACGACGCCTGCTTGCACGGGGTTAATAATGCGGTCGTTGTCCAGGCGGACTTCCAAGTGCAAGTGCGGGTTGCCAATGCCGGTGCTGCCCGAGAAGGTCAGCGTGTCGCCCTTCTTGTAGCTTGCATTTGTCTTGATGGTGACGTCGTTCTTCTTGGAGGAATACTGTTTCTTGATAATCTGGTCGTCGAGTTTGCCGAAGCTGCTCTGGTGTGCGAATGCCCAGGTCTTTCCGCTTTTACCTTTGAAGAGCATCAGCTTTCCGTAATGGAATGGAGAAACTCTAAGTTCTACAACCTTGCCGTCTTCGGGGGCGTAAATGGGCCAACCTTCTTCCATCTGGGTGGAATAGTCAAAGCCTGCGTGGTAACGCGTGCCGCGGTTTTCGCCAAAACTCGAGGTCAAGTAAGCGTCACGGTTGAACGGGCGGTAAGTCGGTTCGTCTGCTTTGAGAACTCTCTTTTGCTCCATGCCGTCGGCGTTGTTGACTTTGCTTGCTTCGGCGCTTGCACCGAAGTTGTCGTTAGATACTTTTTCGCCGGACTTGGCCTTGATGCAGTCTTCGTAGGCGAAGGCATCCATGGTCTTTTCGTTGCATTCGGCGGCGAATGCGGAGGGCATCATGGCGAAACTGGCCATTGTACCCAGGAACATTCCCTTACGGGTGATTTTAGCGAGTTTGTTCAAGATTGTCGTATCCATACCACAAAAATACAAAATTATTACAAACTAGCGGGCGAGGTTGTTTGTTTTGCAGGATTTATGTGATGTGAAAAAAAGAACCGTTTGCTTATGCAAACGGTTCTTGTCTAGTGGAGCTAAGGAGAGTCGAACTCCTGACCTCCTGCATGCCATGCAGGCGCTCTACCAACTGAGCTATAACCCCGAAGGACGAGCCAAATATAGAAGAACTAATTTGACTTGTCAAGGGTAGTTTATGTTTTTTTTTTGAAAAAAAGAAAAAATCTCTCATTAGAGAGATTTTTTCAAGAACTAAAGGCTTAAAATGTGTAGTGTGTGATGAGGAAAGTTGGCTAATTCATTTCACATTCCACATCCCACATTTCACACTTGACAATTACGCTTTTTCAATCGTCACGGATTCGATAATCACGTCTTCGTACGGGGCGTCGCGTCGGTCGGTCTTGACGCCTGCGATTTCGTCGAGGACTTCGAAGCCTTCGTAAAGCTGGCCGAATACGGAGTAGCCGTCAGCGGGGCCGGGGCCAACCTGGTCGTGGTCCAAGAAGTGTACGTTGTCGCCGTGGACAATGAAGAACTGGCTACCGATGGAGTTCGGCATGGCCGTCTTTGCCCAGCTCAGGGCGCCACGCATGTGGGTGAGGCGCGGGTCGTACTTGTCGCCGATCGTGGTGCCGGGACCCTTGGCGGAGTGGCCACCCGTGCCGTTTCTGCGGGTAAAGTCGCCACCCTGGATCATGAAGTCCTTGATAATGCGGTGGAACGGTGCGCCGTCGTACTTGCCCTGCTTGGCGAGTTCGACGAAGTTCGTGGCGCATTCGCCGACGATATCTTCAAAAATGCGCAGCTTCATGGTGCCGTGGTTGGTCTTCATGATGGCGATGGTTTCGCCTGCTTCGGGTTTGCCAAGCTGATTGAACATAAAATCTCCTATAGGTGTGAGGTATGAGCTCGCTACGCTTTGAGCTGCGAGTTTGAAAGGAATAGTCTCTAGCAAAAAGCGTAATATGTTGTTTTCCTTATATATATAAAAAATAGGGGTGTTTTACAACTTTTCCAAGAAAAAAGTCAAGAAAAAAACTAATTTCTAGCAGAAAAACTCAAAACGAGCGGCGCGAGTGACCTCGAACCTCAGAGGGCGCTTTGCGACCGACCTGATACCTATATGAAAGACAACTGCAAAAAAATCAGAGAGCTCCTGTCTGCCCAGGCAATGGAATTCGCTCTCGACGAAATGGCGGCGAAACTGGCCAAAATGCACCCGACTGCCGATGACATGGTGGTGCTCGGCATGGCAAGCCGCGGAATCCCTCTCGCCAAAAAGATTTGCGAGCGCTTAAGTCAAAAGTTCAACAAGACTGTGCCGATGGGTAGCCTCGACGCGACCTTCTACCGCGACGACTTCCATTACCGTAAACATGTCGGTACGACCGAAATCCGAGTCACCGAAATGCCGGCCTCGGTTGAGGGCAAGACGGTGATTCTCGTGGATGACGTGCTCTACACGGGCCGCTCGGTGCGTGCTGCCATGCAGGCGATTCTAGACCTCGGACGCCCGGCGGCCATTCGCCTTTGCGTGCTGGTGGACCGTGGTCACCGCGAACTTCCGATTGCACCCGATTGCGTAGGACTTACGGTCGAGACCGCACAGGACCAGGAAGTCCGCGTGCAAATCGAACCGATTGACAAAGAAAATTCTGTATACCTCGTAGAAGTGGAGGGATAACGTGAGCGCACTTCAGATCAAGCATTTGTTCGGACTTCAGGGGGTATCCAAGTCCGATATTCGTACTATTTTGGATAACGCCAAGCAGTTCCGCGAAATTTTGGAACGCCCGGTCAAGAAGGTCCCGAGCCTTCGCGGCATGACGGTGGTGAACCTGTTCTTCGAGAACAGTACCCGTACTCGCACGAGTTTTGAACTGGCCGAAAAGCGCCTCTCTGCCGACACGGTGAACTTCGCAAGCTCGAACTCCAGTGTCAAGAAGGGCGAAACGCTGGTCGACACGCTCCGCAATATCGAGTCGATGAAAATCGATATCGTGGTGGTCCGCCACAAGGGGACTGGGGTACCCAAGTTCCTCGCCGAACACAGCGACGCCATTATCGTGAATGCGGGCGACGGCGCCCACGAACACCCGACGCAGTCTCTGTTGGACATGCTCACGGTCGAAGAAAAACTTGGAACACTCGAAGGCAAGAAGGTGGCAATCGTAGGCGATATCCGCCACAGCCGCGTGGCCCGCAGTAATATCTGGGGCATGACTACTATGGGTGCTCACGTGACGCTTTGCGGACCTTCCACCTTGGTGCCGCGCAATACCGAACTTCTGCAGTACAAGGAACTTGCGGGTAGCGTCTCTTGGGAAACCGATGTCTACAAGGCTGTCGAAGACGCCGATGCCGTGATTGCGCTCCGCTTGCAAAAGGAACGTATGGACGACGCGCTCCTCCCGAGCATGCGCGAATACCGCAACTTCTTCGGTATTACCGAGAAGGTCCTTTCTGAAGCCAAGGACAAGGTCATCTTGATGCACCCGGGTCCGATTAACCGCGGTGTGGAACTGGACAGCGATATCGCTGACGGTGAACATTCTGTGATTTTGGATCAGGTGACTAACGGCGTTGCCGTGCGTATGGCTGTGCTTTACCTTTTGGCTGGAGGTCGTGCAAATGAAAATGCATAAGGAATTGAATATCAAGAATCTCGTCCTCAAGAACGCGAAAGTTTGGAACGGCAAGTCTTTTGAAGATCGTAAAGAAGTCGCTTTCGAACAGGGAAAGGGGCTTGCTACAGAAGAATTCGATTGTGGTGGCGCCTTGGTAATGCCAGCCTTGTTTGGCTTGGGTGTTGATTTTATGGAACCGCTCCGCGACGACGTCTACACGTTTGCAGATGGCCTTGATGCCTTGCACCGTGGCGGCTTTTGCGGCGCCCTGTACGAAAGCGCTGCCAATCCGATTGATGATGCGGACAAGCTTTCGGCAATGAAGTTCCGCGTGAACTCGCCTGATTTGGAATACAACTTTGCCAACCGTTTCGATATCAAGTTCCTGGGCGCATACAGCAAGGGCTTCGGTTCCGACAGCCTCGCCGAAATGATGGAACTCGCCGAAGATGACTGCGTTGCCGGCTTTGGTGACGGCAACGAAGCGATTCCTTCGACACGTTTTATCCGTCTTGCCATGGAATACGGCAAAATGACTAACAAGCGATTCTTCTTCCAGCCGCTGGACAAGTCGCTCCGTAAGCATGGCTGTGTGCATGAAGGCGCCTACTCCGACATGCTCGGCATGAAGGGAATCCCGCGCATTGCTGAAACCATTGCCGCCCATACGGTGCTCGAAATGGCCCGATTCTTGCAGGTGCCGGTGCACTTTAAGCAGGTGACTTGTGGCGAAACGCTCGACCTCGTGCGCGAAGCCCGCAAGAAGGGTATCGATGTCACGTGCGATGTCGGCTTGTACCATTTGCTTTTGGACGATTCCTGCCTGGAAACCTTGGATTCTGCATACCACATTCTGCCTCCGATTCGTTCTGCTGCTGACCGCGAGGCCTTGTGGAAAGGTATTGAAGACGGTACGGTGAATGCTATCAGCATGAACCACACGCCGGTGCTTGGCCAGGATACCGAAGTGAACTTCGAAGATTCCGTGCCGGGAGCACTCTCTCTTGAAATCGCGCTCCCTGCCATTTGGAAGGAGCTGTGTGCCAGAGTGGGCGAGGCTCGCGCCATTGAACTTCTGTCGCTTGCCCCTGCAAAGTTGGTCGGCGCAAAGTCGGCCTTTGACGAAAACACTCAAAAGATGTCAAACATCGTGATTCTCGATCCGAATAAGCCGCACGAAGTTTCCAAGAAGGATTTTGCAGGCCACGTGAGTAATTCTCCGTTGCTGGGCAAGACGCTTCCTTCTTCGATTCTGGCGACCTTCGTTAGCGGAGTGTGGACGAAACTTTAGTTCGGTCTTCTGAAAAACTATGTCTAATCTGCTGCAACAATTGTCTGATCTGGTTTTGATGTGGCGTGAGCTGCTGACGTGGCCCCCGCATCCCCTTGTTATAGTCTTTGTTGCGTTCATCATCTGTTTATTCTTTGCGTTATTTGCACTGTGGGAAATCCATTGCATTAATAGTCGTCGTGAAAACGAAGAAATGTTTGGAACTCAGCTGTTTGACGAAAAGGTGTCAGAACGTGGTTTTTCGGACAAAGAAAAAAGGACTTTGGACAAAATAATCAGAAAGTCGACTTTTGAAAACAAGGACGCCATTCTGAATTCGTCGGGCCTTTTTGAGCAGGCTGTTACAGCGTTCTATGATGCGCGCAACGTGTTCGATGTCCGCGATGAAACCCTGGAAGCAGTGGAGCGCTTGCGCAACAAGATGAACTTCACGGCCTCGAATCCTTTGTCTGAAATCTATTCGACCAGACAGTTTAATGTTGGCGACCGAATTGACATGATTCCCGACAACGGAACCTTGATTAAGAGATCCGAAATTGTATGGCGTACCGAAAAGGAATGGGCAATCTCTTACGATGGAAGTGACGGTCCGGCCAAGTCTTTTGTCGGACGTGACATTCGTATTCGTTGGACTCGCCCAGACGATGCCATTTATTCGACCACGGTGTCTATCCGTCGCCTCGATGATTCTGCAAATTTAGTTTTACCTCATTCCTCGTCCCTGGACAAGCGCCAGTTGCGTCGCTGGGTTCGTGAACAGGTCGCCTTCCCTGTAACGGCCGTGTTCGAAAATGGCGAAACATTGTACGGGACTTTGCTTGACCTTTCTGCTGGCGGTATCATGATTGGACTGCCCAAAGAATGCTATCCGGGCCAGCACATGCGTATCCAGTTTGAACTCCCGAGTTTCGGTGACGAAGACGTGGAAATTGAAATTTTGCGCAATTTAGGCCAAAGAAACCAAGAATTTCCTAATTACTATTGCCTTACGGCCTCTTTCCGTGGTAAGTTCGGTTGGACCCAGGAAAGGGTGCTTCAGTACCTGTTTGAGCTGAGCAAGTCAAAAAAAGAGACGAAAAAGTGGGTAAAAGAGGTCTAAGTAGTTCATTTTCAATGACTTAGATGAATTTTTCGCTTGACATTCTCCTTTTATAAAGGTAGAATTAGTAAGGAAATGTTTTACAATCGGAGTTAACTTTGGCTTTAGGATTGATTTCTAAAATCCGTGGCATGCGCGAGACCGTCGGTATTGATGTTGGCCATTACAGCATCAAGTACGTAAAGGTCTTGCATGGCGCGAGCGGAAACAAGATTGTTTTGGATGCCGACCTGGAACGCGTGCCGGATGGATGCATCGTAAACGGTGAAATCCAGGTGCGCGAAGGGGATGCCCCGACTGATCAGGAAGGGAAGCGTGAAAAGGATGGTGCAGAACTGCTTGCCGAAGCGATGGCAAAGCTCTTGATTCGCCATCCGATTGATGATTCCTGCGAAATTGTCGCTTCGGTGAACTGCGGAGCCGGTGCCGGTGGTGTGCTGGTGGATCGCTTGTCCGTTAAGGTCCCGAAAAACGGAAATGAAGCCGCCATTATTCTTCAGACCGCCCAGTCCCGTCCTCCCTTCGATGACCAGGACAACGTGATCGACTACGAAATCTATTCTCGCGAAGGTGACGATGTCAAGGTGAATGTGGTGGCTGCAAAGAGTGCTCTTTTGGACTCTTGGGCTCAGTTCTTTAATCGCCGTGGGCTCAAACTGTCGGCGCTGGATGTCGATATTTTTGGCCTGCTAAATGCTTACGTTGCGACGGTAGAAGACTCCGAAAAGGACAAGACCGTCGCCATCTTCAATATCGGCGAAAAGAAGATGAGCGTTGCTTTTGTTCAGGATGGCCAGTTCCATTCGATGCGTGCCATGGCTGGTGGTTCCCTGGATATGGTCATCAGCAAGACCTGCATGAACTTGGGCATCGATTCTGAAAAATGTCATGAAATTTTAAGCAAGGGTGACCTGTCCATTGTGGATGGATTCTCTGAAGCTGAAGTCGAAGCAGCGCTCCGACTGGCATACGAGGACCTGATGGCGCAGATCGATATCGGTATCCGCTACTTCTCGTCTTCGGAAGATTCTAAACCGCTCGACAAAATCTTGTTGGGCGGAGGCGGAGCCGCCGCCCCTGGTCTAAGGGAATTTGTCGCGGAACACGCTGGCATTGAAACCGATACGGTGAATCCGTTCAGGCTCGTGCCTTGTGATTCCAAGGTCTTCGGCGAAGGCGGACTTTCTATTGCCTTGTCTAATATTTATGCCCCTGCGTTGGGCTTGGCGATGAGGAAATTCTAATGGCGTCTACGAAAAAAGAAACCACAAGAAATGCCTTGGCCATTTCCATTAACTTGCTTCCTCCGGAATACCGCAAGAAGCAGAAAGACTTTACATGGATAACGGACCGGCGCATTATTTGGCCGACAGTTGGACTGATTGTCGCAATTGTCGCCGTGCTCATGTTGCAGACCTATATTAACGAAACCATTAGCGGTCTGAGCACTGAACTGACGCGTGTTCAGGAAGAAGTGGAACGCGAACGTCCGCTGCTTTCCAAGATTTCTGACCTCGAACAGAAACAGGGCGTGATCAACACAAAGATCAACGCACTCAAGTCTATTCAGGTGAGCAAGAAACGCTGGGTTATTTTGTTCGAAAATATCTCGTCGGTGCTTCCGCCTAACATGTGGATTACAAGCATTAACCAGATGGGTGAATTCGATCTTGAAATGCGCGGTGTCACTTACGACTTCTCGGAAGTTGCCGAATACATGGTAAAACTCGAGAAGCAGGTGAGCATCGAGTCGGTTTCGCTGGTGACCATCTCGACCTCGAAACAGGAAGGGAAAGAAGCCTATAATTTCACCATCAAGGTAATCCTCAAGCGGGACCTTGGCCTTGGGGAGGGTGATAATGGGTAAGATAGATCTTAAAGACAAACGAAACGTATACGCCATAATCGTGTGCCTCTTGATTATGGCTGCCGCACATTTAGTGTATAACTACATGTGGGATCCGTTTACCTATCAGCGCGAATCCTTGGAACGCGATCTCCAGTCGGCTCAGGCTGAACTGGATAAGATCAACGCCAAGAAACATCGCGTGGCAGAACTCGAAATGCAATTGGCCCAGGCCGAAAAGGATTTCGAAAAGCTGAAGGAAATGTTCCCCGAAGAAGAAAAGGTGCCGCTGCGCTTGCAGGACCTTTACGCGGTGATTCGTAGTTCCATGGTGCAGATCCAGAAGTTCAATCCTGAAGGTCGCGCCGAAAAGGAACACTATATCGAAAACCGCTACTCGATTGCAGTCAATTCTGGCTACCACATGCTGGGTTACCTGTTTGCAGAAATTGCGAACTTCAATTACCCGACTGCCATTACGAATCTTCGCCTGAACCGTTATTCGGGTATCAAGGCTGAAGTCGAAAAGTCTGAAACTCACGGCTGGACTCCGATTACCATGTCGGTCACGTTCAACCTTACGACGTACACATCCAAGAAGGTGGGCAAATAATGAAAATGAAGATTCTTCTTTTGTTGTTCGCCTTTACGGCTTTTGCAAGTGCCGCCCAGATCAAGGATGTTCGCTTTAATTGCGACGCGAAGGGTTGCCAGGTGGTGTTTGCCTTTACGTCCGAAAAGAACTTGCCGACGTTCTTCCAGAAGTACGATGCTTCTTCGAAGAAGTTGACGGTCGGTTTCTCTGAAACGACATTTGCTCTTGGCGAAGGCGATTACGATGTCGATGCCAATTCCAAGTTCGTGAAGTCCATGAAGGTCTTTAAAGATGCCTACAAGGGCTTGCCCTTCTTGAAGATTGAAATGGATGTCGGTGCTGCCATTACCTCTGACAAGAACGAAATCGCTTTGGACAAGTCCAATTTCTTGATCAAGCTCAAGAGCAAGGGCGGTAAATCCTGGACGCTTTCGAAGCTCTATGCCGACCGTAAGAAGGCCGCCGAAAAGCAGGCTGCCCTTGACAAGAAGGCTGCCGAAAAGGCCGCTCTCGAAGAAAAGAAGGCCGCAAAGAAAGCCGCTCTTGAAGAAAAGAAACGCTTGGCCGAAGAGAAGAAGGCTGCCGAAAAGCGCGCTCTCGAAGAAAAGAAAGCTGCTGAAAAACAGGCCATCGAAGACAAGAAAGCTGCTGCAAAGGCGGCCGCTGAAGAGAAGAAGCGTTTAGCCGAAGAAAAGAAGGCTGCTGCCAAGCAGGCTCTCGAAGAAAAGAAAGCCGCTGAACGTGCCGCTCTTGAAGAGAAAAAGCGTTTGGCTGCCGAAAAGAAGGCTGCCGAGAAGGCCGCCCTCGAAGAAAAGAAGCGCCTCGCCGAAGAAAAGAAGGCTGCTGAAAAGGCTGCGCGCGAACAAGAAAAACTCTTGGCTGAACAGCAGAAACAAATCGACAAGGCTATCGCCGAAGGCGGAGCCATTTCGGCTCTGCTCCCGAAGCTTAAAGAAATGACGGTTCTGATTGGTTCTGGCCTGGAACAGTTCCGCATTGTTGCCGATGACAATATTGTAATGCAGAATATTTCTAGCATCGACAAGAACAACACCATTACGATTGGTCTTGCCGGTCCGCAGAAGTCGCCTGTATTCAGAATCGGAGCCGGTTCTATCGTGAAGTCTGTAACTTGGGGCGCTAACGGTCTCAAGGTGCAGTTGAAGAATTCCGTACAGCCTGCAGTTCTTGTGCAAGACGGCGTATTTGTTTTGCAGATTGCCGAAAAGGGAATCAACAGGGACGGCTTTATGTTCTGGTCTGCACAGCCCAAGGGCATCTTCATTCGCGACTGGATGAAGTCTTCAGAAGACAAGCCGAATTTCGATGTTTTTGTCAAGAATCTTGACAAGGGTAGCAAGAAGATTATTTCTGGCTCGCAGACGTTCCACCTGCGCCCTGTCGTTCGCGAATTGATTGTGGTTGCCGACGAAACCGAATTCTATGCCTCTCCTAATGAAAACGCTCAGGTGATGCAGCGTCTTGTATTTGGAGACCGTCTGGTAAGTCTTGATATGAAGGGCTTGTATCGCAAAGTCCAGTTCGGTAACAGAGTGGGCTATGTGGATCGTCGCGCTGTCGGTTTCTTTGACGAACTTTCCTCTGTGCAAGAAGAACGCTTGAAACAAGTTGACAAGGAGCGCGGTACGAATCTCACGACAAGTGCTCCGCAGATCGGTAGCCAGCTCGATGGCCTCTACGAAGACCGCGTGACTTATAGTTCCTTTGGCCGACGCGATCCGTTTGTCGAAGTCGATGGCTTAGTCGAAGAAGGTATTAATATTGACCAGGTCGAACTGGTGGGTATCATTTGGGAATCGGATGTGCCGGTTGCAATTCTTGTCGAATCCAAGAATCCGTCTATCTCGTACACCGTCAAAGAAGGCGACAAGATTCTCAACGGAAAAGTTTTAAAAATCACACAAACTGACGTTCTCTTCCTGATCCAGGAATTCGGGGTGAGCCGTCGCTACTCCATGGGTCTTCCCGATAAACTTGGGGGTCAAAAGTGAAAAAGATGACAAAAATCCTTACTGTTCTTCTCTTGGTGGTGGGTCTCACTACTGCATGGAGTGCTCCTGCCGAAGGTACGGTGCAAACCCCCAACAAGAAATTGTATGACTTCAGTTTCGTCGACATGAACTTCGAAGCCGTGTTTAGCTCTATCTCCGTGATTGCCGGTGTGGACATTATCCTTGCTCCCGAAGTCAAGGGTAAGACAAGCCTCAAGGTGACCAAGAAGACTTGGCAGGAAACACTCGACATCGTTTGTAGCATGAACGACTTGACTTGGATCATCGAAGACAAGTACATCTTGATCCAGCGCTCCAGCACTTATCAGGCAAAGCAGAAGAAGATTGCCGATGAAGAAGCCCAGGCCGAACAGAGTGCCCCGCTGGTCCGTAAGAATTTCCAGGTTCACCACGCCAAGGCCGAAGAACTGGTGAAGGTGCTTGAAAGCATGAAGTCTAACCGTGGCCGCATTACGACAGTGGAACGTACGAATTCCATTATCGTGTACGATACCGACGGAAAGATTGAACAGATGGAAAAGGCCTTGACCGAACTCGATGTCGAAACGCTCCAGATCATGATTACCGCCAAACTTGTGGTCGTGAACAGTGAACGCGCTCGCGAACTCGGTGTGGACTGGACCGCCAGAATGGGTACCACGGCTCTGACTCCGGGAACGGTTTCTACTCCGCAGGGTAGCGGTTCTGGCGATACCCGTACCAGTGCCGCAATTCATTCCTTGCCGAATGGTGGTGCTTCGCCGGCTGTGGGCAATGCAACCACTGCTATTACTGCAAGTTTGCTGGACAACAACCTGCAGATTGCCATTTCGAACATCATGGGTGACGCTTCTACTGAAGTGCTCGCTTCTCCGCAAGTCTCTACGCTCGACAATACCGAAGCCCAGGTGTTCATGGGTGACAAGGTTTCTATCCGCGTGATTGACGATAGCGGTGAATCTTCGACGCAGCTCGTGGAAACCGGTATCAAGCTGACTGTGACTCCGCACGTTTCTGGCGACAACCGCATTTTGCTTGACCTGCACCCCGAAAACAACTCCTACGGCTACGACGAAAAGGGCCAGGTGGTGATCAGTACTCAGGAAGCCAAGACCAAGGTCGTGGTGGCTGATGGCGAAACGGTCGTGATCGGTGGCCTTACCCGTAACGAAAATACCGAAAGCGAATCCGGTATTCCGTTCCTCAAGGATATCCCGCTGCTCGGCAACCTCTTCAAGTACAGCCGCAAGGCCGTTACCAAGCGTGACCTGATTATCTTCGTGACTCCGCGTATCATTCGCAACTATGTGGGTTCTGTGGAACTTTCTGAAGTGTCTTCCGACGTCAATGGTGCTCCGAGCGCCAAGAAGACCCAGACGACGACTGAACCGACTGATAGCGAAACGCCGATCGTGGAACCGAAACAGCAGCCCGCCCAGGAAGCTCCGAAGTCCGAATCTGCTGACCAGGCTCCCGAAGCTCCGGCAATCGAAGAAGACGGCGGCTGGAACTAGTTTAATTCAGATTTCGGAATTATGAATTCAGAAAAAAAGACGGACTATGTCCGTCTTTTTTTATAAAGCAAAATCCAGTGTGTTGCAAATTTTGAAATCAGAAATCTGAACTCCGAAATCAGAATTCAGACTTATCTCACTACAAGTGCGGCGAGGGCGAGTTCCTGGCTGGTGACTGTCCAGCTGCTGCTCTTGAATTCGTAATTGAGGTCGGCGAGGCGGCGAATGACGCGGCAAAGGAGCGGCTTGCCCCAACGGCGGCAACATTCGGCGGCATTGCCCTGCTTGCAGAACAAGAAATAGTTCTTGCCCAAGGCCTTGGCTGCGTCTTCGGCGCTCATCTTCTTGGCGGTGAGCGACATGAAGTTCAGCAAGTCTATGGAATGACTGTAGAGCGCATTCACGAGGCTTATCGCGTCGGCGTTCTTGCTGCTATTGTTGTAAAGGAAATCGTGAAGCTTGCGGGTAAAGCCCACGGCGTCTCGCATGCCGAAAAAATTCAGGATTTCGTAAGGCGGGATTTCGCGGCGGGGCATAATCATCGTCTTCACGAGATCGTAGGTGAATTTGGCGCAGTCGGGATCGTAGGTAAGGACCTTTTCCAATTCTTCGCAAACAAGCTTGGTGTCGGTGCCCAGGGCATCGGCCAGGTACTGGCTGGCGGCGGGCTCGATTGGTTTTCCGAAGTGGGCGGGCACATTCGATGCAATCCATTCCTGCATCTTGTACTGCTTGGGTTCTTCGTACTTTTCGATTTTGCCGACTTTTTGCAGAATCTTGTAGAGTTCCGAAGTCGCGCGGAGTTCGTCAAAATCGAGCAGCAGCTTGCAATCGGGGGCGTCTTTGAGCCAGCGGGCGAGTGCCTTGGATTCATCGGCCTTCATGGCGTCTGCATTGCGGACGACCACCGCCTGTTCCGGCGCAAACATCGAAACGGCGCCGCAGCTTTCCATAATGAGCCCGGCTACCGACGGAATGTTCGTATCGGAAGCATACACAATCTGCTTTGAAAGCGGATCGTTCTTACGGTCTCCAAGGGCATCAGTCAGGAACTTGTCGACCTGCTTGTCCTTGGAAAACTGGTCTTTGCCGATGAGGGCTAGAATCATAGCTTACTTGAAGTCGACGATTTCGAAACGGTTCTTGCCCTTGGGGGTGACGACTTCGACAATTTCGCCCTTCTTTTTGCCCATGAATGCGGAACCCATGGGGCTCTTGAAGCTGATTTTGCCGTTCATCGGATCAACGCCTTCGGGGCTTACCAACTGATAGACGACTTCCTTCTTGGTAGCCAGATTCTTTGCGGTAACGGTGGCTCCAAAGCGCACGGTGTCGGAGTTTGCGTCGAATTCAACGATAATTGCGTTGGAAATCTGGTCTTCCAGCTTGGGAATTTCCAGGTCGATATGAGCCAGCATTTCCTTGGCGGCGTGGTATTCGGCGTTTTCGCTCAGGTCGCCTTGCTTGCGGGCTTCTTCCATTTCATCTACAACGCGGGGACGTTCGACCTTTTTGAGGAAGGTGTAACGTTCAACCAGCTTGTCGTATGTTTCTTTAGTACAGGGTGTTTTAGCCATGACCTTAAATTAGAATTTTTTTGTGGGGCAGAAGCAGGGGGTGTTCAACATTGTCGCATTTTTCTATAATTTAGGGTGAAAAAACAATAGGAGATACTATGTACACTGTATTGGAAAAAGGCGGCGTCTGCTCCCCGAAGGGCTTTACCGCGTCTGGAATTTGTGCAGGCATCAAGGCCAGCGGTAACGCTGACATGGCTCTTCTGAAGAGCGAAAAGGCTGCACGTTGCTTTGCCGTGTTTACAACGAACAAGGTGAAGGCTGCTCCGGTGCTTTACGACAAAGCCGCCCTTGAACATGCCCACTTTGCCTCTGCCGTTGTGGTGAACAGCGGTAACGCAAACGCCTGTACCGGCGAACAGGGCCTGCGCGATGCAGAACGCATGGCTGTCCTTACCGAAGAAGCCTTGAAACTTACTCCGAAGAGCGTGCTCGTTTGCAGCACCGGTGTGATCGGCCACCTGATGCCGATGGACAAGATTGAAGCCGGTATTCCGAAGCTTGTGGAAAAGCTCCATGCTGACGCTTCCGAAGAATTTGGTCGCGCAATCCTCACGACTGACCTTGCTCTCAAGAGCCATGCCGTTGAAATCCAGACCGAAAAGGGTGTGGTGACAATCGGTGGTGCCTGCAAGGGCTCGGGCATGATTCACCCGAACATGGCCACGATGCTTGCCTTTATTACCACTGACCTTGCTTTGCCGATCGATTTCTTTGCTGAATTCCGCGCCGACATTGCTGATTCCTTCAATGCGATTACGGTCGATGGCGACACCAGCACGAACGACACTTGCATTCTCCTGGCTAACGGCATGAGCGGAATCAAGTACGAAGACTTGACTCTCTCCGAACAGGGCGAATTCCGCGCAGCACTCATGCTCGTGATGAAGGAATTGGCCAAGGATATCGTTCGCGATGGCGAAGGTGCAACCAAGCTGATTGAACTTTGCATCGAAAAGGCCGAAAGCCACGAAGAGGCTTTGCGCATGGCCCGCTTCATTGGCACGTCTAACTTGGCCAAGTGCGCTATGTTCGGCGAAGACCCGAACTGGGGCCGTATCCTTAGCAGTGCTGGTTCGAGCGGCTGCAACATGATCGCCGAACAGACGGATCTTTTCTTTGGCGATGTGCAGGTGCTTTCTAACGGCCGCCCGGTGCAGCTCGACGAAGAACAGACCAAGGCTCTGCGTGCGGTAGTCCGCCAGCGTGAATACAAAGTAACGCTCGTTCTTAACATCGGGCACGCTAGTGCCAGCGCATTCACTTGCGACTTGAGCTACGACTACGTTAAGATCAACGCAGAATACACAACGTAGTAGGAAGTAGACAGTAGGAAGTAGGCAGTGGTTGTCTAACAAATACTGTTTACATGGTGTTTTCTAGCGTGAACAACATTTAGTAGAAAATCCTGCTTTTGGGCGGGATTTTCTTGTATTTTTAGGTAAAACTAAAAAAGGACGGAACATGGATAATTTCAACTTCTACAGCCCCACAGAATTCGTATTCGGTATGAACCGCGAAAATGAATGCGGTGAACTCGTCAAAAAGTATGGCGGCACCAAGGTGCTAATTCATTACGGTGGTGGCTCTGCGGTGCGTTCGGGATTGATTGACCGCGTGAAGGCAAGCCTCGATGCGGCTGGTATCCCGCATGTGGAACTCGGCGGCGTGAAGCCGAACCCGCACGATTCACTCGTGTACAAGGGTATTGAAATTGTCCGCGAAAATGGGATTGATTTTATTTTGGCGGTGGGCGGCGGCTCCACGATTGATAGCTCCAAGGCCATTGCGATGGGTGTTCCCTATAAGGGCGATTTCTGGGACTTTTACGATGGCAAGGCTTCTGCTGCATGCGCGCTCCCGATTGGCGTGGTGCAGACCATTGCGGCGGCCGGTTCCGAAGGTAGCGGCGACTCCGTGATTACCAAGGAAGACGGCATGCTCAAGCGGGGGGCCAGCAGCGAACATATTCGCCCGAAGTTTGCGGTGCAGAATCCGGCTTTGCTTTGCACGTTGCCCGCCTACCAGACGGCTTGCGGCATTACCGACATCATGGCCCACGTCTTTGAACGCTACTTCACGAATACGCTCGAAGTGGAAATTACCGACCGCCTGTGCGAAGCGGTGCTTTTAACGATGGTGAAGGAAGGCCCCCGCGCCATTGCCGACCCGACCAACTACCAGGTGCGTGCGAACATCATGTGGGCGGGGACGGTAGCCCACAACGGCGTTGTGGGCTGCGGGCGCAGTCAGGACTGGAACAGCCACGCCATCGAACATGAACTTTCGGCGCTTTACGACTGCGCCCATGGCGCGGGCCTAGCAGTCATCATGCCCGCCTGGATGGAATACGTCGTCGACCACAACGTGATGCGTTTTGCGCAGATGGCGACGCGCGTGTTCGGCTGCGAGATGAATTTTGAGAACCCGAAGGCGACCGCCCTCGAGGGTATCAAGGCCTTCCGCCGATTCTTGCATTCCATTGGCATGCCCATCAACTTCGCGGAACTGGGTGCCAAGGAAGAAGACATCCCGAAGCTGGTTGAAAAGCTGAATCCGGGCGACGGCTGGGGATTTGTCCCGCTCAAGGCAAAGGACGTGACCGAGATTTACAAGATTGCCGCCCATGCCACGGTGTAACTAGCTATGAGCAGTGAGGTCGTGCTTCGCACTTTGAGGTTTGAGGCGCTTGTAGGCGTGATTATAACCTCAAAGGACGCCGAAGGCGGCCGTGCTCACACCTCATACCTCACATACTCAATATGATTGCTCTCTTTATCGGCGGTACGGGAACTATCAGCATGGCCATCACGCGCCTTGCAGCATCCCGCTGGGCGTCCACGGCAAGAACGGCAGCTGGCAGGTGGCAAAGCGCATGTTCGAGGGCAAGCCTGTCATCATTCACGGTGACGGTACGAGCCTTTGGACCATGACTTTCAACACCGACTTTGCCCGCGGCTTTGTGGGACTGATGGGCAATGTGCACGCTATCGGAGAATCGTTCCAGATTACGAGTGACGAAACGCTCACCTGGAACCAGATTTATAAGGCGGTGGCCGATGCGCTGGGTGTTGAACTCAAGCCCTACTACGTGTCTTCGCAGTTCCTTGCGGATGTAAGCGATTATGACCTGCTGGGGAGCCTCATCGGTGACAAGGCGAACTCCGTGGTGTTCGACAATTCCAAACTCAAGCGTGTCGTGCCGAATTTTCGCACCGAGGTCCGTTTTGACCAAGGAATCCGCCGTACTATTGATTACGTGCTCGCACATCCGGAATTCCAGAAAGAAGATCCCGAATTCGACGCCTGGTGCGACAAGGTGATTGCGACGCTGGAAAGCGCGAAGAAATCTTTTTAATCTCGAAACATAAACTACATTTGAACTATGAAAAAACATTTGTTCAAATGCGTTTTTAGTTTTTTTGTTTTAGCTGAGTTAATCATTATTTTTGTGGCTTGCGGAGATAATACAAGTTCTGCAAGTTCTAGAGACGATTGCCCTGAAAATTATATTTGCGATACAACCTACACCGATGTGAGTGTCTATAGCTTTGTTTACTATGTGGGCAAAGATTCCCTAGATACGGTAACGGCGACAACGGATAGGATGACTTGTGATATCGAGGATGATAATTTTCATTGTTCCTTGATGTTTATTCATGAGTGCTTTTCCTATAGTTATAGCGTGGCAAGCGCAAATGGTACCGTAAAGGATTCTGCCAAGCATTTAACGGTAAATGTGACGCGAGTCGACACGACCTACATCAATTATGGCAAAAAACGCTTGATTGATTACGTGCCGGCCTATGTTGAAGTTCCCAAGTTGTCGGAAAAGAAATTGCAAGACTTGTTCGACACGTTGATACTCAAGCCCTATGATAGCAAGTATTATTCCTATTATGGGCATACAGATGATTTCTTGAGCAACTATTATATTGATGGCAAAGACTTGCCCGATGGATTTGGAGTTTCTTCTAATACGGGAAGGATTGTAACGCTTTTAGGTTGTGGGGATACCACTTATACGAATTATCCGCTGATACCTAAAGATGTAGAAACTCGTTTGTACATGTTTCTTGAAGAACCGCTAGAAAAGGATACCACGATTACGTGGATGGCATATTACACCGATATGTACGGTGTCGAGGATTCTTTAGAAGTGACGACTTTCGTTACGATGGAAGAGGATTAAATCGCTTTTTTTAGATGGCTTTGACTGCTTATCTTGAAAGTTCCACCACGTAGTCGGCGGCGTTGACGAAGTCTTGTGCGTGTTCGATGGCAATGACTGTGTGGCCCGCTTCAGTGAGACCGTGAATCAGGTCAAGCAGATGCTGGATGTCCTTTTGATGGAGACCGCGGGCGGGTTCGTCGAAAAGGAATAGCGTATTCGGCGCCTTGGCTCGGGCGAGCGCAATGGAAAGGCGGAGCCTGGCGCGTTCGCCGCCGGAAAGGTGCGATGTGGTTTGTCCGAGTTTCAGGTAGTCGAGACCTGTATCCACAAGGGGCTTTAACTTGTCCGCAAAAGGCTTCATGTTGATGAACAGCTTGTAGGCTTCACCGACTTCTAGGTCATAGATGTCAGCGATGGACAGCGACTTGAAGCGGACTTCAAGAATTTCATCTTTGAAACGTCTGCCGAGGCACACGGGGCATTCGGATTCTTCGTAGCCCGCGGGGTCGAGGATGACGCCTTCCCCTTTGCAGTTTTCGCAGCGGCCCCCGGGGGCGTGCGTCGCGAATTTGCTGGCGGTGTAGCCGCGGACCTTGCTTTCGGGGAGTTTCGCGAACAGGTCGCGGAGAATCGTGTTCAGGTTGATGGCCGAGGCGACGGTACTGCGTCGGTTCCCGTGGAAGTCACCTGTCGAAAGGATCGATAGCGCCTGGATGCCGAGACTTTCGAATTCGCCCTTGGAGGCTCGTGGGGCGAGGTTCTTGAAGAAAATCGTGGACTTGCCGCTACCGCTTTGGCCTGTGATGACGCTGAACTTTTGAATCGGGAAATGTGCGGTGACCGACTTCATATCGAACATCGCGAAGTTCTTGATATCGATGGCCGCGGCGTTTTTCTTTGGAACCTTCGGCTTAGTTTTCAAATTATTAATTCCGAATTCCGAACTCCGAATTCCTAATTCTCTAATCCAATTCCCTGTGGGTGATGCCGGATTGCCAAGAACTTCTTTCGCGGTTCCTTGCAACAATATTTCACCGCCCTTTTCGCCGGCGCCAGGTCCCATTTCAATAATCCAATCGGCTTTCTTGATGAGGGCCGGGTTATGGTCGATGAGTACGAGCGTGTTGCCGCGGGATTGAACCTTCTTGAGGACTTTCCAGAGGGCTTCTACATCGCTCTGGTGTAACCCGCTGGCCGGTTCGTCGAGGACAATTAGCAGATTGTTCAGGTGTCCGGTGCTGAGGCTCGAAAGCCGAAGTCTCTGGACTTCGCCACCCGACAGGGTGGCGCCTGCACGCCCTGCCGTGAGGTAGCCGATATCGAGGTCGACAATCGCCTGGATGCGGTCGATCAATGTGCGAAATGCGGGCTGCTGCTTTACCGTCAGTCGATTGTCGAACAGGGCGTGCAGCCGGCTTTCGAGTTCCGCGAAAGGCGTGCTTAAAATGTCTTGCCAAGTGGTACGGATTTTGCGCGGCTCATTTTCACTTGAATTACTTTCAATCGCCGCATTCAAAAAATTCTGCTTGAGTCGTAAGCCCTTGCAATCGGGGCATTCTTCGCTGCTGTCTCCGTCTTCGATGATTCCGGTGCCGCCACATTTTTCGCAAATGCTCGTACGGGAATACGGCGACAAGTCCTCGGCGGCGAGCGGCCTGGAAAGTTGCGCTCCGTGCTCAGGGCAGCGTGGCACCGTGCTGAAAAGTTTGCGGCTCCCGTTGATGTCTAGAATCAATTCGCCGTGCGTGAGCTTCAAGACTCCATCGACTGCTTCGGCAATGCGGGTGCGCGTGTTCTCGCGGACAATCACGCGATCCACCACGATAAAGAATTCCTTCGGGACAATCTTCTTTTCGTTTTCAGTCAAGTCTGCAAGCGAATAGCTGACGTCATCTGCCATGGCACGCGTAAAGCCTTGCGCCAGGAATACCGCTGCCAGCTTGTCGAGACTTGTTCGCTTCTCAACATCAATCCGCGCAAAAAACTGTAACTTACTCCCTTGTGGCAAACTCGCAATCTCGCGAATCATGTCTTCGCGGCTCATGCTTTCCATGGGCTTTCCGCAAACGGGGCAGGCAGGCTTCGCGTACGCCGCAAACAAGGCACGCAATGTAGAGTCGCATTCCGAAATGCTCAATGCATAAGCCTTCGCGGGTGTTTCGCCGTGACTCGGGCCTACGGCAAGGCTTGCAGGCAAACCTTCGGCGCTATCCAGCGGAATAATGCGCCGACCGCCGAGCAATTCTGCCGCAAACGGCGAAAGTGTTTCCAAATAGCGGCGCTTCGATTCCCCGTGCAGGGTATCAAGCACAAGTGTCGACTTTCCGCAGCCCGAAGGTCCGCATACCACAGAAATCTTGCCCAGCGGGAACTGGGCGTCCACGTTCTTTAAATTGTGCAGCCTGCAGCCGCGAATGGATATGAAACTTAAACCAGCCACTAGTTACCCAGTTGGTAATGTGCAATGTGGAATGTGAAATGGATAACTTCACATCTCGCACTTCACATTTCACATCGTTTATTCTCTGATGGTAAATCTCAGTTCGCCGAACGGAGTGCAGAAGTCGAGGTTCTCGAGGCCGTTAGTTTCGATGCCAGAGAACATGCGGTAACCGCCGCCAATCGAGATTTCAAGCATCTTCGTGACGCGGTAGTTGAAGTGTACGGCCATGTCGGCGGTAAAGAAGTAGTCTTCGGATTCAAAGGCTTCGTCGTCCGGTTCCATTACATAGAGTGCGCCGCCACCGATTTCGATTGGCACCGAAATGGAAAAGTCGTTGATGCGCACCGGGAACAGTTCCACGAATCCGCCCACAGACATATACTTGATCATCTGCTTTTCAGGCACATTGTAGTTGCGCACGTCGCTCAAAAGTCTAGACACCCACACACCCGTGGAGAGCAGAGGGTTGATGTCGAGACCGATGCGGAGGTTCGCGAAAATGGCGCCGTCGTCGGCCACGAGAACGTTACCGCCGCTCACGCCGATGAATGCCTTCAGGCCGTCGTTCGACTTTTCTTCGGGAGAATACTTTACGCTCTGCAGTTCTGCGTTTGCGAACGCCACCAGGGCCACGATGAGCAATAGAATCTTTTTCATAAGCAAATCCTCTGTTTGTTTATAATTTACTAAAAAAAAAGGGGGTTTCCTATTGAAGTAAAGGCTGTTAACATCAAAAAAACTGGTTTTGAAAATTTTACGCACGAAAAGTGTCTTCAGTTGGGTGAAAAAAGCGTGTATATAAGAGGGAGACGCATAAGTTTCCTTAATAACTATAAATTGAAAATAAATGTATATTTGTAACGACGGAAGTTTTTATGACTGATAACATCATAGAAAGATCGCTTAAGGCTATCAAGTCTTTAGACCATTCAAAAGAAGCTGCTCATAAGCGTCTTCTGAGGGCGGGTATTATAACCAAGTCCGGCAAATTAAGCAAAATCTACCGTCCATCCGTAGCAAAGTAATTTTGCGGAAAGGATGATTGTATGCAAAATTTGTATTTGGAACGTCCGAATCTTTATATCGGCTTTCATGGCTGTGAAAAAGAAAATGGTCTTAACTTAGTTAATTGTCCGAAACAGGTCAAAACAAGTTCTACTAATCATGAGTGGCTTGGCGAAGGCTTTTATGTTTGGGAAAATAACCAAGATCGTGCTTGGGATTGGGCTAAGGAGCATAAGCCAAAGCCCTTCAAAGAACCATTTGTAATAGGTGTAGTCTATACTTTGGGTAATTGTCTTGATTTGACCGATTCCCATTTCATAGATCTTTTGAGTGAAGGTTTTAAATCGTTCAATGTAGATTTTGAAGGCCATCGACTGGAAAATAAAAATGGTCTGCATAAACTTGATTGTGCCGTTATAGAATATTTGCATAAAAGTTTTGAGGAATCGGAAGATCCTGTCAGGTTTGATTCTGTTCGCGGAGCATTCTATGAAGGTGATGTTGCTTATGCAGGTACTGATATTAGAAGGAAAAATCACATTCAAATTTGTCTCCGTAACATGAATTGTATTAAGGGATTTTTCTTGCCCCGCTGTTAACTCTCTTTGACATTCTGAGAACTTAAGTGCCGATCCTTTGGGGTCGGTTTTAAGCATTTATTGACGTAGTTGTGTGTGTTTTGTAAATTTATTGCGAATGTTTTAAACTTGTCTAAAAAATTAAAACCAGCACTGGAAAAAATAATGACTGAAAATATCGAACAGAAAAAAGAATACCGTGCACCGGAAATGAAAATTGTTGCTTTGGAGCCCTGCAACTGTCTGAGTCAGGCTTCGCTCCCCACGGAAATCGACGTTGTAGTTGAACCGTAATGAGGAAAAAAAAATCCCTGGATTTAATCCAGGGATTTTCTGTAATAGAAAGATTTTTACATCCGGTCCTTGGTCATGTTCAGGCCTTCGGCAGGGCTTCCTTCCCAGTTCCATATACGATCTTTGGATTCGGGCCAGGTGCAAATCGTCCACACCACGGAATTTCCGCAGAGGACTATGGTCCAAATGCCGAATACCAAGAAAAGGATGAGAGGAATAAAGGCGAGCGAACCGTAGAAAATAGACATACGGGTCACGAGCATGGTCTGGATAAGCATCAGGATCTTCACGTAGATGATAATGCAAATCCATGCGAGAACGGTAATGCCGATTGAAGAGACTAGCAACTTTTTCTTGGTGTAGTTCTTGGGGTCCGGTCTTGCGGGGAGCGCATACAGGGTCAAGAAGATAACCAGGAGGAATGCTCCATGGAACGTGAGGTACCAGAAGGCATTGATGAGTCTCTTGAGCACCGACGGATCAAAGTGCAAACCATCAACCACAATGACCGAAAGCGCATTTTGGAGGTAGTTCACGAAACCGGCATACAGACCGATAATGCCTGCAAAAATAAGCAGAAGCGGGGTGTAAATGCGAATCTGCTTATGGAGCGGGCGAGACACCTTGTTTTCCCACACCACGTTGAAGTTCGACTCCAGGCTACCGAAGGCGAGAATGAACGTGATGAAAAGACCCATGGCGCCAATGAACCCGAGCTTGCCGATAGGCACGTGTTCGGCGTTCTGCACGATGGTGATAATCGGGTCGACAGGCCAGTCGAGATCCAGGAATGAGAGCAGATGCGGCAGGTAGTCCGAGAAGAAGTTGCCGAATCCGACCGCAAGCGTAATCGATGTCAGCAAAATCAGCAGCGGGACCACGGCCAGGAACGTCGTGTAGGTCAGGGCTGCCGCACGGGTAAGCCCATGAAAGTACAGGAACGACTTGCCCGCGATAATCGCGACCTTCACGGGAGTAACGGAACGTTCGGCGATATAGTCGAACATTCTCTCCCAAGAAAAATTTTTAAACCAATTTGGCATCAAATCAGGTTACTTGATAGTGCTGGTCAGGCGGAAGGCGAGACCCACATCGCTCAGTTCGTTTTCGCTGTAGACGCTGAATTGAATTTTAGACTTGCCAACGTTCTTGACGTAGGCAACAGTCCATGCCCAGTCGTCGTAGGTGCCCTTCGGGGCGCCATAAAGGTTGTCACGCTTGTTGATGTATTCCCATTCCACCATGAGGTGGTTGATGAAGGTGTTTGCCAACTTGTTCTGCGGGGCGAGATCCAGGCCCAGGTAGAACGGCTGGTAATAGATGCCCGGCTGGTAATACTTGGATTCGGGGGCGAGGTAGTTGTCTACGTTCGGGTCGATTTCGTCGTCCTGGGTGTAAACGCAGGCGTATTCGCCGTAGGCACGGAGAATCGGGAGGAATTCATAGCTGGCGTAGGCTGCCACACGGTGGGTGATGTAGGCGGAATTCTGCACTACGTCGACCAGGTTGGCACGGTAGGCGACCTTGACTTCGAGGGGGAAGGTGAACTTCATGTCGTCTTCGACACGCATGTAACCCTGGTTGGCGGTACCGTTCTTGGCGGCGACCATGGCGTTCAGTTGGTTGAGGCCGTGCTTCCAGCTGAGTTCGACGGCGTTATGGCTGTAATCGCGCATCCAGAGGCCGCGCTTGGTCAAGTCCTTGTCGACATAGGTACCGAAGTGTGTTGACTGAGACCAGTCGGTCTTCCAGCGACCGATTTTCAGGTTCAGCTGGTTGTCGTCGTTGAGTGCCCACTTGTAGTTCACCCAGTAGAGGTCTGCCAAAATCTTGTCGTAGCTGGTGGTCTTGCCGTCGCCGTCCTTGATCTTGTTGCCGAATTCCGGGGCAAAGATGCGGAGCATGATGGTTCCGTCGAGGTTGTCGCTCTTGTACTGGCCGCCGATGTTTGCGCGGATCCAGCCGCTGCTGAAGTTGTTGTCTTCGTCGGCGATGGACTTGGTGACTTGGGTCTGGACATTGCCCTTGAGGGTCATGTTGTCAGTGGCGTCTGCTGCAAATGCGGAAATGCTCATGGCGAGCGCCGCCGCTGCGATTTTCCCGAACTTCATGTTTGCTCCTTGGAGGTTTTGATTTTCGTGTCCAAATTTAGAAATATTTTTCTATTTTTCGGCCCGTTTTTCAAGGAGTATTCCGTGAAATTGTTTAGTTTCGGCGTTTTTCCCGTTTTTAGCGCGGTTTTGTGTGTAAATCTTTCTGTTGCAACTGCATTTGCACGCGACTTATTGCCCAACAAGACGCATGCTGTACTGACAGTGACTTACACCGACGACCAGGATGTGCCGCAGGTGCATAAAAAGCTCTCTTTCGTGGGCCAGAACAATCCCAAGAACAAGTTTACAGTCACGACCGATTCCGAAGGCGAAGCGACGTTCCATATTCCGCGCGAAGATACCTACACGATTTACTGCGAAAGCGTGACGGGCCCTTTTGAATGCGGCACGACTCCTTATGTTTCGCCCACGGCAAGCACGGGCGGCATTACGGTGGTGTTCGACGATACGCGGGTGGAATTGACTGGCGTGAACTTCAAGGCGGGCAGCGCCGAACTAGAAGCGGAATCCATGGCGATTCTGGACAAGGCGGTGGCCGGCATTTTGAAAAATCCGGACGCCCGTATCGAGATCCAGGGCCACACCAGCTCCGAAGGCGATGAACAGTTTAACCAGACGCTTTCGGAACAGCGCGCCTACACGGTGTTCCTTTACATGGTCGAACACGGTGTTGACCGCGGGCACCTTTCGGCAAGCGGTTACGGCTCCAGCCAGCCCAAGGCTTCGAATGCGACCGAGGCTGGCCGCAAGAAAAACCGCCGCATTGAACTCTGCGTGCTGAACGACAACGAAGTCCCGGTGGAATATAAATAGAATTTAGAGCTTAGAACTTAGAGCTTAGAAAAAAAACTAAGTTCTACCAACTAAGTTCTACCAACTAGTTTTTACGGAAACCGTCGTCGGAAAGGATAATACGCCCTTCGCGGAAAAGCGTTCCTAGAATCTTCTTGAAAGTCTTCTTGGACATACCGAATTCGCGGCGGATTTCTTCGGGATCGCTGTGGTCGCCGTAGGGCAGGTAGCCGCCGGCTTCTTCGAGCTTTTGCATAATAGCGGCGGGGCTTTCGCTCTTCATGATTCCCTTGTAGCCCACGGGGGTGAGGTTCAGGGTAATCTTGCCGTCTTCGGTAAAGCGCTGGATATAGCCGGCCATGGTGTCGCCGATGTAAATGCGCGGCGTCCCCTGCGTGACCATGAGGCGGCCCGTGTAGCGGTAATCCACCAGAAAATCGATGTGGTCGCGGGTGACTTCGTAGGCGGCGAGCTGGACTTTTTGACCCAGGTGCAGTTCCGAGGTGTCGGGGTCCAAAAAGCTCTTGATTTTTTCGGTGGCCACAATGCGGTTGCTCTTGTCGTCTTCGAGAATGTAGACTACGCAACGGTCGCCGCGCCTGAGTTCGCCGAGTTGCTGCTTGTAGGGGAGGAACAGGTCCTTGTTCAGGCCCCAATCCAGGAAGGCGCCAATGCGGTTCACGTCCTTGACTTCGAGCACGGCGAATTCGCCGACGGTAGCGTAAGGCTTGTCGAGGGTGGCAATGGGGCGGTCTTCGGAATCCATGTAGACAAATACGTCTAGCACTTCGCCTTCTTGGAGGCTGAATTCTTCTTTTTTGCCGGGGAGCAGTACGCGGCCGCCGGTTTCAAGTTCCAGGTAATAGCCCTGGGGCATGATTTCTTCTACTCGGGCACGATTGTATTTGCCTAATTCCATGGGGACCTTCCGTTCAATTTGACCCAAAATTAGAAAAAATAGGGGGCAAAATCAGACACTTTTTTTGAATTTGGCGTATAGAGAGTATAACCCCTCCAAAAAAGGATACTCCATGAACCGTAATATGATGATGCTGAACGATAGATCCGCTGCCAATTATCTGCCTCGCGAAAAGATCGAGAAGTTTGGGGCGTCCGCCCTCACGAACGAAGAATTGCTGGCCCTGATTTTAGGGAGCGGCAACCAGGACTGCAATGTTTTTGAGCTGTCTAGGCGCCTTTCGGAATTTCTTTCGAACCAGGCCCGGGTACCCTCGCTTGCCCAGATTCGTGAAATCCGGGGGCTTGGCAAGGTGAAGGCTGCCCAGGTGCTTGCCTGCCTGGAACTTTCGGGCCGCTACATTCTGAGCGACAAGTCGAACCCGATCGAGACGCCCGAAGACCTCATGGGCAGGCTTTCGTTCCTCAAATACGAATCGCAGGAACACTTGGTGATCGTGACGCTCAATTCGGTCAATTGCGTGATTCGGGTCCATGAACTGACTACGGGCCTTGTCAACAAGACTCCGGTTCACCCCCGCGAAGCATTTGCCAAGGCTATTGAAGACCGCGCCGTTTCGGTCGTTTTTGCCCATAATCACCCCTCGGGCTCGCTGGAACCCAGCCTGGAAGACATGGCGATTACGCGCGTGCTTTGCTCTGCGGGGCGTGTACTCCAGATACCCGTTTTGGACCATATTATCGTGGGCAAAGGGGGGCTTACCAGTATCTGCCGTATGGATCCCGGAATGTTCGAAAAGACGTTTCGACCGGCCTAAAACAACTTCTTACAAAAATATTACAATCAGCCTGTTGTGTGATGTTCATTAAATTTCAAAAAAAATGCGCGTTTTTGGGTTGTTTTTTGGACTAATAAGTTATATTTACATTAGTTAAATCGGTTGGCCGTGTTTGGTCGGCTAGCCACTATAAGGAGATGCTATGAATAAGGTAGCTATGGGTCTTGCCCTCGCGCTAGCGGCTTCCGCTTTTGCAGGACATCCCCAGACAATCAACAAGGAAGGCTTTGTGGGTGTGAATAAGACCCAGTCTGCCCAATCTCTTGGTCATTCCAAACTGGTGTTTACCCTCTTGGGTGATGCTACTTTCGGTAACGACATGTTCCCGAATAACGATAATGGCATGGGGGCTTTGTATGAAGCTCAACTAGATGCTAACGGAAACCCTGTATTGGCTAATGCGCCTGTGGCGGATTTCGTAGGCGGAAGCGCTAATATCGGCTTTGCCATCGGTATCTGGCATTATTTTGACTTGGGCGTGACACTCCCGGTCTACTATGATCAATTTACGGCAGAAGGTAAATATCTCGATGGTCTCGGTGGCCCGGCTACTATTCCGAACACGAAGGTCGGCTATGTGGGTAACCTCAAGGTTGACTTGAAGGCACGTTTCCCGCTGCCCGAAGACCAGGTGTTCGATATCGCCGTGTTCGGCGGTGTGACTGCCGGTACGGCCAACGCCGAAAAGCAGGGCCTCTGGATTCGTGAACCCGAATATATCAATAAGACTAATGGCGCAGCTCTTGCTTTTGGTACCAAGAATACCACGATCAAGGGCGGTCTTGCTATCACGATGGATGCTAGCAAGCTCGACGGTGGCGACGGATTCCCGTTCTTGCTGCATTTGAACGGCGGTTACCGTTATACCATGAACAGCGACTACATGTCGCTTCCGTTCATGAGTGCAGCCGCCGAAGTCTACTTCATGGACTTTATGTCGGTATTCGTGGAATACTATTGGGATATCCAGCTGGATGACTTTGAAGCCTGCACGACGAATCCTGTTGACGGATCGAAGGTCTGTGGCAAGAATCGTGATGGTAAACTGGACATGAACCAGTTGACGGGAGCCTTGGTGTTCCACCTGCCGGTCGGTGTCGACCTGCACATGGGTGCCTCTTACTACCTGGGCGGTGACAAGTTCATTACTGCATCGACTCTTCAGTCTAGTGGACGTGAAGGTGGTGTCGTAGTGGAACGCATTCGCGTGAACCCGGAATACACCGTTTACGGCGGTATCACCTGGAGCGGATTCCTGCTGGCTCAGGACCGCGACGGCGATGGCGTTACGGATGACGAAGACAAGTGCCCGGACGATGTCGGTCACCGTTTGAATCAGGGTTGCCCGCTGGGTAATCCGGATGCTGACGAAGACGGCGTTTGCGATGCCTGGGTTGCTGAAAAGGGCTTTGAATCTGAATTTGCTGAAGTTTGTGAAGGCGTTGACCAGTGCCCGAACGAAGCAGGCGAAGGCGACGACGGTTGCCCGCTCGACAATCCGGATGCCGATGGCGACGGCGTTTGCGACGCCTGGGTGTCTCAGAAGAAGATGCTCAAGAAGTTTGCCAATGTCTGCGAAGGTATCGATGATTGCCCGGCCCAGGCTGGTTCTCCGGCATTCAACGGTTGCCCGACCAAGCAGCCGGACCCGGATGGTGACGGTCTCTGCTCTCCGTGGGTGACTGACGAAGGCGCCATGAACGAATTCGCTGACATCTGTAAGGGTTACGATATGTGCCCGGGTGAAGCCGGTTCTGCTGCCAACAAGGGTTGCGCATGGGATGATCCGGATGCCGATAACGACGGCCTCTGCGACCCGTGGGTGACTGAAAAGAAGATGGGCTTCTACTTCGAAAAGGCTGCTGAAGACGAAGCAATGGCTAAGGAATGGTTCATTGACAAGTCTTGTAAGGGCATCGACAAGTGCCCGACCGAACTCGGCCCGGCTAATAACGAAGGCTGCCCGCTCGGCAACCCGGATACCGACAAGGACGGCCTCTGCGATCCGTGGGTGACCGAAAAGAATATGCTTGAACAGTACGACGGCATCTGCTCTGGCGTCGACAAGTGCCCGACCGAAGCCGGTGAAGCATTTGCTCAGGGCTGCCCGATGGAAAGCCCCGACCCGGATGGCGACTCCCTCTGCTCTCCGTGGGTGACCAAGCAGAAGATGCTTGACCAGTTCAAGGAAATGTGCCGTGGCTACGACCGTTGCGAACTCGAAGCCGGTCCTGAATGGAACAAGGGTTGCCCGATTGAAGACGATCCGGACCCGGATAAGGACGGCGTCTGCTCTGAATGGGTTGCAACCAAGAAACTCCAGAAGGAATTCGAAAGCGTTTGTACCGGTATCGACCGCTGCCCGGATGAACCGGGTGACGACGGCCATGGCTGCCCGAAGAAGGCTGTCGAAAAGCTCGATGGCGTGACCTTCAAGAGCGGTAAGGCTACCTTGGAATCCAACGCCAAGAAGATTCTCCAGAACGTGGCTAAGAAGCTCGTGAACGAAGACAGTTACAAGGATCTGAAGATCGTGATCCAGGGTCACACCGACAACGTGGGTAAGGAAAAGACCAACCAGAAACTTTCCGAAAACCGCGCTAAGGAAGTGATGAAGGTGCTCACCAAGGCGGGCGTCAAGAAGGATCGCATCAAGGCTATCGGTATGGGTTCCAGCTGCCCGGTGGATGACAACAGCACCGCCGAAGGCCGCGAAATGAACCGTCGTATCGAAATGCACTTCGTAACGCCGGATAACGACGGTACCCAGTGCGAAAGCAACTTGGTTCAGTAATCTTCGCTAACCTTTGAATAAAGTCCCTGGCATACCGCCGGGGACTTTTTCTATCTTAATCAAAAATCTCTTCCTACTTCCTACTGTCTACTTCTAACTTCCTACTCCTCTATGACCAAACTCGACGAAATTCTCCAGTCTCTCAATGCTTCGAACCATGACCTCGTGGAAATGCTCCCGGCCAATTTGAACCACAAGATGGTGCAGAAAGCCCGTCTCGGCAAGAAGCCTGTTCCGAAACATACTCAGGACCTGATTCTGCAGGCGCTGAACAAGTATCTGTTGCAGAATGCCGTTACCGAAGACAAAAAGGTGAAACAGTACAAGCGCGTGGAAATATTCGGGGAGTGATTACAATGAGGAATGTGTAATGTGGAATGTGTGGTTATTCATTTCTCATTACACACTTCACATTTCACATTTTATTAAATTGACTGTATGCAACAATATTTAGACCTGCTCAAGGATATTTTGGAAAACGGAGTTGACCGTTCTGACCGTACGGGTACGGGAACGCGCTCCGTGTTTGGCCGCCAGTGCCGATATGACTTGTCCAAGGGATTCCCTTGCCTGACGACGAAAAAGCTTCATCTGCGCTCGATTATTCACGAACTTCTGTGGTTCTTGAAGGGTGACACCAATATCAAGTACTTGCATGACAACAAGGTGACCATTTGGGACGAATGGGCCGACGAAAACGGCGACCTGGGCCCGGTTTATGGACACCAGTGGCGCAGTTGGCCGACCCCCGATGGTGGACACATCGACCAGATCAAGAACTTGGTGAACAGCCTCAAGAACAATCCCGATTCCCGCCGCCACTTGGTGTGTGCATGGAACGTGGCCGAAGTGGACAAAATGGCCTTGCCGCCTTGCCACTGCCTGTTCCAGTTCTACGTGGGCGGTGTAGGCGCCTCCGGCAAGCGCAAGCTCAGTTGCCAGCTGTACCAGCGCAGTGCCGATACATTCCTCGGGGTGCCGTTCAATATCGCCTCTTATGCGCTTTTGACCTTGATGCTTGCACAGGTCTGCGATTATGAACCGGGCGAATTTATTCACACGTTGGGCGATACGCACCTGTACTCGAACCATTTTGAACAGGCCCGTGAACAGCTGACGCGTACTCCGCGCAAGTTGCCGACAATGAAGTTGAATCCGGCGGTCAAGGATCTTTTCGAATTCAAGTTCGAAGATTTTGAACTGGTCGATTACGACCCGTGGCCGACAATTAAGGCGCCGATTGCGGTGTAATCGAAGGAGGAGGCAAAGATATGTTGATTTCTGCAATTGTCGCGATATCTCGGAATAACGTGATCGGGCGTGACGGGCACTTGCCTTGGCATTTGTCTGCCGACCTCAAGCGTTTCAAGGCGATTACGACCGGGCATTCGATTGTGCTTGGCCGCAAGAATTACGACGATATCGGACGACCACTCCCGAACCGCACGAATTACGTGCTCACGCGCAACCCGGCTTTCGAAGCTCCGGGCTGCGTTGTCTGCGGCAATCTTTCTCAGGCTATAGAATCTGCTCGCGCCGCCCATGAAACAGAATGTTTTATTATTGGCGGCGCGGCCGTTTACCGCGAAGCCATGCCTTTAGTGCAAAAACTGTATGTGACGCGCGTGCTTGCCGACGTCGATGGCGACGTCTTGTTCCCTGAATGGGGCGATGGCTGGCACAAGATAAGCGAAGAAAAATTCGAAGCCGACGAAAAGAACGATTACCCGACAGTGTTCGAGGTGTGGGAGCGTTAATTGACAGAACCGGAAAGAATTCATAAGCAATATCTGTGGGTCACGTCGGCTTCGGCTGCCGTGTTACTTTTGCTGTTTGTCTTTTTTTTGATTGCGGTTTGTTCCAATGGAGTTGCCCCGCAAAATGTCCGCCTCGATAAAGGCTGGACCGTTACCTACAAGGGCGAAAAAACCGGAGTGGGGTCCTTGGTTAATTATACGTTCCCCAAGAAACTCATGCGTGGAGATTCGCTGATCCTGGAGAACCGGATTTCGGCAAACCAGCTTGCCCATCCGATATTCAGATTCCGGACGGTCCATAGCGCTGTCGAGGTTTTTGAAAACGGTAAAAGCGTGTATGAGTATGGCGGGGACCGCGATTTTCCGGGATGCGGTTACCATCAAGTCCACTTGAGTCATGGCGAAAATCAAAAGTTGAAATTGGTCCTTGTCAATAAAATAGACAACAGGAAAATTACTATTTCGAAATATGAACTTTTTTCAGAGGAATACGCCGTGAGCGATTATTCCTCGCGCCATATTTTTGCGCTAGTCATCGGAATATTCTTGATTCTTTTTGGCGTGCTTGCTGTTTTGGTCGGCGCCGTCATGCGGATTTACGGTGTCAATTATTTCCGCCTGTCGATGATTGGGGTCTTGTCTTTTACGTTTGGCACTTGGACAATGTGCTATACGAAGCTAATCCAGATTGTGTCTTACAATTTGACACTTAACACGACTCTTGAATATATCTGCCTTTATTTTTCGCCAATTCCGTTTACGTTGTTGCTTTGGAACATGCAGCGGACGCGTCTCAGTCAATCCAAGACTTGGGTCATGAAGTTCCTGGTGGCCTACGAGGTCGCTTACTTGGCTGTCTCTTCGGTTCTTCATTTTACTGGATTGCTGTTCTACCCGCAAATGCTGGTGTTTTTCCATGCGGTCGTATTTGCCGGATTGGTATACTTTGTTTATTCCGGCATTCTCTACAACAAAAAAATGGACGAGTCCGGAAAGATTCTTTCCCGCGGAGTCCTGTTCTTTGTGGTAATGGTGGTAGCGGATATGCTTCGCTATAATTTTGCCCGCCATCTCGCAATCGACAACCCTTTGCTGGAATCGTCCTGGATTCCGTTGGGTACGCTTGGCTTTGTGTTCTCGCTTGTTCAAAGCTATGTCGTTTATTTGGTCTACATTCTGGAAGACCGTGCCGAAAAGGGTGCGCTCGCTACGATGGCTTATCTGGATGCCTTGACGGGACTATTCAATCGAGCCAAGTGTCAGCAGATTTTTGATATTCTGGACAAGAGCTTTGGCGACTACGCCTTTGTGAGTATCGACATGAATGGCCTGAAGATGGTAAATGACAAGTATGGCCATAATGAAGGCGATAAACTCATTAAGATCTTTGCCGGCCTTTTCAAGGAGGCTTTTGCGGGAGTAGGGACCGCTATTCGTGTGGGCGGCGATGAATTCCTGGCGATTGTGCGTAGTGAGCATGTGGCCGACGTGAACGATGCCGTCAAGAAAATGGTCGACTTGCAGAAAGAACGCAGCGAAGATTTGCCGATTCCCCTCGAAGTGGCCTATGGTGTGGCTTTTAAGCATGAATTCTTGAAAAACGGCTTTAGCATGGCCGAAGAAACCCACATTGATGCCGAAAAAGTTTACCACCTGTCCGACGAGCGCATGTACGCCATGAAGGCGAAGATGAAGTCAAAACTCGCCAGGTTCTAAAGCTCACTTTTTGCATATTTTCGCGATTCTCGTGTATCTCGGTGTCAGTCTTTAATATATATTAAAGACATGCTTGACTTTAACGTGTTTTATCGTTTGGCGGCAGCTATAGGCATTGGCCTGATTATTGGCTTGCAGCGCGAACACACTTACTACGACCAGTCGGGGAGGCATCCGGCGGGGGTTCGTACGTTTACCCTTGTGGGGTTAGCGGGTGCCATGGCGGCCCTGCTTTCGGACCAGATGGGGGGTGTGGCGCCTTTTGTTACCGGATTTGTTGTCGTGGGCATGCTCTTGATGGCCATGCATGTGTCTTTTGCGATTGGTCACTGTAAGCACGAAGATTCTACCGGGGGACACCTGCCCGGTGGCGACGGCATTACCACGAGTATTGCGGTGGTGATCGTGTACTTGCTCGGTGGAATTTGCTGGTACGGGCGTCTGTTGGAATCTTGCGTGATTGTGGTCGTGATTCTCTGGGTGCTTTCGGCGAAGGAGCAGTTGCATACTTTTGCGCAAAAGCTTTCTAAAGAAGATATTTTGGCGACGGTCAAGTTCGCGGTAATTTCGGCTTTGATTTTGCCGTTCTTGCCGAACCAGGCTTACGGCCCCGCGGGGCTCGAAGTTTTGAACCCGCATACGATTTGGCTGTTCGTTGTATTCATTAGCGGTATCGGTTTTGTGGGCTACGTGCTCATTAAGCTTGTGGGGCCGGGCAAAGGCATTTGGCTTACGGGGCTTTTGGGTGGGCTTGCCAGCAGTACGGCTTTGACCTTGAATTTGGCCGGCCGCAGCCGCGAAAACGAGGATTACGCGTCGGATTTTACGCTTGGCATTGTGCTGAGCTGGGCGGTGATGTATGTGCGCCTGTACCTGATATGCATTTTCTTGAGTGGCGCACTTGCGAAACCGCTCGCGTTGCCGCTGTTGTTGCCGGTGGTGCCGGCGCTCGGGTATGCGCTTTACCTTAAGGTGAAGGAATTCCGCAATCACCAGCAGAAATCGGCTGATTTTACGAACCCCTTCAAGCTTTTGCCTGCAATCAAGTTCGGCGTCATCTTTACTTGTGTGATGTTCGTGGCCAATGCGGCGCGCGTTTACCTGGGTGCAGGCGCGCTGCTTGCTTGCAGTTTTTTGGGTGGTGCCGCTGAAATGGATGCGGTGGCGTTCTCGGTGATTGACATGAACTTGAAGGCCGGTCTCCCGGTGCGCGAACTGGTGCTGGCGTTGTTGTTTGCAAGCCTCGCCAATACAATCACGAAGGGTGGCTTGGTGTTTTTCTTGGGCGCGAAGTCGATGCGTCGTCCGATATTGCCTGCGGTGGTGCTGATTTGCCTAGTGACGGCCGGCTTGATCGGGTATTACGCGGTCTTATAAAAAAGGATAGGGTATGGGTGAAAAATTGATTCACGCTTTGACGGTAGCGGGCTTTGACGGCTCTGCCGGAGCGGGTTTTATTTCTGATATCAAGACGATGGCGCATTTTGGCGTGTACGGCCAGGCAGTCTGTACGGCGCTCACGCAGCAGAATGAAGAAGAATTCGTGGCGCCAGGCTGGGTCATTTGGGACCGCATCGAGGCGCAACTCGAAACGCTCTTTAAAAAACATAAGTTCAAGTACGTGAAAATCGGGCTTGTGGAAAAGGCCCGCACCTTAAAGCGCATTGTGGAATTTGTCCGTGAAAAGTCGCCGGATGCATTCATTGTGTGGGACCCGATTGCAAGTGCTTCGGCGGGTTTTCACTTTATGCGCGATGCCGAAAAATTCTTGCCGATTATGAAGTCTATTGACTTGGTGACGCCGAACCAAGATGAATTTGCCTACTTGGGCCTGGGGCTTGCGGAATCCCGCGGACAGATTAAGATGGGCCGCGACTTTGCCGTACTCTTGAAAGGTGGCCATGCCCGCGGCAAGGAATCGATCGATACCTTGTGGTATAATGAAGAACAGTTCAAGTTTATTAGCCCGCGGCTCCCCGGCAAAGGCAAGCACGGCACCGGCTGCGTGCTCAGCTCTGCAATCCTTGCAAACGTCGCCCTCGGTAAAGATGTGCCTACCGCCTGCGAAATTGCCAAGCAGTACATGAACGAATACCTGCAAAGCGGGGAAGGAAGGCTCGGGTTCTTGGTGTAGGCGAGAGTTTTTTAATTGTCACACGGATTGGGAAAAGCTAACGTTTTTCTATCTTTTGATATGAGTTACATTTTATGGGGTTAGTATTTATGAGAATTTTTTTAATAGCGTTATTTTTGGTTGCTTTTGGATTTGTTGCTTGCGATGATTCCGGTACGAGTTCTACGGAACAAAATGCTGATACAGAACAAGTATCATCTTCATCTGTCAATTCGACCGTTGAACAAGAATCTTCTTCTAGTGTCGTTCCAAATGACACGAAGCAATCTAGTTCTAGCGAAAAAGATGTAGAGGTTAAATCGTCTTCATCGATCAACTCGGCTGTAGAACCGGAATCTTCGGCGGAAGGTGAGAATAATTCATCTTCTAGCAGTTTAGTCAATCTCGATGGCTGGATTTGGGACAAGGAAACATATCTGAATCCCGAAATTAATTACGGCACCATGATGGACGAGCGTGACGGTAAAATCTATAAGACAGTAAAGATTGGCGACCAAACCTGGATGGCGGAAAATCTGAATTATTCCGATAGTGTAAAAACTCCGAGCCTCAAGGGCAAAAGTTGGTGTTACAAAAATGATGAGAAATATTGCGATGTTGCTGGGCGCCTCTATACCTGGGCTGCTGCAATCGATTCGGTAAAGTTTGCGAACGATGATGATAACCCGCGCGATTGTGGCAATGGTGAAAAGTGTATCTTTTCTGACACGGTGCACGGAATTTGTCCGCCGGGCTGGCATTTACCGGATACAACGGAGTGGGTTGCTCTGTTCATGGCTGTGGGCGGGCAATCTACGGATCATCCTGGGGAATCCACGGCGGGCTATATTATCAAGACTCAGAGGGGCTGGAACGATTATAAGGGAATTTCCGGCAACGGCTCTGATGCATTTGGTTTCTCCGCATTGCCTGCTGGCCACGGGGATGTTGGCTCCAACAAAGTTTACTTTTACGATTATGGTTGTTACACCGATTTTTGGGGGGCCTATGATTACGGAGGTTCTCTCGCCTATCGCATTGCCTTGAGTTTCGCAGCGCCCGATATTGCGTATCTAGGCCACGGCACTAAGCGGCTCGCTTTTTCTGTCCGTTGTGTAAAGGACTAGTGAGACGGATGTCGAACGGTCATGTAAGAGCGAGACGAACTTATACTCATAGAGCATAACTCAACTAAGAAACTGAGGTTTCAAGTTTCGTATATCTCTGGAGCCGTGGTCTGTTTTCTCGGATTGGAGAGGAGGTCCCGGGTCAAGCCCGGGAAGACAATTAAAAAAGGCACTCGGTTGAGTGCCTTAAATTTTTTATGAAGTAAGTATTAATCTTCTTCAGCAGGGCGCTTGGAGAGCTGCTTACGCTTGATCGGGTCGAGCTCGGTCTTGCGGAGGCGCAGCACTTCCGGCGTGACTTCGATGCATTCGTCTTCGTTGATGAAGGTGACGCATTCTTCCAGAGTCAGGCGGCGGTACGGTGTCAGCTGGATCATGTCATCGGCAGACTTGGAACGCATGTTGGTGAGGTGCTTACCCTTGGTGACGTTCACGATGATGTCGACGTCGCGGTTGTGTTCACCCACGATCATGCCCGGATAAACTTCGGCACCCGGTCCGATGATGAGGTAACCACGATCTTCGAGGTTGGAAAGAGCATAGCTTGCAGCTTCGCCCGGTTCCTTCGCAATGAGCACGCCGTTTACGCGGGCCGGAATTTCGCCCTTGTACGGTTCGTAGTCCTTGAAGATGGACTGGCTGACGGCATAACCCTTGGAAAGGGAAAGGAGCTTCGGGCGGATACCGATAAGGCCACGGGACGGCACGAGGTATTCGAGAGTCACACGGTCATTTTCGTCGGTGGTCATGTTGACCATTTCGCCCTTACGGGTGTTGATTTCCTGAATGCAGGCGCCGCTGAATTCGCTCGGTACTTCGACCTTGAATTCTTCGATCGGTTCGAGGAGCTTGCCGTTTTCGTCGGTCTTGAAGATCACCTGCGGAGAACCAATGGTGAATTCATAGAGTTCACGACGCATGTTTTCGACGAGGATGGTGAGGTGCAAAATGCCTCGGCCAGACACCTTGAAGGTAGAGGCGCCGTCGACCTTTTCGACCAAGAGGGCGGGGTCTGCCATGTGGGCGCGTTCCAGACGTTCCTGGAGCTGGTTACCCGTCATGAACTTGCCACCGTACTTACCGGCCAAGGGCGAGGTGTTCACGGTGAAGAGCATGGAGATGGTCGGCGGGTCAATGTGGATGCGGGGGAGGTGCACCGGATTGTTCGTCGAAGAAAGGGTATCACCGATGTCGAAGTTGTCGAGACCGGCAATCAAGATGATGTCGCCGGGACCCGCTTCTTCGATCGGCTGCGGGGTCAGGCCTTCGTAGCGCAGAATCTTCTGGATACGGATGTTCTTCACCTTGCCGTCGCTCGTAGCCTGGGCAACGGTCATGTTCGGCTTGAAGGTGCCCTGCTGCACGCGGCCCACGGCTAAGCGGCCGAGGAAACCCGAGTATTCAAGCGATGCAATCTGCAGAAGCGGTTCTGCATTCGGATCGCCCTTCGGGGCTGGGATGCGTTCGATAATCTTGTCCATCAAAATGTGGAAGTCGCCATCGGGGTCTTCCATTTCGGCCTTGCAGATACCCTTACGGCCAGAGCCGAACACCTTGTCGAAGTCAAGCTGCTGCTCGTTGGCGTCGAGTTCGCAGAACAGGTCGAACACCTTGTCAAGAGCGGCGTGCGGGTTGCAGCCGTCACGGTCGATCTTGTTCACGACCACGATAGGAATAAGTCCCATTTCAAGGGCCTTCTGGGTCACAAAACGGGTCTGAGCCATGGGGCCTTCGAAGGCGTCCACCACCAGAATCACACCGTCCACCGTACCCAGAACGCGTTCCACCTGGCCGCCGAAGTCGGCGTGCCCCGGGGTATCGACGATGTTTACGCGATAGCCCTTGTACATGACGCTCGTGTTCTTGGAAAGGATGGTGATGCCGCGTTCACGTTCCAGGTTGTCGGAGTCCATCACGCGTTCGTTGACTTCCTCGTTTTCGTGGAAGGTTCCGCATTGCTTGAGGAGCTGGTCCACCAGGGTAGTTTTACCGTGGTCAACGTGGGCGATAATGGCGACGTTTCTGATTTTAGATGTATCCATAATGGCTCTTTTGATTGACGTTTATTTTTGCGCGCAAATTTAGAAATTCTAGCCGATTATGGCAATGTTTTGGGGGTAAGTTTACTATATTTGGGCTACTATGGCAAAAGAACTCGACAATTTTGACGATGAAGAAATGGACGAAGCCGCCCTCGAGAAGTTCGATTCCGAGGACTCCCTTGCCCAGCCCCCCCAGGTTCGCGACTATAGCGACCGCCGTATCCTGATTTGGGAAGAAGACGATTCCCATCGCGACGCTTGCCTGACCGTGCTGACCGACCTTCTGGTGGGTGCAACCATCAAGGCTGTAAAAACCGAGGCCGAAGCCCAGGAACAGCTCGAAAATGACGACTGGGATACTTTCGTTGTCGATTTCTACACCGAAGGCGTTTCTTCCAGCGACTTCATCAAGAGCGCAAACAACTATCCGGGCTCCATTCTGGTGGCCCTGAACATGGGTCCGCTGACTCTTGCCGAGGAACGCGATCCAGCCCGCACAGAATTACTGCGCAGGCTGTTTGACGTTGAACGCGCTAATACGCAGATTCACGCCTAGTTTATGAGCTGAACTCATAAACTAATTCGGAATTAGGAGTTCGGAATTCGGAGTTGATTTCCTGAATTAAAATTCTGAAATCAGAATTCCGAAATCTGAAGTTACGTTTAATCGCAGAATGTCACTACGCCCGGAGTGGGGACCGCAAGGCACCACGACGAGGAATCTGAACGCATGTTCCAGTGGTCAACATTCAGTTGGCCACTTTGATTGTATTTACCTGAGCCTACCGCGGGCACCACATTGGAATGCAGCGAGTCGGGGGTGCTTGCATAATACAGGGAGTCAAGCGTTTCGCCGTCGCACTGCAGTACGACGGCGCCCTTGCTGTTGGACATAGCGCTCCAGCCATCGGTATTGATGTGGAGGGCGGGCGTGTTTTCGGAGGCGGCATCGCCTAACACGAGCACCTGGCCGGGCAAGATTTCGCTGGCGGTGAGGGCGTAGCGCTTGACGCTGGTGGCACTCCCGAGGCCAAGCGTGCAATCGTCGAGGATAAGCGTGTCGATGCTTCCGTTGTAGATTTCAACGAATTCATACTGCGTGCTATCCTTGGCGTTGGGCGCTGCGTAGTATTCCGTAATCAGCAAGTCGTCGACCTTGGGTTTGCGGAAAGCGGCGCGGAGGGCAAGCGTGATGGACACGTTGCGCTCGTCGGCGGGCTTTACGGAGACTGCGATTTTACTGCGCAACGAGTTCAGCGAGAGGTCGGGCACCGGGCTGTCTTCGGTGAGCAGGAACCTGTCGCTCAAGTCGTAGATGGCGTTGCCGTCTGCATCGAACAGGGAAATCTGTACTTCGTATTCAACGCCGAGCTTGAGCATGCCGCTCTTGAAGAGGAGCTTGCCCGTGGATTCCTCCATGGGGATTTCGTAACGTTCGTCTTCGGAAACAAGAGTCATGGTACCGCTTTCAATACCGCTTTCGTTCCTGAGGCCGATAGGCACTTCAACCACCACGAAGCCCACAATGGGGTGCATCTGGATCGGAATGTCTGCGATGGCGCCTGCTTCCAACTTAGTCGAGAGTTCGCCCATTTGCATGAGCGCACCGTTCGCATAAATCTTGGCCTTGAACGTCCAGTTGTCGCTGGGGAACAAGTCCATGCTGAAGAGGCCGCTGTCGGCAGAATGCACGTAGTGCAAGGTGTCTGCGCCGTAACAGTCCAGCACCAGGCTGTCCAAGAGGGGCGGCGTGTTGTACTGCAGGCGGAGCGCGACCGATGCCGTGCCCGACTTGCTGATGGTGGCGCTGGTTTCGTGGGTGTCGCTGCTGCAGTTCCAGAGGGCGAGAGCGCACAGGAATGCGGTGGCGATGTTTGCGTGTTTCGTTTTGATAGGACTCATAATACCTCCATTTGGTTGAGTGGTCCTATTTACTAACACGCCATTTTGGGCAAAAGTGTCTGATTTAACCCCTGTTTTTTGGGGAACTTTGTTGTAAAATTTTGTTAACCACAATTGCGGGGGTGGAACGAAGTGCTGGAAACCCTAGAGCTTTAGCGCTTTCTGGCCGTTTTGCTTGCGGTTTCCTTGCAGCTTGGTGGCGCAGGCTTTGTCTTGGCGCAAAATCTTCACGAGCGCACTCGGGGTCAGGTTGAATGCGGCTGCCGCGGCCTTTGTGTCGCCGTTCTTGGTGGCCATAATATCGAATACGTGGGCTACGAACAACGGAAACAAGGGATTGGAAGGTTGGAGGTGACCGTTGCTCCCCGGAAAGGGCATTTCGGGATTTGCGGGTGTTTCGCGGACTTGCAGGGCGAGAGCCATTTGCATTCGGTGTAGCGCATGGACCTTGTTTTCGTGAGCACTCCTGCCTTCGCACGATTTGATTTCTAAATTGAATTCCCGTAAACCGAGCAGAACGCCCGTGTTGGTCTTGTTGCGGTGTTGACCGCCGGGGCCTGATCCCTGGAACCCCTTGAGGGTGCAGGCACGGAGCAGTTCGTCGAGCGTCATTTTTAAATAGGTATCGCGATGCATACTATTAAAAATAAAATTGTTATGGCCCTTGCGATTGGGGCATGCGTATTCTTTTCGGCTTGTGCCGGCTCTTCAAAAGACGATGCCGGCCTCGATGCACCGGCCAACGTGAAAAACGAGAAGGTAGTGGTTCAGGAATCTGACAAGCAGGCCATGCTCGAATCCATGTTCAAGAATTTCCTGGTTGCCATTCGTGAAGACACGCCTGCCGACGACCTTTACGCCATGTTGACGGATTCTTCGGAATACTGGCTTGACACTCTGGAACGCCACGCCATGACTTACGGCCCCGCCGAACTCGATACCTGCCAGTTCTACGAGATTTATTCCATTCTGCTTTACCGCCTTTACGAACGCGAACACCTGTGGCAGGTTCCCGAAGACCGCATGCTTTGGCTCTACATGTCCAAGGCGGGAATCATTCATAACTTTACCAAGCTGAAACTGGGCCCCATGAAAATCAAGAACGACCGCGGAAGCATTGGCCTGCAACAGAGCCCCGAAGTGCCGATCATGATTTTTGAATGGGACGACAAGTCCTGGAAACTCGACCTGGTCGAAACGGTTCCCCTGATTACGAAGGGTATCGAAGCTACTGCAGTCAAGAAGAGCTGGAGCAACAAGAAACTGGCTCTCTACTGGCTCGACCGCGAATACCACATGACGTATTCGAGACTCGATGATTCCCTTTGCGAACCCATTGGCTTCTAGTGGTGGGAAATCTAGTGCTGAATATAAACTTTTCGAAGATCGTCCTTGTTGCATTAATTTGTTTGAACTCCGCGCTTTGGGCCGCTCCCAAGGGTAAGCCCTATACGGCGGGCTCTGCCAAGGTAATCGGCGCAGTAGAATCGAAGACCGCTTTTAGTGGCGAACGCCTTTTTGCAACGCTCGATTCCGTGGGCGGTACGGGTACCTGGATGGAATGGGACGTGAATGGTGAGAAAGATCCCTCGCTTATGGGAATTCTGGACCCCATGCTCAAGGGGACGAACAAGCCCGAAATGGTGTGGGTGATTACCGAACGCCAAAAACCGTTGGTTGCCGTGTTGCTGCCCAAGGGAAAAGGCGAAACAATCCTGTTCTATGAATTGCCTTCGCTCGATGCAAAGCCGGTGCCGCTTTCGATTAATCCTGTGCTTCACCCCGAGGTGGTTTTCCGCGACTATAGGCAGGTTTCGGACAAGGAATATGTCCACCGCGATAAGGATAACCTGAAGGTGAAACTTTTGCCGTCGGGCATGCTCTTTACTTACGAAAAGAAGGGCGAAGATCCGTTGTACATGGTGGCTGATTACGCGACCAAGGACCCTGCCGAAAAGAATTCGATTTTGACCGATTACGAGGACTACTTCAAGTACGAATATTCGCTGATGCTCAGGGCCTTTGTGCAGTCGGTCAGGGGAGTGTTCAATTGGCAGCCGTGGCACTGGTATATGCCGGCCTGGAACGCCAAATTCATGATCAAGCGCGCCGAGCTTGAATCTATCCTTGTGCGCGGCGTGGCGCCCTCGTTCTTTAGGCTTTTCAAGGCGACAACGCCTGCCGGAGAATCGATTGAATTCCGAACGAATGGAAATGGCTATTCGGAATTAGAAATTCGCAAGTGATCTATAATCAGGGCTTTCGTTATTTGCTATTTTAGACTTGTGAAGCCTAAAGTACTTATTACCCTTTTTGTGGCCTTGGGGGCAATCTGCTCGTTTGCCCGCGTGGTCGAAGATTCCAGGACGCGTTACGTTCTGGATGACGCTGTCGTTGAATCTAGTATTCATCCTTGTGATTCTACCGGTTTGCCTGGGGTTAAATTCAAACCCGAAAATGCGACCTACCTGGAAAAGCATGATATGCCCTTTAGGCATTATTGGGTTGCTTTGCCCACGAACAAGAAACCGTCTGTTTCTGTAACCGATACCAAGACTGTTCCGCTGGGAGCTCCCTTGTGTGCAGAACACCGCGATATTCGTACGGATGCTTCTTGGATATATTCGATTGATGTTTCGGAACCTGTGCTCCGCGATGGTCTTTGGATGACCAACATTCGCGTGCCGCTTTACGTTAAGAACGGCTCGTCGGTTTCGCTGCGTAAGAATTTCCGCTTGAAGGTTCAGTTTAACGGCTCTACTAACGGAGTCAATCCGGGTAAACGAGCCCTTTCCAGAGTGCAGAACCCGGCGGCGGCTTCGCGCTTTGGCGTTTCGAAGGCGAAGGCTATCAAGGCCTTGCGTTCCGAGGCAGCAGACGGTGAATTGCCGACGTTCCTTGCCCGCTTTAGCGTGGGCGACCAGAATGTGGCGACCAATAGCGAAGACGGCCTGTATGCGGTGAGCTATACCACGATTCGTAATGCCTTACCCAACCCCAAGGATTTGGATGGCATTCCGGTAGAATGGATTCGCGTTTACGGTGCATCGCCCGATACGCTGGCCGACATGGCTCCTGGCGCAAGCGATCGCATTCCGAACCAGATTTTTGAAATTCCCATTGAAATTCGCGACCATACGCCCGCATCGGAATACGGTTCTGCGAGCAGCGCCCCCGATAACCTGTTCAATAGCGGCGACTCTATTGTGTTCATTGGCTACGGTAGCGCATTCTGGAAGCGTTGCGACCGCGAAGATCAGTTCTTTGTGAACGGCAAGATGGATTACTTCCATTCTTACTCTCCGTATTCGTTCTACCAGAAGTTCTTGTTGGGCTACAAGCAGACCGGCAAGGGCATGCGCTTTAACCAGACGGTTACGGCTCCTGCGGGTAGCGGCAAGGACATTGCCTGGTTGCGCTATGTGCGTGCCGAAAAAGAAATGGATTTGCGCGATACCTATTTCGGTAAGGAACTGGACTGGGAAAAGGCAACCGGTAAGGAATGGTATTGGCTGTGGCATAGCCGTCTCGAGACCACGACGGTTCCGGCTTCTGAACTTGAAATGAAGACTACCAAACAGTTGCCCGGGCTTGTTCCTGGCGGTAAGCAGTATGTGTCGGCTTCGTATTTCCCACATCGCTCGGTGTGGGCGTCTGCTGCAGTGGTGGACCAAGACCAGCGTGCAAACCTGACGCTTTCGTCTGCCGGGTACAAGCAGCGCATGGATTCTATTTATTTTGCGATGGAAATCAACGGTGTTCGTGTGGAATATACCGACACCGAACTCTTGCCGGGCGGTAACTTTCGTATCGATAATCCGGGGCTTGTTGAAGACGGGAACCAGTATGTACTTGAAATGTTGCCGTCGCCCAGACAGTTTGACCGCTTTGACGGCTATTCAGTTGCGTACCAGTGGACGCCTGCTGTCGATTCCGCCGAATGGCTTTTGCCGGGCGGTGCGGTTTCGGGCGTTATCAACGTGCCTGTTCCGTCTAACACCAAGGTGCTAAAGTTTTCGAACATGCGACCGGTCGGATTCCTGAAGGCTGCCGGTGGCGTTGCCAAGGACAGCGTTACTCTTGGCGAGGACGTGCGCTACATTGCCGTTAAGGAAAACGTGTTCCGCACGGGCTTGAAGGTCGAGGGTATTGCCAACTATGGCGATGGAGTACTCAAGGATCTTTCGAAGCCTAATTCCAAACTTGAATACCTGATTATTACTCCGGCCGAATTCGTGGACCAGGCGAAAAAACTTGCCGAATTCCGTAACGACGGTTCTTCCGTGGGTACGTTTGCGACCTCGGTGGTGGTGGCCGAAGACATTTACAACCGCTATACGGCTGGCCGCATGTCGCCGGTTGCAATCCGCAACTACATCGCCTACGTCTATTCCGTGTGCCCGAATTTCCGTTACGTGTTGCTTGCTGGCGCCGGCCACTTCGACTACCGCGACATCAACAAGAAATACGGTGTTCCGGTGCTTCCGCCGTTCGAAAAGGAAGATGGCGTGATCGAAGACTTCTTCGGTATTCTCGACTCGGGGGAGGTGGCTCCCTACGGTGTTTACGATTTGGACGTCGCCGTCGGTCGACTTCCGGTGGCGACGGCGGCAGAATTTGCAAACTATGTCGAAAAGGCCAAGGACTACGAAAAGAAAGGCGCCATGGACTATTCCGACTGGCGCTCGACTTTGCTGCATACGGCTGACGATGCCCGTAACAGCGGTATGGATGACGCGACCAAGCATACCATGTATCAAGAAAACCTGGTACGAGCTATTGATAGCATGGCTGTGAAAAAGAAGGAACGTTGGAATTTCAAGAAGATTTACTTGCTCGATTATGCTGAAGATGCGGCTGGCCAAAAGAAAGACGCCGCCGAAGACTTCCTGAATATCTTGAATCAGGGAGCCCTGTTTACCACATACTTTGGACACGGTTCCAAGACTGACTGGGCAAGCGAAGGCCTGCTCAAGCCGAGCTACTTGGTGAAGCTTACGAACAAGGGCCGCTATACGATTCTGGGCTCGTTCTCTTGCACGGTGGGCCGCTTTGACGAAGGTAACGCCCGCTCCCTTTCCGAAGAATTCTTGCTGAAGGCAGATGCCGGTTCTATCGTCTCTATCGGTGCGACGCGTGAAACCTTTGCCGAATACAATTCCAACTTTGGAACAAACCTCTTGCTGAATTCCTTGCGTGAAACCGGAGAAACTATTGGAAGCGCCTTCTTGCAAACCAAGCGCTCTGTCAGCATGAAGTATGAACGCCAGCGATTCAACAACGAACGCTATGTGCTTCTGGGTGAACCGGTGATTCGCATGCCGAGTAGCGAATTCAAGTTTTCTCTGGACACTCCGTTGGATTCTGTCAAGGCGCTTGACCACGTGAAACTTTCAGGTTCCGTGGAAGGCCTTGACAATGGTTACGTGGACTTGATTCTGCGCGAAGGCCGCACAAACAAGAAAATGTCTCTCGAAGTGAGCGATGATTCCGTTGACGTGTTCTACGACGGCGGATTGATTTATTCCGAAAAGGTTCCGGTGAAGGGGGGCCGCTTTGCGACCGACTTCGTGACGCCGCGCAAGATTTCGATTGGCGATACGACGGCTGAATTCAGCGCGTGGGCTTATTCCCCGAATGAAAGCGCCGTGGGCCGTTCTTGGCTCAGGAACCTGGTGATTAGCGGTATTTCGGACTACGCCGATTCCCTGAATGACACGCTCCCGCCTTCTATCCAGATTCAGTCTTGCTACGGCGGCGGTGTAGTGACAGACTTTGCCGATGGTGAAACGGTCAAATTGCAGGCTCCAGCTTGCCTGCAGGTGGTTGTAGAAGATTCCACGGCGCTAGACTTTAGAGAACAGGCTGATGAAGGAATCTCGTTTGAAGTCGTGGGCGTGCAGGAACCGTTCCACCCGTGGCCCTATTTGGAACAGACTTCGAAGCGTGCCAGGGTGCGCATGAACTTTAGCGCAGAACAGTATCCTGCCGGCAAGTACGAATTCAAGGTGTTTGCGAAGGACGTTTTGGACAACATCGCCGTCAAGTCCTTGAATCTTGAAATTACGGACGACATGGAATCTGGCCTTGCCGACGTATTCAATGTGCCGAACCCGATGGGCAAAAAGGGCACAACCTTCTACTTCAAGAATTTGGCTGTGGATCGCGACAGCAAGGTCGACATCTTTATCTACAACCAGAATGGCAAACTGGTTCGCGTGATCAAGAATGCTGTTTCGGGCGTTACGCACTGGAACGGTCATGACAATCACGGGCGCTTGCTTGCTAACGGTCTGTACCACTACGTGGTTCGCAGCACCGTATCTGCTAACGAAAAGTTTGGCAAGAAAACTTGGACTAAAAAACAAAAACTGTTGATTTCGAGGTAATTATGGATTTGCGTGAAAAGCCTGGTAAAGTTCAGACTTTTTTGGAATTGATGTTGCGTTTTCGTTTGATCGCCTTGGTGGTCATGGTCATTGCGACGGTTTCATTTGTGGCGACCGGCTGGCAAGAAATAGTTTCTTTGCCGCTGGGCTCTTCTGAAGCGCTTGGAATGTGGCTTGCCGAAACAGATACGGCGAAGGGCTTGTGGGAATCTGCCCGCTATATTGGCGTGGCGACGATTGCCTGCGTGGTCATGTTTGTCGTATTTGGCGGAGTCCGCGCGGGCATTGCCTCGGTGGTGTCGGCGATGCTTTCTTTTGCGGCGCTGTATGTACTTGGTGGCGCCGAAAGCATGCCGCTCCCGATGTTTGGAATCCTTGCGCTGGTGGCGGTTGTCATGTTCATTTTCGTGAAACTTTCGGTCGCTTGCGCGCTGTTCCCGTTTGTGCTTTCTTGGCTGTTCTTGAGCGGGATTCTTGAAATTATTTCTTCGAAATTTGATGCCGCGGCAAGCCTCATGTGGGGTGCGCATTCCGCATTCGCTTTTGCTTGTGCGATGGCTTTTGCGGTGGTTGCGGGCAAGCACTTGAGCGAAGGCGCTCCGCAGGCGGGTGCGCTTGTGAAATCGGCAAAGCAGTTACTTGCGCCGGTAGTGATTGGTTCCTTGCTCTTGGTTGCAGCCATGACTTTTGACATGGGTGAACGCAACTGGGTCTATGCAGCGCTCCAGTTTGTGGCGGTCCTCGTGTGGTTCTTCGTATTTTTCTTCTCGATTTCCTCCTTTGGCCCGTGGGAACGCCTGCGTTCCGGAAGCCGCCGCGTCGAAATGAAGGACAAGAAGAAAAAGGCTCCAGCTAAAAAGAAGAAGTAATTCGCTTTTGAATGCAGAAAAAAATCCTCGACTTTATGTCGAGGATTTTTTGTAAAAGGAGATCCCGGGTCAAGCCCGGGAAGACAATCTTGAGAAAGTCGCTTAGATTTTTGCGAGTTTCTTCAAAGTTGCAGCCTTGTCGGTCTTTTCCCAGGTGAAGCGTGCGCCCGTGCGGCCGAAGTGACCGAGAGCGGCGGTAGCCTGGTAGCCCGGCTTCTTCAGGTCGAGCATCTTCACGATGCCTGCCGGAGAAAGGTCGAAGGTCTTCGCGACGAGAGCTTCGATTTCGCGGTCGCTGATTTTGCCCGTGCCGAAGGTGTTCACCAACACAGACACCGGCTTACTGTAGCCGATGGCGTAGGCGAGCTGCACTTCGCAACGGTAGGCGAGGTCTGCGGCGACAATGTTCTTTGCCACGTAGCGAGCGGCGTAGGCTGCGCTGCGGTCCACCTTGCTCGGGTCCTTGCCGCTGAAGGCGCCACCACCGTGGCGGCCCATGCCGCCGTAGGTGTCGACGATAATCTTACGACCGGTGAGGCCGCAGTCACCGTGCGGACCGCCGACCACGAACTTGCCGGTCGGGTTCACGAGGTAACGGGTCTTCTTGTCGAGCAACTTGGCCGGAATCACCTTCTTGATGAGCTTTTCGATGATTTCCTTTTCTATGGTAGAATGCTTGAGTTCCTTGCCGTTCACGAATTCGTCGTGCTGGGTAGAAATCACGACGGTGTCCACGCGTACGGGCTTGTCGTTTTCGTCATATTCCACCGTCACCTGGGACTTGGCATCCGGGCGCAGCCACTTGATCTTACCTTTTTCGCGAAGGTTCTGGATTTCTTCCATGAGCTTGTGGGCGAGGCTGATCGGGAGCGGCATCAGTTCCTTGGTTTCTTTAACGGCGTAACCGAACATCATGCCCTGGTCACCGGCACCCTGCTTGTCATCTTCCTTACCGTCGGCAGCCTTGGCGTCCACGCCCTGGGCGATGTCGGGGGACTGCTTGTCCATAGCGACGAGCACGGAGCAGCCCTTGTAGTCGAAGGCGAGTTCCGGATTCACGTAACCGATGCCCTTGATAGTCTTGCGGGCGATCTGCTGATAGTCGATGACGGCCTTGGTGGTGATTTCGCCGGAAATCACGACGAGGCCCGTGTTCACGAGCGTTTCGCAGGCGACGCGGCTGTTCGGGTCCTGCGCGAGGCATGCGTCGAGGATAGCGTCCGAAATCTGGTCGCAGACTTTGTCCGGGTGTCCCTTGGACACGGATTCAGAAGTAAAGAGATAATGTGCCATGTAGGCTCCTTGATGTTTCCAGCACCAAAAAGAATGTCGCATTTTTGAGCATTCCCAAGCGCTGAAAAAACGGGTTTAGGTTTTTCTATGCATAAATCTACAAAAGCGCATAAAGACTGACAACTCCAAAACGGAATTTTTGGACCGAATTGGGCTTTGGTCGTCTATTTTTGTAAATTGAGTCCGATTCGCCGAATTGGGAATCTTTTTTATATCCCGGGCAGGGTTATTGCCGTTCCCGAGGGATTTTTGCCCCATAAATTGCTATTTGCCCCTGTTTTGCTGTGGGCTTTATTCTGTTTCGCGCCCGTGCAGGCTGTCGAGCGCGCTAAAACGCATGCCGTCGAGCGCGCCGAAAAACCGGTGACACTGGATTTCGTGGATACGCCTATCGCCGAGGTGGTGCGCCTGATTTCGCTTGCGTACAAAACCCCCGTGTTGGTGGATGACGCCCTCGATTTGAAGGTGACGTTTCACTTGGACGGCGTGGGCGTACTGGATGCCTTGACCGCGCTGTGTTCCGCCCACGGGCTTGAACTGGTGCAGCAGGAATCCGTGTTCCATGTGCGGCGCGCGAGGGAGCGCGGCGAGCATGAGTTTTCCCTGCGCGACACGCTTGTAACGCTGTCGGTCAAGGACAAGGAAGTGGGCGAATTCGTGCGTGAGTTTGCCCTGAATTCCGGCCTGAACATTCTGGCATCACCCGGGCTTGAAGGCCGTATTACGGGCGAGCTTCGCTCCATGCCGGCCGAGGCGGCATTTCGCTCTATAATGTCTGTACATGGTTTTCGGGTTTGGCGTGAAGGCGCAATCTTGCGGGTGGAAAGCCCGCGGTTGAGTTCTGCGGGTAAGGCATCAAGCGAAGCGAGCGATAAAATCCGGATTTACAAGGACGGCGACTTGTACAGCGCCGAGGTGAACGATGGCGATTTGGCGCAGGCGCTGAATGTACTTGCGGAAGTTGCGGAATTGAACTTGGCGCTGTACGGCGACATCCGCGAAAGCATGCGGCTTAAATTGCATGCGGTGACGCTTGAATGCTTGATTGAGTCGCTGTTCAAGGGGCGTCGTTACAGCTTTGCGCTTGAGGGCAAGACTTTGTACGTGAGCGAGGGTGGCACGCACAAGGCGCTTTCGGCGAGTAAGCTCTACCCGCTGCGGCATGTCCATAGCGAACGTGCGCTTGCGTACTTGGGCAAGTTTGCGCCCAGCCCGAACTTCGTGGCGACCGAAATCAAGGAACAGAATGCGCTCTTGCTGGGCGGTTCGCATTTTGAAATCCAGATGGCGGTGGATTTGCTCAAGCAGATTGATATTCCGGCGCTGCAGGTGACGCTCTCTTGCATCGTGGTGGAATTCAAGCGCGGGCGTGGCTTCGAAATCGGGCTGCATAGCGGTGCCACGCGTAAGACCGCGGAACGCGATCTTGGCGCGCGAGGCTACTTCGATTTTATGGGCAAGGATTTTTCGGCGGCGGGCGCTTTCGGTAAAATCGGGCTCTTGCCCGACCGCTTTGAACTGGAGCTCGCCTCGCTCGAAGAAAACAACCAGGCCGAGGTCCTCGCGCGCCCGCGCTTGACCACGCTCAACGGCAATAAGGCCGAACTCAATGTAACAAATACCGTCTACTACTTGGTGAGCCAAGTGTCTGCCGATGGTTACCCGATTACAGATTACCGCTCGTTCAACGATGGCATTTCGTTGGAACTCACGCCCTCGGTGACGCAAGAGGGGAGAATCACCTTAGAGGTTTCTCCCGAAATCAAGTCAGCCGGGCGCAGCTCCGGCGATGGCCCGCGCGACATTAGTACCCGAAACTTGAAGACGATGGTGGTGCTTGCCGATGGCGAAACGCTGTGCCTGGGCGGCCTGATTCGCAAGAGTAAATCAGAGGTTCGCTCAGCGGTGCCGTTTCTCGGGAGTATTCCTTTGCTTGGGCGTTTGTTCAGCTACACCTCCGAAGAGGAAGAAGAAAATGAACTTGCCATATTCATCACGCCGCACGTAGAAAAGGCGGGACTATGATTTTGAATATGGCTGGTTTGTTATTGCGTTTGCGGTACACGGGGACAATTCCGGTGGAGGCGAAACTCTTGACTTGGGAATGCATGACGACATTTGATGAAATCCCGGCGCAGGCGGAACTGGAACGCATGTTTGAAATGGAATTTCCGCGCACGAGCCGCCGCCTGCAGGAATGTGGTGGCTTTTACCGGATTTGGCATTTGGTCTCCTTCAATTCGTCGGAGGGAAGGCGATCCCGATTCCTGGTGGCGCTTGTCGAAAAGCCCGTTGAAAAAAGAACATTTGAAAAAATAACGTTTGAAAAAATCAGCCGGCGAGTGTTGCCCGAACAGATTTGGCTTTCGGCGGCGGCAGACCAGGCGATTCGCAAGTTGCACGAAAGCGATAACGCCGGCAATTACTTGTGCTACGCTCATGCCGAAGGTCGACTGTTCGTGCTTGTATTCTTTGAAGGCCGCCTTTGCCACTGGTCCGAAGATTTTGTAGGGGGTCATGCAAAATTGGAATTGGCCTTGTCTCGGTTCCGGCGTTTTTTGGAAAGCGATGCGCTGTTTTCGCGGGCGGAGCATTTTCAAGAAATCGCTCTGCAAGGCGACTTTACGCAAGGAATTATTTTGCAAGATTTTTCTTCGCAGGCGTTGTTCAAGCGCGCTTCGCGAGATTCTTTTTGGCGCTGGCACGATCTGCGCAAGCCCGAAGTGAAAGCGACGGGCTTTGCGGAACTTGTGGGTGCAATACTTGGACGCAAGACTTGTTGGCTCTTGATTCTTGCGCTCGCCATGTTGCTTGGTAAATTTGGGGAACTTGGCGCGAAATTGAAAAGCGATTTGCTGTCGAATGTGGCAGATGTTGTGCCACCGGAATTATCGGTGCCGGAAATCTCGATGCTGGAGGTTTCGCCGGATTGGAATGCTGTCGTAGAACTGCCGGAATCGAGTGCTCCGCGGGTGCGTAAGCCGATTTGCCTGCTGCCAGAGGTCTTTTTGAAAGGTGTCGTGGGCGAAGAGATTGCGGTCGTCGCGATGGCGGGGAAGCCTAAAGAAATTACGGCCGGAGATTCTCTAGGCTCGTTTGAAGTCTTGGCAATTGGTCGCGACCAGGTTGCTTTGGCCTGCGGCGATTCTACTGTCGTAAAGAAGGTGGGTGCGCATGGACCTTGATTATGGCATGGGTAAGCGAGGTGCAGTCCTGCAGCTTGTTCTAGGAATTATTTTGGCGGTGACGCTCTTGCTGACGTCGCTTTTGCAAATGCCGGGAGGCCTGCAGCGTGTGGCGTTGCGGCGTGCCCAAATGCAACAGCAGATTTATGATGCGGAATCGGCGCTGATTGCGCACTTGGAAGGCTTTCCCGAGGGCTATTTTGCGCTCCCGAAAGTCGAACGCTCGCGGCTTGGCCCTTGGGCGGATTTATCGGCAAATTTAGCTGTACCGATGGGCGAGTCGCGCCTTCATGTGCTCGCAGGAATCGCTTGCGACAGCGCCTGCAACATGCTCAAGTCGCCCAAGCTTCGGCATGAAATTTATGAGGGTTTCAAGCAACAACTGAATCGTGAAATCATGCTGGTCAAGCCCCCTCTCCAGCTCGAAATCAAGTCGGGCAACCGCCGCGTTTTCGGTCGAGATGCCGGGCGCATTCCCTCGAAGGCTTTACAAGTTCTCGATGGCGATTTAACGCTTGATTTGGAGGGCGAAATTTCATCAGGCCGATTCGTCGCCGACGGTTCAATCGAGATTCGCGGAAGTGCAGACTTCGATACTTTGCGCGTATATGCCCGAGGGCCTGTTTACTTGCGCGAATCGCTCCTGCGGGGGGCTGTCAAAATCAAGTGGCTGGAGGCTTTTAGCGAGGACCGAATCGAGATTTCTCGAGGCGTGGAGTTTTCGGGCGTCGCCATCGCCCGGCACGAGGTTGCCTTCCCGAATGGGGCGGGCGAAGTCCGAATGCGGTATCCTTCTTTTGTGATGGCGGTTGAATCGGCGAACCTGCCGCTAGACTTAAAACTGGATTCCGTCTTAATTCCCGACTTTATTGACGGTGACTTGAAACCCTTCCAATGGAGCTTGCGGTAGGCTTGTCTTCCCGCACGTAGATGACAATAGCCACTTGCAGCTTTGCTGCTTAGTGGATATGATCCTCGGAACGGGGACGGGATCTCCTCTTCAAACCGAGAACAACGCATTTTAGGAAATGAAAATGAATTATAACTATTACGTCTACATTCTTTTTTTTTGCAAACATCAAAGGAGATCCCGGCTCAAGGCCGGGAAGACAAGGGAAAATGCATGTGTATGATGAAAAGAAAACCTGGATTCACCTTGATGGAGGTTTGCGTGGCGCTGGCGGTGCTTTCTGCGGGTGTTTTTGTGTTCGGGCGGTACTTGGACGGCTTTAACCGCATCCGGACTCTAGAACGCGCGCAGGCCCGCGCGGTGCTTGAAGCCGCCAATGCGGTAGAATATTTCGTTCAAAATCCGCCGGATTGTCGCGATACTTCGTTTGCGTTCAGCGAGGCGCTTGCCTTCACAATCCAGGTTTCCCTCGAAACAATCCCGGGCCTGAGACAAATCGTCTGGCTGAATGCATCCGTTGTCACGCCTCGTGTGCGGACCGACCCTAAAGCACCTGTTTTTCGGAGGCTTGTGCGATGCGTGCGGTGAGAGGCTTTACCCTGATAGAACTCCTGGTTGCAGTCGTGGCCGCTTCGACTTTGTCGCTTGTGGCACTCCAGGTCTACGGGGCCTACCACAATCTTTACTTGCACCTTTATGGCGACTATCAAAAAGAAACCGCCGCAATCCTTGAGGAACTGCGGCGGATAAATCCTTATTGCTTTGGCGCTAGAATTAAGCGGTAGCCTTTTCTGCCTTGGCTGCGGCCTTTTCAGCGGCGCGGGCCTTGTGCATTTCGATGAGGTTTCCGATGTAGTGCATGAAGGATAGCACGCTCACCGAGAGGAAACCGACGGAATAGAGGGCGAGGAACGGTCCGATAATGAACTTCTGCGCACCGATGTATTCCAAAAGACCGAAGATGCAGTAGATGCCGACGCCGAGTTCAACAACTGCCTGCCACGGGAACTTCTGGGCGTAGTGGCTCTTGGCTTTCTTCTTGGAGCCGCCGCTCTTCGGGGTGCGGACAAAGCTGCCCTTGGCACCGATTATGGCAGAGAACACGGCGCGGGAGTTGCTCACTGCAATGCCGACACCGAGAGCCATGAGGATCGGGAGGCTGAGCAGGCGGATCTTCCAACCGGTGTAGCCGGAGCAGCGCTGTGCCACAAAGTAAAGAACAGAAGGTGCGATTGCTGCGAGGAAGATAAAGCTGAAACCGACGGTGTAGGCCCAGGTCGGCAGGTGCGCGACCGGTTCAAAGAAGGCGAGCAACGGCCAAGCACAGAGGGCGGTAAACAACATGCAAGGGTGAATGGAGTAGTGCGTCGTGTGGAGGATAGCGCCAATCTTTACGCGGAGAGGAACCTTGGCTTTGAGCACGCGCGGCAAAATCTTGATAGCGGTCTGGATAGAACCCTTTGCCCAGCGGAACTGCTGTGCCTTGAAGGCGTTGATGTCGTTGGGGAGTTCGGCCGGAACGATCACGTCGAACACGAACTTCATCTTCCAACCAGCGAGCTGAGAACGGTAAGAAAGGTCCATGTCTTCGGTCAGGGTGTCGCCTTCCCAGCCGCCACCGCCGTAGATGGCCTGCTTGCGCCACACGCCGGCGGTACCGTTGAAGTTCATGAAGAGCTTGCCCCAGCTGCGTGCCGATTGTTCCACCACGAAGTGGCCGTCGATACCGATAGACTGAGCGAGCGTAAGACCGGATTCGGTGCGGTTCAAGTGGCCCCAGCGACCCTGGACCAGACCAATCTGATCGTCCATCACCAGGTAGGGGATCGTCTTGAGTAGGAAGTCCTTCTCGGGCACGAAGTCAGCGTCGAAAATGGCGAGGAATTCGCCCTTGGCCACTTCCATGGCTTCTTTAAGGGCGCCGGCCTTGAATTCGGAGCGGTTCGTGCGGTGAATCAGCTTGATGTCGTAACCCTTGGCGGCGAGTTCTGCAACTTTTTTCTTGGCAACTTCGTAGCATTCGTCGGTAGAGTCGTCGAGAACCTGAATTTCGTGCTTGTTCTTGGGGTAGTCGATAGCGCAGACGGCTTCGAGCAGACGTTCGACACAGTTAGCTTCGTTAAAGACAGGGAGCTGGGTGGTCACCTGCGGCAGTTCGTCCATAGAATGTTCGCGATAGAACTGCAGAATCTTTTTGCGGTCGGAAAGACGTGTGGTGCGGCTGTTCTTCAAGAACAGGTAGATGCTATAGTAACAGCTAAAACCGTAGATGACAAGCCCGATGCCCGCGATAACGTAGACAACGAACATGATGTCGAGTAGGATTGTACTGATTGCCATAAAACCGTATAACCTATATGTAAAACCTTTTGCTCCATTCGGAACTTGCGGCCAAATATAGAAACCTGCACGGAAGTTTGCTACATTGTGGCAGAGATTTTATTGAAAAATTTATCAAATATAAGTGCCAAATGTCTGTAAAAAACGAAAAACATGCACTTGAAAAATGGATGGATGCCCAAAAAGGGAATCCAGGCTTCGAAATTGCGCTCAGAAAGCTAATTTCGTTCGCCTGTTCGGAGTGGTACAGACGTGAAAATTTAGTTACGATAGCCCCCGAAGAAGCTCTTGCCCGGGTGCTAGCGGCGAATCTGTCCGACTACCCCCTGGGAATGTGGTTGGACTCGCCTGCGAGGTTTGCCCCCGAAATTGCCGATTTTTGTGAGAAGACCAAGGTGGAACCCCTGCCGGAAACCCTGAAAGGTGGGGTACCGACGCTGTTGGACCTGCGCGGGGTCGTTTGTCCGAACAATGCCATGCGTAGTCGTCTGGTGATGTCCGGGCTCCCTGATGGGGCGGAACTGGAAATCTACCTGGACGAAGGGGCGCCTATCGAGAATGTGCCTGGAGCCCTAGTTGCCGACGGTCATGTTGTCAAAAAAAGGCAAAAAAAAGAGGGCTTTTGGTCGATTTCTGTGGTCAAACGGCCTGGAAGAGTGTAGATTATATATATAATGGAAAACAGGATACTGATTATAGGCGATGAACTTTTGGGAGAACAAGGCGAGGCTGCCAACCGCTTTGCCGAAATACTTCTCTGTCGCGAAGCCAACAGACCTGTCCAGTTTTCTATAAACGCGCCTGCCCCCCAGACATTGCAACAACTTTATGACCGAGCCTCGGCCGACATTATCGGCAAAAAGGCGGGGCGGATTATAGTTGGCCTTGGACTCAAGGAGCTCAAGCGCGGTGGCAAGGACTACATGGGCGTCTTTACCGCCTACGAAACGCTTGCGAACGAAATCTTGAGCAAGACGCTTGTGCCCATTCATTTTTTGACCATTCCCGAAGACATGTTCCCGGCGGCGCCCTCCCAGCTGGCGGCGTTGAACGACTGCATTCGCGGACTGCAGCAGAAAGATGAAAAACGGGTGAAAATTTTGGATTTTGCCGCCTATGTGGCGGATTTCAAGGAAAAACAGCTGGAACGCGGCAAGTTCGGTCGTAGCCTTTATACCGAAGAAGGCAACCCGACTTCTATATGCAATACGTTTATGGCGTTGTTCCTGTACGACTTTATAAAAAGAGAATTAAAATAAAGGAAGGTAAACATGAGCTTGACAGACGATCATTTCGCACGCAAGATTGCAGCCCAGAGCAAGGCCTGGGAAGATACCAGTGACGCTCCCAAGAAGGAACGCAAGCGTGAACCCGCAGAACCCAAGATGGGTATTTGCGACAAGTGCAAGAAAGAAGCTTTGCTTCGCCCGTACCGCTTTAAGGAAACGAGCGTAAGTAACGGAGCGGCTAGCTTTGGTACCGTGACCAAGCACCTCTGCGAAGATTGCGCTCCCAAGTCCCGCGCCCAGAAGGATGCCGAAGTGCCGCAGCTCGACAAGAAGCAGCTGAAGAACCTGATGCGTTCTGCTCGCAAAGCTTTAAGATAACAAGACGACAAGGACCGCTCGCTCTCGCGAACACGCCCGGTTAATACCGGTCGTTTTTCGCTCACGGAGATCGCTCGACTCTGTTGTATATGAAAAACGGCCCTGGCAAACGCCAGGGTCGTTTGATGTATCCGTTTTGCTAGAGTGTATGGATTACATGTTGCTGAAGATTTGGAAGCCGCTGTAGGATTCTTGTCCGTGTTCGCTTTGGTCTAGGCCGCGGAGTTCTTGACGTTCGGTAACGCGCAGTCCCATGGTCTTCTTGATTGCGAAGAAGATGAGGCTAGCAGCACCGAAGCAGGGAACCGCGTAAGCGATCACGCCGATGGCCTGAGTGCCGAGGGTGTAGTCGCCAGTGATATCGAAGATGCCGACAGCGAGCGTACCCCACACACCGTTCACCAGGTGAACCGAGAGTGCGCCGACCGGGTCATCCAAGTGCAGGCGGTCGAACATGAAGACTGCGCCGACAACGAGCACACCAGCGATGGCACCGATAATCCAGGAAGAAAGCGGGGTAACCACGTCTGCACCGGCGGTGATGGCGACGAGGCCAGCAAGGCAGCCGTTGAGGGCCATGGTGGCGTCCGGCTTCTTCGATACAATCCAGCTCGTGAGCGTTGCGGTGATGATACCGGCAACGGCGGCAAGGTTCGTGGTCACCAAAATCCAGCTAGTAGCCTTTGCATCGCCGGAGAGAGCAGAACCGGCGTTGAATCCCCACCAACCGAACCACAGCATGAACACACCGATAGTTGCGAGCGGAATGTTGTGGGCCGGAATAGCGTGCACCTTGCCGCCGACATACTTACCGATACGCGGTCCAAGGATCATGACTCCGGCGAGAGCTGCCCAGCCGCCCACGGAGTGGACGAGCGTAGAGCCTGCGAGGTCATGGAAACCGGCCTTGCCGATGGTAGAAAGCCAGCCGCCGCCCCATGTCCAGCTACCCACGATGGGGTAGACGAGAGCCACGTAGATGATGGTGAATACGAGGAAGGAGTTCAGCTTCACACGTTCGGCGACGGCGCCAGAAACGATGGTGGCCGCGGTTGCTGCGAACATCGCCTGGAACAACCAGTCGGTAAAGAGGGTGAAGTGGCCGTTGTAGGCGGCGGTGAACTTGGAGGGGTCTGCCCAGTCACCGATACCGAATCCGGCAAATCCAAGTACACCGGAGATCGCGTTGAACGTTCCGGGGTACATGAGGGCAAAGCCGATGGCGGCATACATCGTAATTCCTATGGCGGGAACCGCGATGTTTTTGAAAGCGACGTTGGCCGCGCACTTCGCGCGAACAAGACCCGCTTCGACACAGGCAAAGCCCAGGCCCATGATAAACACCAACATGGCGCTAATCATGATCCAAATATTTTCTGTCATAAAGATGGCGTCGCTGACAGGTACGACAGTTGCTGCGTTCATTGGTTTAAATCCTTTTTTAGTTGATAGTTTGCTAACTAAACAAGTAGGCAGTAGGAAGTCGGAAGTTGGAAGTAGAAAATCAATTGTGTGATTCTACTGCCTACCGTCTACTGTCTACTTCCTACTAATACTTATCCAATCGCCTCCGGGCCAGTTTCGCCGGTGCGGATACGGATGCACTGCTCGAGTTCAGTGACGAAAATCTTGCCGTCGCCAATGGCTCCCGTGCGTGCGCCCTTGATGATAGCGTCGATACAGGGCTGCACGAATTCGTCATTTACCGCAATCTTCAAGCAGATCTTTTTGAGCAAATTAACCTCTGTCACCACGCCACGGAAACGTTGGTTGTAACCGCGCTGCTGACCACAGCCAAGGACATTAGTGACAGACATCTTGTAGATCTTGTTTTCGTAAAGTTCTTGCTTTACGATGTTTAATCGTTCGGGTTGGATATAAGCTGTAACTAGCTTCATGTTCCTATCCTTTGTTGAGGTTGTTTCTTGTTTTGCCCAACCCATTGCAAAAGGCGTGCCAAAATAATCAAAATCGCGAAAATGGCTTAAAAATGATGTTTTTAAACCAAAAAATGTTATAATAACGAAAAAATCGCAGCCTGCTAAGCTGCGATTACAAATTTTGATTTTACAAATTTGGAAAGGGTGTCAGAAAATGTAATCTTGCAGTTTGATTTTTTCTGCCTTGGCACGCATCTGTTCAAGTCTGGTTCTCAGCACTTCGTGGCTGATTCCCTTGAACGTGATCAAGAATTCGTCGCCACCGTAACGTACCACGCGGTCCAAGTTTCGAACAGATGTACTCAGTATCGATGCCACGGCGGCAAGGGCTGCATCACCGCACTGGTTCCAGCTTTGTCATTTGCGCGTTCACGTTTTCGACAAGGTACAGGACTCGACGTAGGGGCTTTTCGTTGCCAATGCGGACAAAAATCGCCTTGCTCCAACCGTGAATCTTTCCGTGGAAAATTTCTGAAATAACGTTTGTGTCTTTCAGGCGTTCCTGCAATGTGGAAAGAATCGTAAAATTCTTGATGGTTTCAACACTTTCCGGACATGCAAGATTTACCATGATATTGGTAAGACTTTCTTGTAGGGTATTGCCGCATTTCATGAACTTATCGATGAAATGTCCATAACGGTTCCCGAAAATAATCGTTTTAAAGTTCGATATAATGCGGAATGATGTCTTCGTAGTTTCCGTCCTTGAGCAGGAATCCCTTGGGGATTACGCCTAGCTGCGTAAATCCGAGCTTCTTGTAGAGCTTGAGTGCCGACGTATTTGTCGCGACGACCGCGTTGAACTGCAAAATCCTGAAACCGATTTCCTTGGCCTTCGCGAGGCAATCCTTCACGAGAAATTCGCCGATATGCTGACCGCGCTTGTTTTTCTTGACCGCATAGCTCGCATTCGAAATATGCCCGCAGCGCCCGACATTGTTCGGGTGGAGAATGTACAGCCCCACAACCTCGCCGGAGTCCGTATCAACAGCGATTCCCGTGAATGACTGAGACTTGAAAAATGCGTCGCCCGTCTGCGGGGTCAACAATTCCATTTGCGGAAACGCGACACCGTCTTCGACAATATCGTTCCAGATTTCAATCGCGTCGTTGATATACTTTGTACTGTATCCTTCAATTTTAATCATGAGAATAATCCTCTAATTTCTTTTTATTCCCCCAGCACGTGCCGGAGCGTGTCGAGGAAAAGTTCGCCCGCCCGCGTGAACTGCTGGCCCCGCCGCCAAATGATGTACATGTTGGTGGTGAGCTCGGGCATGAGCGGCCTGAAGCACAGGCGCGAAGTGCGGCTCGTATCCACCAGGCCGTCGAAAGTGAGCAGGTAGCCCGTGCCCTCTTTGGCAAGCACCGAACCGTTGTACGAAAGATCCAGCCCCACAATCACGTTCAGCCTCGAAATATCGTCGCCGAACCATTTAGGCAAATCCGCCACCATCGCCTGGCGCGACGCCAACAGCGGCTTGTCGAGCAAGTCCCTCGGCTCGATGAAATCCCGCTTGGCCAAAGGGTCGTCGCGACGCATCACCACGCCCCAGCGGTCCACCGAACGCACTGCAAGGCAGTTGTACTTTTCCAAATCAACGTTGTCTACAACCACCGCAAAATCGAAAATGCCCTTGTCCAGCTTTTCCAGGGCGCGCTCGCTGTCGCCCGAATATAAGTTGTACTTAATCTTCGGATAGTCGTCTCGGAGAATCCCGATGCACTTCGAAAGAAAGCTCACGTTCCGCGATTCCGCGCAGGCAATGGCGATTTCACCCACCACCTCGTCTTCCTTCAGCGACTTGAAATCCTGCACCGTCCTGTCCGCCATCGAAAGGATATCCTCCGCACGCTCCCGCAAGAGTTCCCCCGCAGGCGTCAGCCGAATCGCGTAATTCGTGCGCTCGAAAAGCTTTTCGCCCAGTTCCTCCTCCAACTCCTTGAGCTGGCGACTCACCGTCGGCTGCGTCACGCAAAGATTATCCGCCGCGCGCGAGACATTCCCCAACCGCGCCGCCTCCAGAAAATACCGCAAAACTCGAAGTTCCATACCCGAAAACTAATAAAATTCAAGCTCCGCAGGTATGAAATTGTAAAAATAATGCCCGAAAGGAATAACTGATTGATTTGATGGGGGAGGAGTCCCCCTGGTTCGCACTTCGTTGCTCTCCACCCCCTCGCCTAAGGGGCTCCGCCCCCTAAAACCCCTGGGCTTTTGTCATTCCCGCTCCATTTGTCACCCCGGCCACTGTGCCGGGGTCACCGTTTTTTTTTCGTCATTGCGCAAGCGCATGACCGCTTCGGCTCGGCAGTAGAACTCGCAAGCGGTTCTGCTGCTCTTGCCTCGCACGTCATTCCGGGCTTGATACACGTCATTGCGAGGGTTCGTAGAACCCGTGGCAATCCATCTCTCGCATATTTATATATATTTCCCACTGACATAGCCCTTTGCCGCATGGCATTGGGCGACCGGAAATTTTGAGATTCGTCTCTTATTCTTTGTCCTAAAACTACCACTTTTAAGTCACTAAAGGATAAGACGAACGCTCACGTCCCATCTGGGGCGTGGGTCGTTTTGTGCTTATTTAGTGACAGGATGTGGTAGTCCTTAGGACAGATAGGCACGCTAAGCGACTCCACGCCTTTTTTGTTTTCCCGACATCTTGGGCCAACGTCTCCGTGCGAATGAGAGCGAACATTCGCATGGAGTCTAAATGGCAAAAAGGTTCTTTACCAACCGCGACGGCAACACCCTGATGAAGGAATTCGAGGGCGTTCTCACAAACAATCCCGCTATCAAGAACCTAGACTCCGTTGTGGGTTTCTTGCGGGCAAGCGGCTACTTCTCTCTTCGCCCTTTTTTGGACTCCATCAACAAGGCTCGCATCCTTATCGGTATAGATGTTGACAAGTACATTGTTCAAGCGCACAATGCGGGGACACTTTTCTTTGGTGCCGAGAAAGAAGTCAGGGAAGATTATCTTGAACAACTCCGCAAGGATATTGAACACGCTCGATATACAAAGGAAGTCGAAGCGGGCATTCGCCAGATGGCAGAAGATATCGCAAGTGGAAAACTGGAACTCCGCGCACACCCGAGCAAGAAAATCCATGCGAAAATCTATTTGCTGTATCCAGAAAACTTTAATGAATACACGCTTGGAGCCGCCATTACCGGCTCCAGTAACCTGAGCGGGAATGGTCTCGGAATTTCTGATGAAAAACAATATGAATTCAATGTCAAGTTGACTGATTTTGAAGATGTTCAGGGGGCAAAGGACGAATTTGAAATCCTTTGGGCAGAAGCCGAGGGGTGTCCCATAGAATTTGATGATGTAGATGCGACCATCAAGAGCACCTACCTTAAAGGCGATGCTACTCCGTATGAAATCTACATAAAGATGCTTATGGAGTATTTCTCCGACCGCAAACTTGAAGTCAATCAGGAAGACGCGTTCGATGTTCCCGCTGGGTACATGAAACTTGAATATCAGACTGACGCTGTTGTAGAAGGGTATCAGAAACTCATCAAGTATGATGGATTCTTCTTGGCAGATGTTGTCGGTTTTGGAAAGACTGTCGTTGCGGCAATGATTGCAAAGCAGTTCTGTATTGACAATGGTTACGGAAATACGAAAATTCTTCTCGTTTTCCCTCCTGCAGTTGAAGAGAACTGGAAATCGACATTCAGGGATTTTGGGCTGTTTGAAAGGACCGAATTCGTCCATAACGGAAGCCTTGACCATATTCTTGATGAAGACAATGTGAACTATTCGAATGCGGGCGATTATGACTTGGTTATAGTTGATGAAGCGCATAAGTTCCGCTCTCACACAACTTCCCAGTTCAATTTCTTGCAAGAGATTTGCAAGATGCCCCGAATTAATCAAGGCGGCATTCCGGGCTACCGTAAAAAGGTGATGCTCATCTCGGCGACCCCGATGAACAACTCACCCTTGGATATTTACAACCAAATCCTTTTGTTCCAGGATCCCAGACGTTGTACCATCGATGGTGTCACCAACTTGACAAACTTTTTCTCTCCACTCATCGTACAGTTCAAAAAACTTAGAGCGCAAAAGGATTACGACCTGCCAGCATTCAAGAGGTTGGCGGAAAAAGTTCGTGACAGGGTTATCAAGCCCATTACGGTTCGCAGAACTCGTAGCGATATTGAAGCGATTCCTCGTTACAGCAAGGATGTCAATGGATTCCCGAAGGTGGCACCGCCTGTCAAGAATACATACGAACTGAATGACCGCGTGGCTGATTTGTTCGAAGAGACAATGGATATTCTGGTGGACAAGTTGACATACGCCCGCTATCAGGCAATTGCCTTCTTGAAGGAGGAAAAATCCAATGGTCTGTATGACAATGCGGAGGTAATTTCCCGCAGTTTGGCTGGCATCCGTAAAAACGGTCTCGTGAAACGCCTAGAAAGCAGCTTCCATGCTTTCAAGATTTCTGTTGCCAACTTTAGGCAGGCAAACCAGAACATGATAGACATGTTCAATAATGATCGTGTGTTTATCGCTCCCGATTTGGATATCAACAAGATGTATGATCAAGGGTTATGTAACGACGAAATCGAAGAAAAGATAAACCAAAAAGCAGAAAACAATCCGAAGAATGCGAAATTCTGCGTTGCTGATTTCAAGCCCGGTTTCAAGGAAATGCTTGAAGCCGACCAGATTGTCTTGGACGATCTCTGCAAAAAATGGGATAGCGTAACGGATGCCGATGATTCCAAGTTTGCCAAGTTCAAGGATTTGCTGGACCACGAACTCTTTAAGGCTTCTAAAAATCCGGAGCAGAAATTGGTGGTTTTCTCGGAATCCCTTGATACAGTGGAGTACTTGAAAAACCGTATTGGTCGTGATGATGTTCTAGTTATCTCCAGCGACAACAGAAAAAGGCTATTTACGACCATTCGTGATAACTTTGACGCGAACTATATCAAGGCGCAAAAGAACGACTTTAACATCATCATTACGACGGATGTGTTGGCCGAAGGTGTAAACCTGCACCGTTCAAACATCATTGTGAATTACGATACGCCATGGAATTCGACCAAGTTGATGCAACGAATAGGGCGTGTAAACCGTGTTGGCTCCAAGTCAAAGAATATCTACAACTACGTATTCTACCCGTCTAGGCAAGGCAATAAAGAAATCAATTTGAATAAGATTGCCCTTTCAAAGATACAGACCTTCCATACGACCTTTGGTGAAGACAATCAGATTTATTCTACCGAAGAAATCCTTGACCGTGATTTGGACAAACTGTTTGATGCAGCAATTAAGCCGAAGGAAGAAGTAAATCTTGAATTGCCGTTCTACGAGGAACTGCGCACGCTTTATCAAGAAAACCGAAAGGAATACAACCGTATCTCCAAGATGTCTATGCGTAGCCGTACAGGCAGAAATGTCTTGACCGTGCAGGGGGTGACGCTCAATAACGACACGCTCGTTTTCTTGAAGACGAACCATCGCAAAATTTTCTATAGGGTCAGCGATTCATCTTCAGAGCAGCTTTCTCCTATTGACGCAATGAACTATTTCAAGGCGGCAAAAGAGGAACCGTCGAAGGCTCGTATCGAAAACCACCATGAGCATGTGCAGAAGGCCATTGAAAAGTTTACGGCGGTAAAATGCGAAGAAGTTTCCACTGCCGTTTTGAACGCCCAGCAGATGAATGCCGGTGCGCAAGTCACGACAGCCGTGAATCTCCTGAAAACGTTCTTGCCCAAGGCGCGGGATGATGACGAAAAAGTTCGTATACATCATTTGATTGCGAATGTTGAAAACGGCGTAATCGCCTTTGTGGCGCGTAGGCTAGAACGCATGCATAAGGATCTTGGCCGGGGTAAGTTGTCACAGGAACAAGCGCAGAATGAAATTTTTGAAATGGCGAAAAAATATGACGCCTATTTCATCGCAAACGAAAGTCTTAAACGAGAAAGCGAATCAGACCCCGAAATCGTTCTTTCGGAATCGTTTAGTTAAGGGAGATGACCATGAATGCCCAAGAAATTCAGAACATAGTCGAAGCAAGATACAACAGGGCCAGTTGGCTGAAATTGCTCCATGGTGTTTTCGGTGCAAAGGTCAAGTTTTTTGCGGCACCTACGACATTGACTGTCGAAAAGGCAATCGCCAGCGAGGCGGTTTATTTGGGTGACGTCACGTTACAGGACGACCATAAGATTGCCGTGTATGAAGTTCATCTCTCGGAACATGTGAACATTGAACGGAATAGGGCCGGAATTAGGAACTTGCTCTGTTCTCAGTGGCGGGGTGCTGGCTTTGCCGGTGCATTTATGCTCTGTTACCGCAATTCTGAATCCGTGCTCCGTTTTTCGTATGTGAGCGAATCATGGGCGTTTAACGAAGAAGGTGCCTACAAGAAAGAATCGACAGATGCTCTCCGTTTTACTTATTTGCTAGGCGAAGGTCATCGTTCTAGAACTGCCGTGCGGCAGTTTATGGAACTGGCGAATAGTGGCTTGACTCTTAAAGATGTGACAAAAGCTTTCTCTGTAGAGGCTCTCAGTAAACGGTTCTTCAACGAGTATAAGGAAAAATATGAAGATATCGTTGAATACGTGACGGGAAAGCGTGTTGTTAAATCGGGTGGCAAATGGGAAACGAAAACAACCGGCGTCTCGAATAAAAAAATAATGACAGCGTTTTCTGTTTTTGCTGACCCCGAGAAGGCCGTTCGTGATTACGTGAAAAAATTGATGGGCCGCCTTGTGTTTATCCAGTTCTTGCAAAAGAAGGGCTGGATGGGCGTCCCGGCAAGCGATGCTGCGTGGAAAAATGGCGACAAGGATTTTGTGCAGAATCTGTTCAAGAATACAAAGAATAAGGATTCATTTATTGACGATGTTCTGGAACCGTTGTTTGATGACCTGAATACCAAACGTGAAAATGACCTTGTGTCCTCAGAAATGGTGGGTAAGGGAATTAAGGTTCCGTATTTGAATGGCGGACTTTTCGAGAAGGATGCTCAGGATAATACAGAATTCCCGCTCCCCAAAAAATACATGGAAGAACTGCTAGAATTCTTTACGCAGTATAACTTCACCATAGACGAGAATGACCCGGACGACGCTGAAGTGGGTGTTGACCCGGAAATGCTGAGCTGCATCTTTGAAAACCTGCTTGAAGACAACAAGGAAAAGGGAGCGTTCTACACGCCGAAAGAAATTGTGCAATACATGTGTCGCGAAAGCCTGATTGCGCACTTGTGTAACGGCGTGAAGAAAAACGAAACGAAGGAACGGATTCGTGATTTCGTACTGACACATAAAGTAGATGTATTGAATGGTGATGAAAATATTTCAGAACAAGTTGACGAAAAACTGAAAAATGTCAAGATTTGCGACCCTGCCATTGGTTCTGGCGCTTTTCCCATGGGCTTGATGCGTGAACTCTATTTCTGCCGTTCTGCGATTGAGGGCTTTGATCATGCGAAGGCTGCTGAAATCAAGAAGCACATTATCCAACAAAATATTTATGGTGTCGATATTGAAAAGGGTGCCGTAGATATTGCAAGACTGCGTTTTTGGCTTAGTTTGATCGTTGATGAAGAAACTCCGCATGCATTGCCGAACCTGGATTTCAAGATTATGCAAGGGAATAGCCTTCTGGAGCAATACGAAGGCGTAGATTTAAGCGATATCACCTACAATGCAACGAAGAAAGAAAAGGTTACTGGGAAAATTTTAGACTTGTTTGATACAGGAGAAGTCGCCAATAAAAAAGTCATTTCTCTTTTGAAAGATGAATTCTTTAATTGCGAAGACCATGAAATGAAACGTCAAATTCGCGAAGCCCTTAAGTCAAGAATACAAGATTTGCTTCGCGAAAAAGGTTTTGGAGTAAAACTGGATGCTATCAAGGATGTAACCGCAACGGATCGATTTTTTCTATGGCATACATGGTTCAGCGAAGTCTTCGAACAAGGTGGCTTTGATATCGTGATAGGAAATCCGCCGTATGTCTTTGCCCGTGATAGTAGCGAAAAGGGTATTACACCCGAAATGAAAAAAATATTCTATAACTCCTTTAATTTGGCGAAATACCAAGTCAACTTGTATCATTTATTCGTTGAACAGGGCGTAAATTTACTTGCTTCCAAAGGAATCTTTTCGTATATCATTCCCAACAATTGGCTTACTATTAACACAAATAAAGAATTACGCAAATTTGTGCTTGAAAAATCATACGTTCAAATTGTCAATTTTTATAAAAAAGTTTTTGATAATGCGGATGTTGATTCAAGTATACTCTTGTTGAGAAACGAAAACAATAAAAATGGAAAGATTAAACTTTTTGAGGCAATTGAAAAAGACAAAATTGAATTGATAAAAGAAACGGATTGTCTATATTTCTTAAAGCAAAAAGATTTTATCATAAATATGGAATTGTTCAAGAATAATTCTTTTGCATTGATTTTGAATAAGATTGAAAATAATTCAAGAGAACTAAGAGATGTTGCGGATGTAAAAGCTGGTTTGTGTGCGTATGAAGTTGGAGCGGGAATTCCTGCGCAAACAAAAGAAATGAAGGATAATCGTATCTATCATTCTAATAAAAAGGAATCACGAGATTATTATAAGTATTTAGATGGAAATGATGTAAAAAGGTATTTGATAACCTGGGAACGCAAAGAATATTTGAAATATGGAAAGAATCTTGCTGCTCCAAGGAATAATTTTGATTTATATTCTACACCACGAATTTTGGTTCGTCAAATTCCATCGAAGCCTCCGTATTGTATAAATGCATGTTATACTGAAGAGACTATTCTGAATGACAGAAATTCAATGAATGTCATTTATATAAAAGAGAATCCCAAATATATTCTGGGTGTTCTAAATTCAAAAGTGGAATCCTTTTGGTTTGCTCATAAGTTTGGTAAATTGCAACGCGGGTTGTTTCCTCAATTTAAAATCAATGAATTGGCAATTTTCCCGATTCCATCTACAAATCAGCAGCAACCCATCATTGACATTGTTGATAAAATCCTTGCCGCAAAGAAGGCGAACCCGCAAGCCGACACCACCGACCTGGAAAAGCAAATCGACCAACTCGTCTACAAACTCTACAACCTAACCCCCGCCGAAATCGAAACCATCGAAAAGAACTAACCCTTTTGCCTCAATACCGCGAAAAACGTCAAGAACCTGCCGAAAGTGAAGTTTTAGGAATTATCCCTGTTCATCGTCAACCCATTTGACTTCGCACTCTATCTCGGGGAGTTTTTTCCATCAAAGATAGGCTGTTCGAGAAATTCGACGTAATTACCATTGGTCATACGTGGGTACTCCTAAAAAAAATATGCAATTGTCATCTTATGACAGTTGTTTAAATATATATTTATGCGTGAAAGGATGTCTTGTATGGATAGGCTTTACTGCGAAAGATATTACGAGGATGAGGAACTTGCTTTTGTGCAGGATACCTATGGTATCGTTTTGGAAAAGAAAGTTATCGATGCCGCAAATAAATTCTTTAGCGTCTTTTATATGATCGAGACAACTTATTGCAAAATTCATCGCTACGATGGCTATGCCCTGGATGTTTTTCCTACAGACAATAGCATGCCGATGGAAGAACTGGCTAAATTCTATACCGGAACAGATTTGCCGAAGGACTGCGTTGTCCATCCAGGAATGTCTTTTGATGAAGTTCTTGCACATATAGAACCGAAATTTTGGTCCGATGAACGTGCGACCCTAATCTCGAACTTTAAGAAAATTTTTGATATAGCGGCAGATGAAGAGCCTATTTCTGTACTAGAAACGGGGTGCTTTGACAGTGTGCATTCCTATCAGTTTTATATCCTTTGTGGGCTTTGGATTGTTAGGTTCAAAAATGTAACTCTATTTGTGACGCTTGGTTCAGATGAGTAAGAGGCTGTGAAATGAGCGAATACATAGAACGTGAAGAATTGCGTATTGATGATCCGGAGTACAACATCCTTGTAGAAAATGATGATTACCTAGTGTATAAGAAGTATGAAACGGTTCGTCTTTACATGAAAAAGCAAAAGCAGCTTGTTTGGTGTATTGGGGACTTTTATGGCGATGCCGAAGGCGCTATTATAACGGAAGACAATCAATGGTGCATAATGTATGGTTGCGGAATTATTGCATATCGCTTAAAAGAGCCGTTTGATGACTATAGCTATGACACTGTATGCGAACAATGGTCTGAATTCCGCCGTGGACCAAAAGACATCTTGTGGGTGGAAAAGGTTGTGCAAACGTCGCCTACATCGATGCTTGTGATTTCAGAAGACGAATCAAAATATACATTGGATATTTTAGATAACCATTTGAAATTGGAGCGGATTTAAAAAAACTCTTGACAATCGCCATCTAGTAATTTATATTTAGTGCACAAGTGTGTAGAAAACTATTTTTCGCGCACGGTGTAAAACAAGCAAAGCCCCGCCTTTTTATGCATGTAGGCGGAGGGAGGAAAGATGAATACTAGCCAAACAAGGCCTGAAAATGTTATATTGCCATTAAGCAATATGATGTACCCCTTCATGACACTTGACGACAACGCGGAAATTGTCCATTCCGAAATGGGCAAGGATGGCCGCGTTAAGGTGTACATCGAAAAGCCCGACGCAAAAGACGGCTTCCATCGGGCGACATGCTATTTACCCTCCTATACATGGGAAGATATATTCGGTTTTTCAGATGAGGAAATCAATCGCTATAAGAAGGTGATTGAATCTACGGCTCATTTGATAATGGAATTTTCTCAGAAAGGTGGGTTCAACAATGCCGCAAATCTTTAAAATAGGGTCTTTCTGGGTTTATTTCTGGTCCAACGAAGGTGTTCCTCTGGAACCGGTACATGTCTTGCAAAATATTCTTCGGATTATTGAAGCTCGTCATGAGGATGTTGTTGCGAAATGGATTGCTCATTTCAACGAAATATCGTATTTCTGCTAGAAAGAACTAAAAGGATATGATTCGGAAGTAATCTCAGGATGTAAGGATTCCTTACTAGCAAAAAAATGTAAACTTGAATTGCCCCGCCTTTTTTATGCATGTAGGCGGAAAAGCATGCAAGGCGAACGAAGCAAAATCAAACTTGTTTGATTTTATTTCTCTTCAGTATACTATTTTGCATTTTTTGCAAATTACAAATTCGGGCAAACCTGTCGGAAATTCCGACAGGTTCAAATCAAGAGCTTCCACAAGGTCTTTGTTGTTCATGGTATTGAAATACGAATAACCCCAGTGGTTATGTAAAATTTTCTTACTCCCCTTGCCAGTTTTGGCAATATTAGGTACATTAATGCGCGACGTGTTTTTCCGTCTAATGGAAAAATGCGTCTTTTTTTATTCTGGATTTTCGGAATACAAGAGACGCCTCTAACACTAACCAGCCGCGAAAGCGGCGTCGCAAATTGCAACCAAACGGAGGCTATATGGCTAAAAAAGTGGCTAATCATAGGGAAGACGCTCTTTATTCTCAAATTGCGTCGATTCTCGAACAGAACCGTAAGTCTGTTGCTGTTGCCGTTAATACGGCGATGGTTCGCACGTATTACGAAATTGGCCGTTCGATTGTCGAAAATGAGCAAAAGGGTAACATCCGCGCAGAATATGGAAAGGAAGTCCTCAAAAATCTTTCTGCCAGGCTTACTGCAAATTATGGCAAGGGATTTTCGCAGAGAAACCTGGAGCAAATGCGTCAGTTTTTCTTGATTTACTCCAAGGAGATTTCGCAGACAGTGTCTGCGGAATTCACCCTCAGCTACTCCCATTACTTGTTCCTGATGCGTATTGATAATCCCGACGAACGGAAATTCTATGAAATTGAGGCGAAAAACTCGAATTGGAGCCTGCGGGAACTCAAAAGGCAGTTCGATTCCGCGCTTTATGAACGGCTCGCTGTAAGCAAGGATAAGGAGTCGGTGAGGGAACTGTCTAAAAAAGGGTGTATCGTGGAGTCCCCGGCGGACATTGTCAAGGATCCCTACATTTTGGAATTCTTGGGACTGCCGGAACAGTCCGAATATTCGGAAACCGAACTGGAAAGCAAGCTCATCGACAAGTTGGAGTCTTTTTTGCTTGAACTGGGTAAGGGATATACTTTCGTGGGACGGCAGTCGCGGATTACGCTGGACGAAAAGCATTTCTTTATGGACCTGGTTCTTTATAACAGGTTGCTGCAGTGCTTTGTGTTGGTGGATCTGAAGATTGGCGAACTCACGCATCAGGATTTGGGTCAAATGCAGATGTATGTGCACTACTATGACCGCTTTGTAAAGCTTCCGCACGAAAATAACACTATCGGCATCGTTCTTTGCAAGAAAAAGTCGGACTCCCTTGTAGAAATCACTTTGCCCGAAGGCAATTCGCAGATTTTTGCCAGCAAGTATCAAACAGTGTTACCCAACAAGGAGCAGCTGATAGAGTTGATCGAAGAGAAGTAGATGCTGAAAAATGCTCCGCCTTTTTATGCTGCTTAAATCTATGCCTTATAGGCATGTCTAGTTATGAAAACAAAGTATTTGCAATATCTGAAAAAAGAGGTATATTTGAACATGTAAAGACTTCAACCGAGAGGAACCTATGAAAAAAGTATTGGTCTTGTCCAGCAGCTTGCGCAAGGGAAGCAACTCCGAAACCCTGGCGCAGGAGTTCGCGAAGGGTGCCGCCGAGGCGGGCAACAAGGTGGAATTCGAGTCGCTGCGCGGCAAGAAGATCGGTTTTTGCATGGGCTGCCTCGCTTGCCAGAAGAAGGGCAAGTGCGTCATCAAGGACGACGCTCCCGCCATCACCAAGAAGATGGAATCGGCCGATGTCATCGTGTTTGCCACGCCCATTTACTATTACGAGATGAGCGGCCAGCTCAAGACCATGCTCGACCGCGCAAATTCCCTCTATTCTAGCGATTACAAGTTCCGCGAGATTTACCTGCTCACGTCTGCTGCCGATACCGACGCGAAGGCCATGAACATCGCAAAGCGCGGCATTGGTGGGTGGATTGCCTGCTTTGACGACGTGAAGCTCAAGGGCTCCCTCTGCGCCACGGGTGCCGAAAGCGCCGGCGACGTCAAGAAGAATTCCTCGCTCCTGAAAAAGGCGTTCGCCATGGGAAAGAAAGTGTAATACAATAAAGTCATTCTCACGAAGGCTGGATTGCTTTTTGTCATTCTCGCGAAGGCGAGAATCTTAAGATGTCCGCCTGCGCGGGCATGACAAGAAGAGTTGAATTTTTAAATAGGAGATAAATCATGAAATCCAAATTCTTAAAAGTGGCGCTTGCCGTGGCTTCCGCATGCACCCTGATGGCGTGCTGCCCCGAAAAAGAAAATAATGCTGCCGCGCAAGGTGCCGCCACGCCGGCCGCGCAGTCCGCAACAGAAACAGCACAACAGACAAAGGAAGAAAATATGAACAAGCTCACGCTCACCGCCGAATGGGACAAGGTATTCCCCAAGAGCGACAAGGTCGAACATTCCAAGGTCACTTTCAAGAACCACTTTGGCATTGAACTCGCCGCCGACATGTTCGTGCCCAAGGACACGAGCCTCAAGGTGAACGGCAAGTTCCCGGCGATCGCAGTCTCGGGCCCGTTCGGTGCCGTCAAGGAACAGTCCAGCGGTCTTTACGCCCAGCAGATGGCGGAACGCGGATTCCTGACCATCGCATTCGACCCGAGCTTCACTGGCGAATCGGGCGGTGAGCCGCGCTACATGAACAGCCCGGACATCAACACCGAAGACTTCATGGCGTCCGTGGACTTTCTCTCGACCCGCGACAACGTTGACCCGGAACGCATCGGCATCATCGGCATTTGCGGCTGGGGCGGCATGGCGATTAACGCCGCCGGCATCGACACCCGCGTAAAGGCGACGGTAGCCTCGACCATGTACGACATGAGCCGCGTATCCGCAAACGGCTACTTCGATTCCGCAAACAACGCCGACGCCCGCAACGAGGCCCGCAAGGCTTTGATGGCCCAGCGCACCAAGGACTTCAAGAATGGCACCTACGACCTGGCCGGCGGCGTGGTGGACCCGCTTCCGGACGACGCACCTTACTTTGTCAAGGATTACTACGCCTACTACAAGACCCCGCGCGGCTACCACAAGCGCTCCCTCAACAGCAACAAGGGCTGGGCCGCCTCCGCAGGCACCTCGCTCATGAACACGAAGCTCCTCGCATACGCCGACGAAATCCGTAACCCCGTGCTCATCATCCACGGCGAAAAGGCCCACAGCCGCTACTTCGGCGAAGGCGCATTCGAAAAGATGACCGGCAAGAAGGCGAACGTCCCCGCAAAACTCGACGCCACCAAGAACTGGAGCAAGACCGTCGGCAACAAGGAACTCCTCGTTATCCCCGGAGCCTCCCACGTGGACCTCTACGACAACCTGGAAAAAATCCCCTTCGAAAAGCTGAACGAATTCTTCAAGACGAACTTGAAGTAAGATCGAATTCAACAACATTAAGCGAAAAGCGGCCTGCAAATTGCGGGCCGCCTTTTATAATGCGGCCAGAATCGCCGGGATTAATGTCTTTGCATCCTCCATTTTTTCAAACGCAAAACACGCCTTGCCTAAATCCTTAAGCGACGCACCAATATGATACAGTTCCTTATTGTCGATAATCAAGAATCGGTCGTGCATCTTTTTGGTGAAGTCCATAACTGCGGTTGGGTATTGCGTGTTGAACTGGTCGACATCAATTTTTTGCAATTCTGCTTTCGGGTTCGTGAAAATTTTTACAGCAACATTCTTCTTTTTTACTGCAAGCCTTTCCAAAACAGACAAGTCAACATAACCATCAATAATGACAATTTCTTTTGTTGCAGTCTTTATGATGTCTTGGAAAAAGGCGTAAGCATCAAAGATTTGCCCCTTGAAGAATACTCCCTCCTTCGCCCTTTGGGGCGAAGCATCCAACTGATTGAAGATTTTCGAGAAATTTTCGTCAATCTTTTCAAATTTGATGTCGTGTTCAACAAATCTTGCGTTAAACCTGTTTTCTACGGCGTCAAGGCGGTTTGCGATGGCGATGTTGCCGCGCAGGTAATGTCGCATCTGCACGAAAGCGTTCATGATTTCAATGCTGACCTTGATCGCCCTTTCGCTGCGAAGCACAGCCGAAAGCATGGCGACACCTTGTTCTGTAAAAGCGAAGGGATGGTATTTTATATTTGAACCACGGCGGTCGCCCTTGCTGTTCAAGGTCACAATTGGGGATGCGGACAATAATTTAGACAGATTGTTTGTCCAAATATAGTTTCCGGTAA